>JBBSPE010000040.1:0-28294 GCA_038259155.1 Gemmatimonadales bacterium
CGACGACGTCGGCTCACGCTACTCGCGGCCGAGCATGGTGGGCCGGCTGCAGGCCGCTGGCATTCCCGTGGCCACGTTTCTGCCCACGCGCCTGCCGCGGCTCTTCCGGTACGCAAATCTGCGCAACCATCGCAAGATTCTCGTGGTGGACGGACGCGTAGGGTTCACGGGTGGCATGAACATTCGCGATGGCCACGTGCTCTCTCACGCGCCGCACGATCCGGTGCGGTGCCTGCACTTTCGGGTGGACGGACCGGCCGTCTACGAACTGCAGCGTGCGTTCAGCGTGGACTGGGCGTTTGCCACGCGGGAGCAACTCAATCGCGATCCCTGGTTCCCGCGGCTCGGGATGGTGGGCGACGTGGTCGTGCGCGGTGTGCCCGACGGTCCGGACAGCGACCTTGAGAACATCCTGGACCTCATCTTGGGTGCGCTGTCGGCGGCCACACACCACGTGCGCATCATCAGTCCATACTTTCTTGTGGACGACGTGTTGCTCCGCGCCCTGCAGGTGGCGTCCATGCGGGGCGTCACGGTGGACATTGTGCTGCCGTCGCGCAGCAACCTGCCGGTCATGGACTGGGCCATGGCGCCGCAATTCCTGCCGCTGCTCGAGAAGGGCTGCCGCATCTTCCTCTCACCGCCCCCGTTCGACCACTCCAAGGCGTTCACCGTGGACGGACAGTGGTGCCTGATTGGCTCCACGAACTGGGATGCGCGCAGCCTGCTGCTCAACTTCGAGTTCAACCTCGAATGTTATGATCCATCGCTCGCGGCCGAGCTTGAGGGGTTCATTGACGGGCGCATCGCCACGGCACGACCAATATCCGCCGCAGAAATGCGCTCGCGGTCTCTGCCGGTGCGGCTGCGCGACGGCATCGCGCGGCTTGGCGCGCCGTACCTCTAGTTCCGAAGCGCCACCACCAACGCGCTACTTGCGCACCGTCACGCGAATAGGCGCCGAGATGAGGTCGCGACTGATCACCTTGTGCTCGAAGTCCGCGAGCACCAGACGCAGCGTGTAGGTGCCCGGCGCGAGCGTGAGCGACGTCTCGATCTGTCCAGCTCCGAAGTGCCGATGGAGCGAGTCGGCGGGAATGAGCACGCCGGGTGCCGGCGACTCGACATTGATGAGAATGTGGAAATGACCCGTCCCCTTGAGGTCCACGCCGGCCGGCGCGACACCGTAGTTGCGGAGTCCGAATTCGACCGGAAACGTGGCCGGCACGGTGGCGCCATTCTGCGGGGCGCGGAAGCGGATCTCGGGCGTCGGAGTCGCGGCGGCCTGCGCCTGCAGCTGCGGGGCGAGCGCGACCGCGCTGAGAAGGATGGCCGCAGAGGTCGTGATGAAACGGTTCATGAAATGTCCCGAAAGGGTCGTGCGCCGCGCGTCAGCCATTGGCGGCGGCGCACAGTTCGCGGTGATAGAGCACGAGGTCCGTGCTGACGGCCTCGTGTCCGAGCTGGCGGAGCAGGAGCGTGACCTGCCCGCGATGATACGTGGAGTGGTTCACCACATGGCGCATGAGCTGCCACAGCGGATCGGCAAACGTGGTACCCGCCATGTTGCGATACGACACGGGCGTGTGCAACAGCTGGTCCGTCAGCCGCTCCAGAAACGCGGCCTGATCACGCGTGATCTCCTGCCAACGCGCGTATACCGCATTCCAGGACGCGAGATCCCACGTGGTTGGAAACCCGGGCGGCGACGCACCGTTCCACCGTTCGAGCCAGATCCACTCGGCACCAAGCACATGAGCCCAGGTCTCGCGCAGGGAGCCGAAGCTCCCGCCGAGCGGCCGCGTGAACTCATCGTCGGACAACGCGCGGCAGCGTGAAAGCAGACGATCGTTCGCCCATCGGTTGTAGGCGAACAGTTCGCGCAGCTCCTTGAGGGGACTCGGCATGGGTCGCAGGGCGGGTGCGGCGATGAGGTGGTCACGAGCGCAGGACGTCGATCAAGATACGGCGGGCACTGCTGTGAATGCCAAAGCGCCCGCCACGCGTGCTGTCGTGGCGGGCGCTCCGGCAGGCCGGCGTTGGACGGGCGTCTACTGCGGCGGCAAGCGCCGCGCCTTCTCCAGAAATACTTCGCGACCCTGTCGCGCGGTGAGGTACACCACACCACCGGGACCGACTCCGGCGATGCTCCGGCCAGCGGGCAGCTGGATGCGCTCCACAAGCGTTCCCTCGCGACTCACGATGTCGTACGCCAGGCCACCAGCGGCTGCGGGCGCGGCAGCCGGTGCGCCTCCCGGTGGGCCACCGCGACCACCACCCATCATGCCCATCACCGATCCAGCCAGCGAGGACGTCGCGGGCAGGATCCAGAGATTGCCGTCCTGATCGGCCAGCGTGCTGCCGGCGCGAATGGGTGGGAAGTAGTCGGGCAACTGCTCGGCTTCCACCGGCTCGAAGCTCGGACGAAACCCGCGCGGTCCGCCAACCAACTGCTGCGCCTGTTCCGTTGCCGCGGCCGCCGCGGCCTTGAGCGAGTCCACCATCTTGATCTTCTCGTCGTCGGTGATGCGCTTCCAGTCAAAGGGCAGCGGCTGCGAACGCTCGAGGGTGCCGTCGGCCTTGAACCAGTCCACGCGATAGTCGAGCACGCGCACCACGGCCACCGAGCCGTCGGACATCAGGGCCCAGTCGTCATTCTGTGGGAGCGGATTCATCTTCACCGTCACCTGCATGCCGCCCTCGGGCGACGTCTTCATATCGAACTTGGGGTTCGTCACACGCAGGAACGTGACGGTGTCCGTGGTGCGGGTGTCGAGATTCGCCCGCAGGATGGGTACCGAATCGGGGAGGTTCGTCTGATTGAACGACCGCGTGCGGCGCTCGCCGTTCACGGTGATCTGGGCCGAGTTGCGACCACCGCCACCGGCCTGCGGATCCTCGGAGGCGGCAGCTACCCGGGCACGCGCCTGCGCACCGGACTGCGTTGCCGTGGTTGCAGCGGCCGTGGTTGCAGCGGCCCCTCCGGGAGCAGGAGGCGTCGCCGTCGCGCCGGTCGCACCAGCCGGCGCCGGCGCACCACCACGATCGCCACCGCCACCGCCACCGCCACGGCCGCCACGCCCACCGGCGTCTCCGCCAAAACCGCCACCGCCACCAAAACCACCGAATCCACCACCGCCGCCCAGGCGATAGATGAGCCGTCCCTGCGAATCGAATGCGTTTGACCCGAAGTTCGAACTCGCCAGCTGATTGATGTCATTGGTACGCGGTGGCGCCATCACACGCACCTGCTCGCCGTTGGCGTTCACCACGAGCAGGGACAGCGTGGCCGGATCAACAATCAGCGACGAGTCATCGACGTACGGCATGAGCCCCATGTTGCGCTGACCATACGGAATGGACGCTTCGAGCGTATCGGCAATCACCTTGGTGAGCTTGAGCTCGCTGTCGAACATGAGGATCTGTCGCCGCGGCCCGTCGTTCACGAGCACGTTGCCGTTGCTGAGCGCGCGCAGCGTGTTGATGCTGCCGAGCGATGCTGCGGTCTTGGCCTCCACGGGGCCGAGCGGGCGCACGGGAATCTTGGGCACGGAGTCCTGCGCCGAGAGCGGACTCACCAGTAGTGGCGAGGCCAGCAGCGGCGACACCGCGAGGAGCGTGCCCACGGTACGGCGAAAGGGGCGCATGGTCATCGTGAAACCTGAAGAAGGATTGATTCGAGCGATCGTGGGCAGCAACATGTTCGGGCCGGTCACGCGAGTCTTACCCCTCGCCACGTCCGCGCCCACCGCCACCACCACCGCCACCACCACCGCCCATACCACCACCGCCACCAAATCCGCCACCGCCGGCCGTGCCGCTTCGCACCGACTTGAGCGTACGCACATCAAGGAAGCTCGCCACCTGCGTGGGCAGCAGCCGATACTGCTCGGCCGTGAGCAGGTCCTTCACCTCAGGCGCGAGGCGTATGAGCATGTCTACCGAGCGCTCACGCGCCGTCTTGTACTTGTTGAACGCAATGTCGTGATTGTAGCGGTCGGACAGTTCGGACAGTTCGCGCGCCACCGGCGTCCAGATGGAATCGGTGCGCAGCACGTAGGTGCGGTTGAGCGTGGTGAGGCTGTCGGCCTGTCGCCGTGTGAGCTTGAGCGAATCAGCCTGCACGAGGATCTGCTGCATCGGGTTCACCAGACCCGCGCTCACGGTACCGCGCAGCTGCTGCAGCGTCGGCTTGTTGCCGGTGCGCGTGCGGCCACGATCGAGCGACTGCAGCAGCTGCTGCCGTTCACGCGACGGGCCCACGTCAAAGCGCAACACCGCCGTGAGTGACACCGGCTGGCGGAAGGCGCTCTGCGACGGGCGCGTGGAGCCGAAGCGCTCATTCACCTCGTACTCGAACTGATTCGTGCCGGCGTTGAAGCCGCGCACGTACAGCAGCTGCTGGTCGGGCGGAATGGTCTGGCCCCAGCCCTTGATGTCGGAGCCGTTCACCAGGCGGTCAATGCCACCGAGCGGATTGGAAATCTGCAGCGACAGCGTGGCGCGCTGCGGCAACCCGATCTTGAGCGAGTTGAACGAGATGTTCAGGTTGGCGCTGGTGCTCCAGGGTCCGGTGCACGAGTTGCGGCCGGCCAGATTGCCCAGCTGCGACTCAATGCACGCGCGTGCTTCGGGCGTGGCCGTGGCCAGCAGTGACTGCATGCCCGCGACCACATTCGCATCGACGCCGACCGCCAGCGGATTGAAGATGAACGCGCGATCATTGTTGTAGCTGTCGCCGTTGAGGTCGCCCGCCACGAGCGGCGTGTAGTCGGTACCCGATTGGATGTTTCCATTCCAGCTCACGCGTACGGCGTCGAAGAAATTGTACCCGAGATTGTACTGGAACTGGTGGCGTGAAAACCGGCCCGACGACCACTCGCGTGACGTGGGGTCACCCACGGTGCTCGAGAAGCCAAGGAACTGTTCGCGCACGTCGGACAGCACGTAGCTGGTGCTCCAGGAGATCCGCGAGTTGAACGCGATCGGCCGCAGGCTCACGGTGAGCTGCTTGCTGTCGGAGCTCAGGTTGGACACCTGTTCGGTCACGCGACCGAACGCGTCCACGACCCGCGCCTCGCGCCACGCGGTCTGTCCGGTGGTGGGCACGATGCTGGCCGGCTGCACGAAGATCGGGCGGAATGCCTCGTTCTCGAGCGTGAACTGCGACTTGCCCGGGAAGTTGATGTCCGTATTGCCACTCTGCCCGTAGTTGCGCGAATACGTCGCGTCCACCGTGGCGGCAAAGCGGTTGTTGAGCACTGCGCCGCTCCACTGCACGTTGGATCGCAGCGACCGCTGCGCGACGAAGTCCTGCGCAAAGAGCGTCACGTTGGGGCTGCTGTTCGCGAACACGGTGCCCGTGGTCCCGTCGGCACAGGTGGTCGGGATGTTCGCGATGTCCACCTGGTAGTCGCTCCAGTTGGGCGACGGTGCCGCGACGCCCAGGCAGCTCAGCTGCTGGAGGCCCGAGGGCAGACCGGTGTTGTCGATCGCGCCGCCAATGAGCGTGGTGCGGGGCGTATTCTGGAAGATGCCGACGCCGCCGCGGACCACGGCGCGCGGGGCGCGCACCATGCCCGGCGTGAACGCCACCTGATCGGCCGTGCCATAGGTCCACGAGAAGCCAAGACGCGGGCTCACATAGAGCTTGTTGGGCACGTCTGCATTGTCGCGCCCGAACGCAGCGACAATGGCCGGGTTCGAGTTCGGACCCTGCAGGAAGTCGTTGCCATCCACCCGCACACCGTACTGCACCTGCAGGCCGTCACGAGGCCGCCAGGCGTCACCGAGCGACATGGCGCCCACAATCTGGCTGCCACTGCGACGCCGCGGCGCCAACTGGCGCGAGTACGACGCGGGCACGCCGGCCTCGAGGTCCGCCAGCGAGTTGAACGTGAACGTCCCGAGCTCGTTGTTTGTGAGATCCTGCCAATAGCTCTCGTAGCGCAGCTCGGACGTGAGCTTCACGCGGTGCCGGTTGTCATCGCTGAACCACGACAGGGTGTTCGCAAACCCTGTGGTGGAGTTGCCCGTGGACTGGTTGGACGACGGGCTGCCACCGAACGAGAGGTTGCTCACCGACGCGGCGCCGTCCGACAGCTCAGAGTTCACGCGCACCGAGGCGGCCGGCAGGAAGCTGTACGGATCGTTGTTGCTCTTGCTGAGGCTCGTGCCCAGCGTGGTTTCCGTGAGGATGCCGAGCCAGCCCAGCAGACCGCTCTGCCGCAGCTGCGCGTTCAGGCCGTAGCTCAGGCTCTTGCCCTGGCGCGTTTCCGTGGACAGCGCCGATCCGGCCCCGCCGCCAAAGCCGCCGCCACCCGACACGGGATTCGAGCGGTTCACGTTGGCCGACAGCGCGAGGCCATACGTGTTGCCACGCGCCGAGCTCTGGGGTGAGAAGTCGAAGCTCGTGAGAAAGCTGCCACGATCATTGATGCGCTGGCCCGGAAAACCACCAATGCTCGCGGGCACGTTCTCGGTGGCCAGAATCTGCAGCAGCCGGTTCACCGAGTCGGCAGAGACACCGGCCGTGGTGAAGCCCAGTGGGCTGGTGTTGAGCAGCGTCTGCAGGTCGTTCAGGCGGCGGTCATACTGGAACGAGGTATTGTAGAAAATACGATCGGTCGAGATCGGGCCCGAGGCGGCACCACCGAGCGACAGATTGGTGTACTGCTGGCCCGACGCGGCCGCGGCCTGGTCAGTCCACTGCGTCTGCGGCGCCACCATGTTCGAGCTGAACGAGCGCCGCACGAAGTTGGAGCCAGATCGCGTGCGGATCGTGAGCTGGCCGCCCGAGAAGCCACCGCGGGACACGTCGTAGGGGGCCGTGGAGAGCGACGAGAACACATTGGCGTCGCGCGGGATGCTCGCGTCGCCGAAGGACAGACCGTTGAGCTGCGTGTTGTTTTGATCGCCACCCAGTCCGAACACCGAGAAGGCGTCCGCTGCACCGTCGGCGCCGGGAATCAGCTGCACGCCGGGAATTGCAGCCGCCATGGCCACGAGATCGCCCATCTGCTCCACCGAGAGCTGGCCTGGATCGGTCGCGTCAATGAGGTCGCGCTCGTTGCCGCCCACATCACCGACCGTATCCGCGCGGGTCGCCGCTGCCCGCGTCGTCACCTGAAACGCTTCCAGACTCACCGCCGCAGGCGACATCCGCGCGTCGGCGATGAGGATTTCCTGGTCCGCCGTGCGCTTGACCTGATAGCGGCGCGGCGTAAGACCAATGGAGGAGAAGCTCACCCAATAGTCGCCCTCGCCACCCGGGAAAGAGATGGTGTAGCGCCCGTTCTTGTCCGACCGCACGCTCCGGCTTACTTGGCCTTCGAGCGTGGTGGCCGTCACGGCAACGTTCGGGATGCCGGTGCCGTCCGGGCCTGTGACCCGTCCGCGGATGATATCGACGCCCTGGGCGGCCAGTGGAGCGGCAGCGCCAAGAACGAGAAGCAGGGCCCCAAGGGCCAATGATTTGAGAGTTTTCACGGACACTTGGACGAAAATGTTCCGTGCCCGTTAAGACACCCCGGACAGCGGCCCGTGCGGCGGCCCGAACGGCTCCAGCAGCTCCCGGGCATCCTCGCCCAACGGCAGCGTGCCCTCGACCCGCGCGCTGAACCACGGCGTGGCGTGGGGACCGTGCACCACCACCGACGCACCGTGCACCGTGATCCAGTTCCCCTCGGGCAGCCCCACGACGCGGGCCTCCTGATTCACCGCCACGAACTCCGCCAGCCGCTCCCGACGCGTCTCGCCGCGAAAGCCCGGAGGATGCGCGTCGGTGAAGTGCGCATTGATCTGGAAGTCCACGAGGCCGAGCGACCGGAAACCATTCGGCGACACGATGGGCATGTCGTTGGTGGTGCCAATGGTCGGGCACGCCAGCACCGAGCCGGCGCTCCATCCTACATATGGGACGCCGTCACTGATCCGCTCTCGCATGGCGCCGAGCAGCGCGTGCTGCTGCACTTGCTCGAGCAGGCGAAACGTGTTGCCACCGCCCACCACGATCGCGTCTGCCTCGGCCATCGCTTGCGCTGGCGTCGCAGCCTCGTGCACGCTCTCGACCACCACACCAAACGCCGTAAAGGCCGCGCGCACCCGCGCCGCGTAGGCGTCCGCGGAAATGGTGACACCGGCGTACGGCACAAAACACGCGCGCCGCGCCCCGCCCAGATGCTCCGCGATCGCGTCGCGGGCGTGCGACAGAAACTCGCCGTCGGCGTTGCGCGAGTTGGACAGCAGGAGCAGATGACGTACGGACATGGTGTGCCGGGTCAGGAGAGGGCGACCTTCACGGCGCGCGGTTGGGGCGGACGGACCCCGGACGGACGGACTCGAGCAATCGGTCCACCAGGCGCGCTGGCACACCGTCCACCAGCAGCCGCTCGCGGTGCGGCGCGCCAACAAACCCTTCGGCAAACGCGTGGTCCAGGAAACCACTGAGCTGGTCGTAGTAGCCGTTGGTGTTGAGCACGCCGCACGGTTTGTCGTGCACGCCGATCTGCGCCCACGTCCACGTCTCGAACAGTTCCTCCAGCGTGCCGATACCACCAGGCAACGCCACAAACGCATCCGAGTGTTCGGCCATGATCGCCTTGCGTTCGTGCATGGTGGCCGTGACGTGCAGCTCCGAAAGCCCGCCGTGGGCGAGCTCGCGATCCTGCAGAAACGCTGGAATCACACCCACCGCGCGCCCGCCGCCGGCCAGCACCGCGTCAGCCACCGCGCCCATGAGTCCCACCCGCGCGCCGCCGTACACAAGACCCACCCCACGCACCGCCAGAGCGGTCCCCAGCGCACGTGCGCCCTCGACATACGCCGGATTCGCACCGGAACGGGATCCGCAGTACACGCAGAGGTGCCGGACTTTGTGCATATTCGAGCGGGTAGGGAGGCGCGTGTTGGCTGACGAAAGCGTGCGTCGCGTGCATGCCAGGCGTGCATGCCACGAGTGCATTCTAACCGAGCATCCTCTCCCGGCGACCGTCCCCTGCTGCTCCCCCACGCTCCCACACCGACCGCCCGTATGCGCCTCGCGCCGCTCCGCACCGCGTACCGCACCGCGTACCGCACCGCGTGCCGTACGGCAGCGCCCCTGCTGCTGCTCGCCGCCTGTGACGCCGCGCCGCCCGTGTCCGACACCGCCGGCGATGTCGTGCCACCCATTGGCGTGGTCTCGATGAACGACGCCACGACCTATGCGAACGCAAGCACACCCAACCTGGTCGTGGCCCCTGATGGCTCGGTGTTCCTCACACTTACGGAGCGCGTGGACAGCACCACCAACGCGCTGCGATTCGCGCGCCATCAGAACGGCGCGTGGAGCGACCTGCGGGACATCGTGCGCGGGAATCCCCTCTTCGTGAACTGGGCGGATTTTCCAAGCCTGGTCGCGCTCGAGAACGGAGACCTCGCGGCACACTGGCTTGAGCGCGAGGGCGAGGGCACCTATGCGTACGGGGTGCGAATTGCCCGCTCCACAAACGGCGGCGACAGCTGGTCGTCGGTCACCACGCCGCACACCGACGGACTCGAGGCCGAGCACGGGTTTGTGTCCCTCTGGGCGGCGGGCGGGGACGGCGTGGGCGCAGTGTGGCTGGACGGACGCAAGAGCGCCATGCCCGACAGCGCCCGTGAGATGACGCTGCGCACCACGGTGCTTGGCCGCGATGGCGTGACGCTGCCCGACGCGCTGCTCGACCCGCGCATCTGTGACTGCTGCCAGACTGCCACGGCAGCCACGGCCAGCGGGCGCGTCGTGGTGTATCGCAACCGCACTGACGACGAGATTCGCGACATCGCGATCGTGCGCGAAGCCGATGGCGTGTGGAGTGAGCCGACCATCGTGTTCGCCGACAACTGGCATTTTGAGGCGTGCCCAGTGAATGGGCCGAGCGTCGCGGCGGCCGGTGACTCGGTGGCCGTGGCGTGGTTCACCGGCGCGCAGGACACGGCGCGCGTGCGACTGGCCATGAGCACCGATGGCGGCCGCACCTTTGGCCCGGCCGTGCGCGTGGACGACGGCGACCCCATTGGCCGAGTGTCCGTGGTGCTCGACGAATCGGCCCGCCCGGTCGTGGTGTGGATGGAACGCGCTGGCACCGACAGCAGCAGCGTGCGTGTGCGGCGGGTGGCATGGGACGGCCGGCAGTCGGATGCAGTACCCGTGACCACGGTGGCCGGCAGCCGTCGCAGCGGATTCCCGCGCATGGTGCGCGCCGGCAACCAGCTCGTATTCGCGTGGACCGTACCGGGTGACCCCATGCTGGTGCGCACGGGCACGGCGACGCTGACGCCGTGAGCCTCGGTCTCGGCTGCGGGTCGCGCGCCTTCCGACGCGAGCCAGAACGCCAACCGTTCATCCTCCCGAAACCCCCACTCGTCACACCGATCGGACGAACCAGAAACGCCGTACCCGTCGTGGCGTAGTAGCGCACGACGGGCTGGACGATGGTTGGCGCCGGCCCTCGCCTTCCTCCCTCGCTCCCAGGTTCTTCCTCATGCTCCGTCAACCCACCCTGACTCTGCTGGCAGCCTGCGCGCTGGTGGCGCTACCCTCACCCGCCGTGGCACGCGCCAGCGCTCAGGCCCCCGCGGCGGCTCCCGTCACGCCGGCTCCCGCCGCCCGCCCCGCCGACGTCGCCACGCTCGACGGCATCATCTCGGCGCTGTACGCGTCGATTTCAGGCCCCAAGGGCGCACCACGCGACTTTGAGAGGCTGCGCTCGCTGTTTGTACCCAATGCTCGCTTTGTCGTGACCGGCACCGGCCGAGACGGAAAGGGACAACTGCGCAACTGGTCAATGGACGAGTACACGGAGACTGCCGGTCCCGGGCTGGTCGCCAACGGATTCTACGAACGCGAGATCGGGCGCACCCGTGAGGACTACGGCCACGTGACGCACATCATGAGCGCCTATGACTCCAGGAATACACTCGAAGACGCCAAGCCGTTTGCGCGCGGCGTGAACAGCATTCAGCTGTTCAACAGCGGTGAACGTTGGTACATCGTGACCGTCATGTGGGACAGTGAACGTCCGGACAACCCGATCCCGGCGCACATGCTCGTGCCTGCCAAACCCTGATCTCGATGCGCACGCGTGGCTGGTACGCCGCCTGGGCACTGCTCACGCTGCTGTCCGTCGGCGTGGCCGGCTACGCTCTCACGCTGTTCGCGCTGCCGGGCGCGCGCCCGCCATTTCTGGCCAGCTCGCCGTATCCGTGGGCCGTGGTCACGCATCTGCTCTGCGGCGGCATCGCACTCGCGCTCGGCCCGTGGCAGTTCCTCACGGGTCCGCGCGCTCGGCGCGGGCCATCGCACCGCTGGATTGGCCGGGCGTACGGCCTGGCGATTCTGCTCGGCGGCAGCTCGGGGCTGCTCATGAGCACCGTGTCCATGGGCGGATGGACCGGGCATTCGGGATTCTTCCTGCTCGCCAGCGGCTGGCTGCTCACCACCGCCATCGCGGTACGGGCAGCGCGCTTGGGCGACATCAGCACGCACCGCCGCTGGATGGTGCGCAGCTTTGCCTTCACCTTCGCAGCGGTCACGCTGCGACTGTGGCTTCCGGCAAGCGCCATCGCCGGCATCCCGTTCGCGAGCGCCTATCCCGTGGTGGCCTGGCTCTGCTGGATACCCAACGTGATGGCCGCCGAGTGGCTGTTGCGACAGCGAACCGTCATCGCCTCACCTGTCGTCAGCGTGTGAGCCGCGCCCGCAACCCGCGCGACACGTCAGGCCACTCCGCCGCGATAATGCTGTACACGACCGTATCGCGCACCGAGCCATCGCGCCTCGCCACGTGGTGGCGGATCACACCATCGCGCTGCGCCCCCAGGCGCTCGATGGCACGCTGCGACCGGGTGTTGAACCGGTCCGTGCGCAACCCCACCACGCGGCACCCCAACGTCTCAAACGCGTGGTGCAGCAGCAGCCACTTGCACGCACTGTTCACATGAGAGCGCTGCACGCGGTCGGAATACCACGTGTAGCCAATCTCCACGCGGTGCGCCGAGGGCACGATGTCGTGATAGCGCGTGCTGCCGACGATCGTGTCGAGCGCCAGATCGCGCACCGCCCAGGGCAGCATGTGCCCCGCGCTCTGACCGGCCAGCGCGTCCGCGATGTACTGCGCGGTGCCGTCGGGCTCCGGTACGGACGTATACCACAGCTTCCACAACTCGCCGTCGCGCGTTGCCTGCGCCAGCGCCTCAGTGTGCGCCGGCGCCAGCGGCTCCAGTCGCACGCCGTGGCCCGCCAGCGTGATCGGTGTCGGCAGGTGCACGTTGTTGATCTGGGCGAGCGAGCTGGACGCGGCGCGGTTCAGCCGGTCACGTTCTCATCGTCGTCCGAGTCGGAGTCATCCCCATCCTCACCCTCGGCGCCCTCTTCACCTTCCACGCCGTCTTCGTCCGGCAGACCGGCGGCCTTGCGGCGCGCGCGCTCCTCGCGCTTGGCCTCCTTCTTGGCCTTGCGTTCCATTTCCTTCTTGCGACGCTCAAAATCGTAGTTGGGCTTTCGTGCCACGAGAGGCAGCTCCGTGTCGGTCAGGTGAAGAAGGCACCCGGACACCCACGTCTCCAGGCACAGCGCCGCCGGAACAGCGGGCCATCTGGCGAAAGCTAACCCGATCCCCGGCGCCGCGCCGCGTCAGACAGCGTCCGAGAGACTGGTGAAGTTGAAGTCGCGCACCTTCACCGTGGGCATCACCAGACTGCCACCACCGGCCGTGCGGATGGCCGGACCGATGGCTTCGAGATTGTTCAGCATGAACAGCGGCGAGTCGTTGAACCGGAAGTTCTTGATGGAACGCGCGATCTTGCCGCCTTCGATCAGGAACGTGCCGTCGCGCGTGAGCCCCGTGTATACGAGGGTGCGGCCGTTGACGGCGCGCAGGTACCACAGGCGCGTGACCAGCACACCGCGCTCGGTATCGGCGATCATGGACGCCAGCGAGTCACTGCCACCAGCCAGACGCATGGAGTTGCCGCCGCCCGTGGGCTGCGTGCCCTGCTTCTGCGCCCAGAACCGGTTGTACGAGAGTTGTTTGAGGACGCCGTTCTCCACCCACACCTCCTTGCCCTGCGGCATGCCGTCGCCATCAAACGGCGACGCCAGCACGAGCGGGTCACGCGGATCGGACGAAAGCGTGATGCGCTCGTCGAGGATCTTCTCACCCACCTTCGTACCACCGCCCTGCTTGGAAAAGGCCGAGCGCCCTTCGTCGGCCGAACGCGCCTGGAGCGCGCCGCGCATCACGGACACGAGATTACCCGTCGCCTCGGGTTCGAAGATCACGGTGTAGCGACCCGGTTCAATGGCAACAGGATTGCGCGAACGTCTGGCCTTGTCGATGGCCTGTTCGGCCACAGACCCAAAGTTCACCGCGTTCCAGTCGTTGTCATCGGCGGCGGCCCAGCCGGAGCCGGTGCCGTCGTTGGTGCGGGCGGTGAGCGTGTAGTTCGCATTCGTGCTGCGATGGTACGCGAACATTCCCTTCTCATTGCCAATGGCCGATGCACCAGCGCCGCACACAATGAAGCCCGCCACCGTGAGATCCTTGGCGGCGCGCGCCGGCGCGAGCGCCGTGAGGGCTGCCTTCGCGCGAGCCTCTGCACTCAGGTCGGCCGTGCTGTCAAACCACGCGGACACCGGCTCGTACTCCTGCGGCCCGAGTCCCGGGAGATACTCCGGATCTTCCGGCGCCAGCTTGGCGATCGCCTCGGACTGCTGCACCGCGCGACGCAGTCCCTCGTCACTCTGGTCGTTGGTCACCACCGACGCCACGCGTTGGCCGAACACGCTCTCCACACGGAGCGTGGTGTTGGACGTCACGCCCGAGGTGGACATCTGGTTGTCGGCAAAGCGCAGGTTCGTTTCACGACCGCTCTGCACCGACACGTTGATCGCGTCGGCCTTGGACATTTTCACCACGCGCTCGACCAAGACCTGCGCGGCCTCGCGCGTGAGCACGCCATTGGCGGCCAGCACGCAGTGTGCGTTGGCGCCGACCAGGCGGCGCGGTGCTCCGAGATCCCGGCTCACAGTGTGCGCCCCGTGTTGATGACGTTGATGTTCTTGAAGCGGGTGGGCGGACAGCCATGACTCACTGCATTGGCCTGACCGGGCTGGCCCTTGCCGTCATTGAACGTGCCGCCGAACTCGTAGCTCGACTTGCCACCCAGCATGTCCATCGCGTTCCAGAAGTCCGGTGTGCGCATTTGATAGGCCACGTCCTTGAGCTGGCCCACGATCTTGCCGCCCTTGATTTCATAGCAGAGCTGCGCGCCGAACTGCGCATTGTAGCGCTGCTGATCAATGGAGTACGACGACCGGCCAATCATCGCGATGCCGCGGTCGGTGGCCGCCACCATGTCGTCCCACGAGAGGTCCTGCTCGCCGGGCTGCAGTGAGACGTTCGGCATGCGCTGGAACTGCACGTCGGCCCAGCTCTGCGCCGAGCAGCAGCCGTGCGAGCGCGGCTGCTCCCCGTTCTTCGCGTACCACCAATCCAGCCACGGCGCCTGTTCACGCGTGGTCTGGTAATCATTCAGGATGCCGTCCTTCACGATGTGGAAGTCATCGGGCTTCACGCCGTCGTCGTCGTAGCCGATGGTCGCCAGCGCGCCCACTTCGGACCGGTTGCCCACGAGGTTCATCATAGGGGGCCCGAGCCTGAGCTTGCCGAGTACGTCCTCTGGAGGCGCCATGAAACTCGTACCGGCGTAGTTGGCTTCGTACCCCATCGCACGATCGAGCTCCGTGGGGTGCGCGAGCGATTCGTGAATGGTGAGAAACAGCTGCGACGGGTGCAGCAGCAGGTCATAGCGGCCCACATCCACCGACTTGGCCGTGAGCTTCTCGGCCGCTTCCTCCCCCCACTTGGACGCGTTGCCCACGATGTCGGCTTCGAGCACGTATTCCCAGCCGCGGCCAGCCGGCTGCACCACTTCGGGTCCGCGCGTGGCCGACTCGCCATTGGCAACAGCCGTGCAGGAGAGCGTCACCCAGCTGCGCACGTAATCCTGTGTGATCACCGAGCCGTCGGTGTTCGCGTAGTTGCGCTCCTCCTTCACGAACGTGAGGCCGGAGTTCACGAACCGCACGTTCTTCGCTTTCACCGCCTCTGCATTGGCCTTGAACAGCAGTCCAACTTTTTCTTCGAGCGACACGGTGAACGGATCCACGGTGTAGCTGCTGCGCCACGTCACGTCCCCCAATGCGGGCGCCGGCGCGAGCGTCACGCGGCGGTCCATCGCCACGGCGTTGGCCTTGGCAATCGCCACCGCTTCCTGGGCCGCACCGCCCACACCCGGCTTGCTCAGTTCCTGCGTGGCAGCAAAGCCCCAGCAGCCGTTCACGAGCACGCGCACCCCGCACCCCATCGTGTCGCTCTCGACCACGTTGGTGACCTGCTGTTCGCGCGTGTTCACGGAGTTGTTCCGGTTGCGACCAATGCGCACGTCCGCCCACGAGGCGCCGGCGCGCTTGGCAGCGTCAAGCGCCTCCATCAGGAGTTCGCGCGTGGCGGGGTCGGTGTACACCGGTGGCAACGGCCGATAGCCGGTCGCTGCCGAGGCGGGCAACAGCGCGCCGCCAGACGAGGCGCGCAGCAGATCGGGGCCGACGGCCAGGGCGCCGAGGGAGACACCACCGGCCTTGAGGAAGTCGCGTCGTGAGGTCATTCGCAGGGAGTTCGCGGGAGTAGGCGGGAGGGTGCGCCGCGCGGTGTGCGCCTTGACCGGGCGGGACACGCGCAGGCGGACTGCTTCGGGAACTGGCTACGGAAGGGTACGCGATCGACGCGCCCTGTGCTGACGGCTTGGCAGGCGCCGACCGCAATCTCGCGAGGTGGCGTCAGCGGCATGGGGTCATGACGCCGAGGCCAGAGTCTCGAGGGCTTCCCAGCGGGCAAGCAGGTTCTCGATCTTCGATTCCACGGCCACGAGTCGCTGGTTGGCGTCCAACACGGCCGCCGCATCGCGCTGGGTGTTGGGGTCGCCCAACGTCTCGTACAGCGCACCGCGCTCCGCTTCGGCCTTCTCGATCTGGTCGGGCAGCTCGGCCAGCTCCGCCGTCTCCTTGTAGCTGAGTTTGCGCGGGCGGGCCGGTTTGGCTTCGCGCGCTGCCGGGGCGATCGCCTTGGGTTGGGCCTTGGCGGCCGCCGCGCGGCTCACGGCTTCCGGTTCGGGTCGCTGCGCCAGCCAGTCGGTGTACCCGCCCACGTACTCGCGCACCACCCCCTGCCCCTCGAAGACCAGCGTGCTCGTGACCACCGCGTCCAGAAAGGCGCGATCATGGCTCACCAGCAGCAGCGTGCCGTTGAACTCGAGCAGCCGGTCCTCCAGCAGGTCCAGCGTCTCGATATCCAGATCGTTGGTGGGCTCGTCGAGCACCAGCAGGTTGAACGACTGCGTGAAGAGGCGGGCGAGCAGGAGTCGATTGCGCTCGCCACCGGACAACGCGCGCACCGGCGTCAACGACCGATCGGGGGCGAACAGAAAATCCTGCAGCCAGCCGCTCACATGACGTTCATTCCCGCCCACGGTGATGAACTGGGCTCCATCGGCCACCGAATCGAACACCGTGGCCTCCGGGTCGAGCTGCTCGCGCAGCTGGTCAAAATAGGCCAGCTCAATATTCGTTCCTAGACGAACCGATCCCTGTTGCGGCTCAAGCTCGCCCAGCAGCAGACGCAACACGGTGGTCTTGCCCACGCCGTTCGGACCGATCAACCCCACACGGTCACCGCGCATGATGGTGGCGGAGAAGTCGCGAACGACCGAATTCCGTTCGTATGCGTACGACACTTCTCGCGCCTCGGCCACCAAGCGCCCACTGCGCTCGGCCTCCTGCACCTGCAGCTTGGCCGTGCCCACCCGGTCGCGCCGCGCCGTGCGCTCCACTCGCATGGCCTCGAGCGAGCGAACACGACCCTCATTCCGGGTGCGACGCGCCTGGATGCCGGTGCGAATCCACTTCTCCTCCTCCGCCAGTTTGCGGTCAAAGTCGGCCCACTCCTTTTCCTCGGCGTGCAGCGAGGCCGCCTTGCGCTCAAGGTACAGGTCGTAGTCGCCGCCCCAGTCCGCCAAGCGACCGCGATCGAGCTCCACGATGCGCGTGGCCACCCGGCGCAGAAACGCCCGGTCGTGCGTGACGAACATGAGTGTGACGCCCCGCTCCACCAGCATCGTCTCGAGCTTCTCGATGGCGCCGATATCGAGGTGATTGGTGGGCTCGTCGAGCAGCAGGATGTCCGGCTGGCGCACCAGGGCGCGCGCGAGCAGCGTCTGCCGCTTCCGGCCACCGGAGGCCGCGTCGAACAGCGCGTCCGGGTCGAGACCGAGCTGCTCGAGTACCGTGGTGACCCGATTGTTCAGCTGCCAGGCGTCGGCCGCATCAATGGCCTGATGCAACCGGTCCAGCTCACGCAGCGCGCGGTCATCGGCCTGGAGTGCCAGCGCGTGGCTGATGTGGTGATAGCGCGCGAGCAGTTCGCCAGCCTCGCCCAACCCGCTGGCGGCCACGTCGAAAATGGTGCCCGCCAGCTGGTCCGGCACGTCCTGCTGAAGCCTCGACACCACAACCGTTCCTTGACGAACGACCTCGCCGCTGTCCGGCTGCTGCGTGCCGTCAATGAGTTGCAGCAACGTGCTTTTCCCCGCGCCGTTCCGGCCCAGTAGACATACGCGGTCACCGCGCTCGATCGCCAAATCGGCGTGGTTGAGCACGGGAGGGCCGCCAAAGGCGATCGAAATGTCCTGGAGCGCGAGCAGGGCCATGCTGGAGGTCGAGAGGGGGCGGGCGCAGGGCACGGAGCGGCACCTCGCGCGAACGTGGTGCCGCAAGATATCCTCACTGCATGCGCAACCGATTGGTGAGTCCGCTCTGGGCGGTCGCGTGGGTGCTGCTCGTCGGCCTGCCCACGCGGGTGGTGCGGTCGCAGGCAACGGCGGCGGCCGGACGTGCGACCGCCTCGCTGTCGGCCGCTGACTTCGCGCGCACCGTGGCCGACCTGTCGGAGGCCGGCGGCTACTTCGACACCGACAACCTGATCTCGAACGAGCGCAGCTATCTCCATGTGATGGACGCCCTCGACCGGCTTGGCGTGCGCGGTGGCGCGTACATCGGGGTGGGACCGGACCAGAGCTTCTCCTACATCGCGCGCACCCGCAGTGACATCGCGTTCCTGCTCGATGTCCGCCGCGACAACCTGCTGCAGCACCTGCTCTTCAAGGCGTTGTTCGCACAGTCACGCTCGCGCGCCGACTACCTCGCCCTCTGGCTTGGCCTGCCCGTCCCGGCCGACGCGGTCCCGTGGCTCGACCGTCCAGTGGAGCAGTTGGTGGCGCACTTTGACACCGTGGCCCCCACGCTGGCCAGTCGCTCTGGCGCTCGGGCGGCCATCAAACGCGCGCTCGCTGACGTTCAGGTGCCGCTCTCGGACGGCGACCTGGCCACGATCGACCGGTTCCACGCGGCGTTCATGCAGGGTGGACTCGCGCTTCGCTTCACCACGCTCGGCCGCGCGCCACGCCCGTACTACCCAACGCTGGGCGATCTGCTGCTGGAGACCGACCGCACCGGACGCCGCGCGAGCTACCTCGCCACCGAGGCCGACTTCCAGTACGTGAAGGAGCTGGAACGCCGGAATCTCGTGATCCCGGTGGTGGGCAACCTGTCCGGTACGAAGGCGCTCGCCGGCATCGGGGAGTTCGTGGCGAAACGCGGCCAGACGGTGCGCGTGCTCTACGCGAGCAACGCCGAAGACTACGTGCTGCGCGACGGCGGCTTTGCGCGGTACACCGCGAACGTGGCCTCGCTGCCGCGCACGGCGGAGAGCGTGATCATTCGCTCGTGGTTTGGCGGGCCCGGCTCACATCCCGCTGCCGTGGCCGGTTACTTCAGTGTGCAGCTGCTGCAGACGTTCGCGCAGTTTGTGCAGGCGACGTCGGGAGGCGAGGTGTGGTCGTACGGCGCCCTCGTCTACTCGCCACACGTCCCGCCCTGACCGCACACCGCCACCGCGAGCCGTCGCAGCTCGTCACATCACGACATACGCTTCCATCGCGAAGTACTCGGCCAGCCCCAATCGGTCCAGCAGCGCGGCCGTTTCCTTGTTGCGTGCGTCCACGCGCTGCCAGAATTCGCGGTCATCCTGCCCCGGAAATGGCGCCGAGTCTTTTTGCGATTGGTGTTTGAAGATCGCCTGGATCTTGAGTCGCAATTCGTCCTGCGAAATGGGCACGAGCCACGTGGCCTCCGTGACCGGCCACTCCTGCCACGCGCCGCGATACAACCACACCTCGGGCGCACAAAACTCGGGCGACTCGGCCGCAAGCTCGGCGAGCGCACGCTCCACGGCCTCCTTGCACATGCGGTGGGTGCCGTGTGGGTCGGACAGGTCACCGGCGACGAACACCAGCTCAGGCCGTTCGTCGAGCAGGAGTTGCTTCACGATCTGCACGTCGGCGTTGCCGATGGGATCCTTTCGCACCTTGCCGGTCTGGTAGAACGGCAGGTCGAGAAAACGTGCCGCGTCGCTGGTGAGACCCAGCGTTTCAATACCCGAGACGGCCTCGGCCTCCCGGATCACGCGCTTGATGTCCTGCACTTCCTCGCTGTCCACGTCACCGGGCTGCTTGGTGGCGAGAAAGCCGAGCACGCGTTCGCGCATGGCCGCGACAGTGGCCGTGTCGAGCTCCTGTTCACGCGACAGGCGTGTGAGGAAGTCCACATGACGACGCACGTCATGATCGAACACGGCAATATTGCCGCTCGTCATGTAGGCCACCGTGATGTGGTTCTCATTCAGCACGAGCTTGCGCAGGATGCCGCCCATCGAGATCACGTCGTCATCCGGGTGCGGCGAGAAGCAGATGATGCGCTTGCCTGTGGGCAGCTTGGATCGACCGCGAATGCGTGCGCCGAGTGTGTTGAAAATCAGCCCGTTGACGTCGCCAGCCGTTCCGTGCTTGGCCAGCAACGAGGACAGGTGGTATTCCGCGTAGTCGCGTTCGGTGAGCTTGAGAATGGCCTTGCCGGTGGTGCGGGAGAGCCATACCACGGCGCGCAGCACCAGCGCGTCGGTCCACTCCACTTCGTCGAGCAGCCAGGGGGTGGCCACGCGCGTGAGTTCGGCGGCCGCCGCGTCGTCCACGTAGAACGTGGTGCCTTCGTGCCGCTGCAGGAACGTGGCGGCCACGTCTGGTGCAATGTCGCCCTCCACCGACCGCTTCACGATGGACGCCTTGTGCTCGCCCGTGGCCAGCAGCGCGATCTCGCGTGCCGCGAGAATGGTGGCCACGCCCATGGTGACGGCCTCGCGCGGCACGTGCTCCTCGCCAAAGAAATCCGCGGCAGCATCGCGGCGTGTCACCATGTCAAGTGCGACCACGCGCGTGCGACTGTCGGCGCCGGATCCGGGCTCATTGAACCCGATGTGTCCCGTCTTGCCGATGCCGAGCAGTTGGAAATCGACACCACCGGCGCGCCCGATCGCCGCTTCGTAGTCTGCCACGTGTGCATCGAGCTGGTCGCGTGGCACGCTGCCGGACGGGATATGCACGTTCTCCGGCTTGATGTCGATGTGCGCGAACAGGTTCTCCCACATGAACCGGTGATAGGCGTGCACGTTGTCCGGCGCCATCGGGTAGTACTCATCCAGATTGAATGTGACCACATGCTGGAACGACAAGCCCTCATCCCTGTGCATGCGGATGAGTTCGCGGTACACGCCAATGGGTGTGGAACCGGTGGCCAGACCGAGCACGCAGGACTTGCCCGCGGCGGCGCGGCTGCGGATGAGCATCGCGATGCGCGCGGCAACGAGCCGGGCAATATCGTCGTGGTCGGGCACCACCACCACAGGAATGCGCTCTCGCGCCGTATGGTGAACGCTGGTGGTGGGACTGTCGGGTTGGTGCGTGGTCGTGCTGCTCACGACGTGAAAAAACGTGTCATGCCGGGCTCCCTGGCATCGGCACCTTCAGCGCGTACCGAACATATAGCTGTTGAGGAATTCAATCGTGGTCTCGTGCTCCACGACGCGGAACGCCATCACGTCTCCGATGGTGACGACGCCATAGACGGTGTTCTCGTCGGCCACCGGCAGGTGGCGAATACGGCGCTTGGTCATGATCGCGCTGCATTCGTCGAGTTTGGTCTGCGGCAGGCATGTGATCGGGTTCGTGGTCTGCACATCGCCCACCGTGGTGGTCGCCGGCGGGAGGCCCGCCGCCACGACACGTCGCAGGATGTCCCGTTCCGTGAACACGCCAACCAGATTCTTGTCGTTGTCCACGACCAGTACACCACCCACCCCGCGCTTGTTCATGAGTTCCGCCGCGGCGAGTACCGTTGCATCGGGCGTGATCGACACGACGTCAGAACCCTTGCGAGCGAGAATGTCGGCAACCGTGGGCATGGAAGAATCCGGAAAGGGGGGGGAGGGGACGACGTCAGCGCGTCAGGCCGTACACGATGTAGTTCGTGGCGAACTTGTACGCGTCATTGGAGAGGTTCACCGGGTACCAGCCTTCGCCGGACCACTCCATGTAGTCGCCGATGTCGTTGTTGTAGTTGATGATCACGAGCAACCGCTTGGACGGATCGTTGTCCTCGAAGATGCCCAGATACTCAGCCTTTGCGTTGCGGCTGTCCGGATGACTCATTGCGTCCAGCGTGGCAATGGAGAAGAACGACTGGAAAATGGGATGGTCCACGCTGAGCGGCAGGATGCGCGCGCCGGGCAACACCTGCAGCATGGACTGCTCGAACTGCTGCCACTGCCCGAGCAGGAAATCGTCCACAATCAGAAAACCACCCTTCGTGAGCCACGTGCGGAGACCGGCGGCCTCGCTGGGGCTGGGATACCAATAGCCCGGCTCGGACAGATACGCGGTGGTGTAGCGAAAGAGCTCGGGATCGTCCATGTCCAGCACATTGCTCTCGCGCACGTGCGGGTGAATGGACGTGAGGTCGTTCATGATGGTCATGAAGTTGCGCTCCATGGCGGGGTAGTCGAACGACCATCCCGCTCGACGACCACCCGAGTAGCGCAAACGAACGAAGGTGAACCGCCCGTCGTAGCTCGCGTTGGGTTCGAGATACTGTCCCTGTTGCCCGCGAAAACCGCCGCGCTGGGACGCTGCGTAGCCGGCCGACAGGAGCACGCCCACCACGGCCGCGGCCGAGAGGCGGAGCAACGATCGTGCGCGCATCAGGCGACCGCCGAGTCGTAGGCGTGCCGCAGCCAGCCGAGCAGCTCGGCGTCTACTTCGTCCACGCTGCTGAGTCGCACTTTGTAGTTGCACATACCGCCCGGCGGGATCGCCACCAGACGCTCGGTCGCCTTCACGTCTTTCATGTTGAAGCCCACTTCGACCTGCGTCTTGGTGGCTGGCCCGATGAGCGCGAACTGCTTCTTGCCGCGCAAACTCACGTTGGACTTCTTGGGCGCGATCTCGAAGGGGCCAAAGCGCGACACCTTGGCCATGATGGCGTCGTGAATGGGCCGCAGGTCGGCCTTGGGGCCGGTATAGATGCTGTCGAGTGCCTCGTCCGGCGCAGCGGCAGACTCGGACGGCAGGCCGTGCTTGGCCACGTGCACGATCAGGTTGGCGTCGCCATGGCCCATGCCCAAATCCGCTTTGAGCATGTCGCGCAACGCGCCGACCTTCTCGAGTGGACTCGTCTGCACGTGAGCCACCAGCTCGGCGAGCGTCTTGCCCGTGCGTTTTTCGATATTGGCCAGCTGGGTGGCGGTGGCCTTGTCGAGATCGGTCATGGGGAACTCCGATCGGGGGGAGACGCACGGGAGGGGGAGTGCGCCAGCTAGTGGAAGCTTGCGCCCTGCGAAGGTCATCGTCAACCTACCGGCGCACGAACTCGGTGCGCCGGAAGCGCAGGGCCGACCAGTCCTCATCCACCGCCACCATGCGTACCGTCTCGAAGCCGGCGGCGGTGAGCACAGCCCAGCCGGAGTCGCGACTGAACTCGCAGGTGTAGCGTTTGGACGACTTTTTCGGGTACACCATCCAGACCACCGCGTCGCCAGGTGCGCGCTTGGCCACCGCGGCGCTGTGCCCGTCGAGCGCGGCCTGCGTGAGCACGAACGCCATCACAAACGTTTCGTCCCGGCCAGCCTTGAGCGACGTCTCCACCTGCACGCCGTCGAGCTGGGCGAGTTCGGCGTCAAAGGAGTCGGGCGCGTCGAGCACCACGATGCGCGTCTGGTCTTTGAGATTGAGTTTCTTGAACAAAGTGGACATACCAAGCAAGATCGTGTCGGTGCTTCCGTTCCGATAGCCAGTCGTTGCGCGGGCGCTGCACCCGCGCGCCCGCGCTGGTGCACATTGCATTCTGAATCATCTGCACATTCCACGCCTCCCAAACGCACCCAGGCATGACCCGACGCAACCAGATCGCTTCGCTGCTCACCGTTGTCTCGCTGGGCTGTCTGATCCCCGGGCTGTCGCAGCCGGTGCTCACCATCACTGCCTCCCTCTCACTGCTCGGCAACACGCGCGAGATTTTTCGCGAAACGCAGAGTATCTGGCAGAGCGTGCACCGCCTCTACGACTCGGGCAATCTTTTCGTGGCCGGGCTCATCCTGCTCTTCAGCATCCTGATCCCGTTCCTCAAGGCCATCGCACTCGGCGTGATCCTCGCGGCGCGCGATCCAGCAACGCAGACGCGTCTGGCGAGGGTCGTGAGGAGCCTCAGCAAGTGGTCAATGGCCGACGTGTTCGCCGTGGGCACGTTCATCGCGTTTCTTGCGACCAGCGCGCTGGACAATCTGGACGGCATCCTGGGGCCAGGCTTCTACTATTTTTCCGCGTACTGCCTGCTGTCGAATCTCGCGTTTCAGTTCGTGGAGACGCCGACGGCTGGCGCCGGTGCTGCGATGTCCTGAGCGCGGCTGGCGTTCGCTCGCCGGACGACAGCAAACGGCTGCTGGTCCCGATTGTATGTGCTGTCGTCCCGCCGCTGAATCCCTGAATCGAGCCCGTCGTATCTGACCAAGTGCACCGCGATTCCGGCGCACATCGGTGACGATCACCGCGTACTCACGCTTCAGGAGGTTCGCATGCTGTTGCTCACCCTCTCCACGGTGGCCTCACTCGTCGCCACCACCCCGCCACGCGTCGTCTGTGCCGACACCGTCACTCCCGCATCGGCGGTTGGCACCATGACCAGCGACCACCTGCGAGACGCGCGCAGCGCCGCTCAGCGTGGCGACATGAATGCCGCGCGACGACAGTACCGCGTGGCCGTGGCACTCGGTCGCGATGAAGGCTGTCTCCCGGTGGAAGCGTCGCACGGACTGGCACGGATGCTGTACGCGCAGGCCCAGTCGGCCGAGGCGGCCGGCGTGATGCAGCAACTCGGTAATGAGGCGCGCGCCGCGGGAAATCTCGACGTGGAGGCGGAAGCGCTGGTGGCTGCCGCGTGGCTGCAGTTGGATGCGGGCCAGCGCGTGTCGGCCAAAGCGAGCGTGCGTCGCCTCTACGAGCTTTCGCATGCGCGCGGGTTGTCGAAGGAGACGCGGGCGTTACTCAAGGAGAGCCTTGGGTGACGTCGGGTGTGGCGACCGGTGGCTGGGTACTGAGGACCGGTTGCTGGTCACCGGGTACACGTCACTGGGTACCGGTTACTGGTTACCAGGGACGGGTTGCCGGTAAACGGCCTCAGGCACGGCGTCGGTCGGGCGGCTGGGGCTGACGGTGGTGCGACGGGGCCGTTCGACGATCGGGGCGGTGCGTCGAGTTCGGGCACTGCTTTCGGTTTGGGTAGACGGCTGACGGTGGACGGTTGAACAGAGCATCGATGCTCGGCTGGACGGCGGCGCTGCGCTCGCCGCTACAGAGGTGCCGCCGGATGCGACAGGCGGACGCAGGCCGGAGGCAGTTCCACCGAAAACTGTCAGCCGTTTACCGCGACCGAGAGCAGTGTGAGGGGCGGCGGGAACGCCGGAGCTCTTGGTCAGCCCCGCCGCACGACCGCTCGTGCGTGGCCGGACCGCCGCCGTGTCTGTGGCCGTTGACCGTGGACCGTGCACGGTATTCCAACCGACAACCGCCGTCACCGCCGTCCCCACACGTCCACCACCCCACCTCCACCATTCCCCGCATGTCGTGAATGGGGCCGGGACGTCGCATTTACGGATGAGCTGACGACAGCACGCCGCACGCCCAGCGCGCACGTCAGTGACACATCGATCGCACATCGATGTCACATCGTCCGTAACCGAGGTTCCTCATGTCCCTGCTTGCCCTTGCACTCTCGCTCGCCCTTGCCAGCCCAGCGGCTGATTCCGTGCCGCTGTACGACAACCTCGGCGATCACCACTACGCCATCTCCACGACCTCACCGCTCGCGCAGCGCTACTTCGACCAGGGCCTGCGCCTGTACTACGCCTTCAATCACACCGAGGCGATCCGTGCCTTCCGCGAAGCACAGCGTCGCGATCCATCGTGCGCGATGTCCCAGTGCGGTGAGGCGCTGTCCTGGGGCCCGAACATCAACCTGCCCATGGACTCGGCGGCCGGTGAGGCCGCATTCGCGGCGGCGGCACGTGCGCAGCGTGCACTGCGTCCCGAGACACCGGCGGTGGAGCGCGCGCTGATCAACGCGCTGGTCATGCGCTACGCCGCGTCCGCGCCGGCGGATCGCGCGGGCTTGGACTCCGCCTACGCCACGGCGATGGTGCAGGTGCGCGCACGGTTTCCGAACGACCCGGAAGCAGCCGTTCTGTCTGCGGAGGCACAGATGGATCTGCGGCCATGGAATTACTGGACGGTCGAGCGCACGCTGCAGCCCGGAATGGCCGGCGCGCTGGCATCACTTGAGCAGGTCATGGCCACCAATCCCAAACACCCGGGCGCGTGCCACTTTTTCATTCACGCGGTCGAGGCCGTGGAGCCAACGCGCGCAGTGACCTGCGCCGAGCGGTTGGCAACGCTCATGCCCGGCGCTGGCCACCTCGTCCACATGCCGGGGCACATCTACATGCGCGTCGGACGCTATCTGGACGCGATCGAGGCCAACAAGCACGCCGTACACGCTGACGAGACATACATTCGCGATCAGCGCCCTGGCGAGAACGTCTACACGTTGGGCTACTATCCGCACAACTACGATTTCATGGCCTTCGCGGCATCCATGGCGGGGCAGGAGCAGCTCACGATTGAAGCGGCGGACAAACTCGCTTCACTTGCTGCTCCTGAAATGATGCGCGCACCTGGCATGGCCTTCCTGCAGCACCACGCGACGCGCCGTCTGCAGTTCCGCGTGCGCTTTGCACGTTGGCAGGAGCTGCTCGACACGCCGGCACCGGCCGCTGATCTCAAGTACGCGCGTGCGATGTGGCATTACGCGCACGGCCGTGCGGCGGTTGCCACGGGCGACTGGGCAGCCGCCGAACGTGACCTGGCTGCGGTGGGGCGCGCCGTGCAGGATCCAGCGCTGCAGGGCTTGCGACTGGAGTTCAATGAGTCGCCGGCGATTCTCGCGATTGCGCAGGAGGTACTGGCAGGCACGCTGGCCTCAGCGCGTGCACAAGACGTGGTGGCCATTGCGCACCTGAAGCGGGCCGTGAAGCTGGAAGACGCACTCACGTATGGCGAGCCGCCCGACTGGTCGGTGCCGGTGCGACAGGATTTGGGCGCAGCGCTGCAAGCGGCGGGAGATTCGGTGGCGGCGGCGTGGGTGTTTCGCGAGGATCTGCAGCGGTTTCCGAACAATGCGCGGTCGGAAGCAGGGGTACGCGGGGAGGCGGGGTCGCGGCGGTAGAGGGGGGCGCCGGTCATCCGTGGTCGGTGGCCGGTGTACGGCCTCAGACACGGCACCGGTCCGGCTTTGCACTCGCGGCGGTGCGGCGGAGCCATTCGGAGATCGCGGCGTTCCCGCAGGCCCTCACACTGCTGTCGGTGTGGGTAGACGGCTCACAGTTTTCGGTGGGACCGCATTCGATTCTGCGGCCGAGTCACGCCTCCGGCGGCACCGCGGTTGCGGCGAGCGCAGCGTCGCCGTCCAGCCGAGCCCAAATGCTCTCTTCAACCGTCCACCGTCAGCCGTCTACCCACACCGACAGCAGTGCCCGAACCCGACCCACTGCCGCGCTCTCCGAGCGGCCCCGCCGCACCACCGCCAGCCCCCGCGGCCCCCGACCGGCGCCGTGTCTGAGGCCGTCAACCGCTTTACTTGAAGCGCATGCCGTTGGACGCCACCGTGCCCTTTTTCGGAATCACCGGTGCAGCCTTCACGGCGGATGCCGCAGGACGACCCGCTGGCTTTCCGCCGCCACCGCGCCGAGGTTCTGCGGGCTCACCATCGGCGCGCTTCATGCCACCGCCGTCGCTCCGCATGCTCAGCGCGATGCGCCCGCGCGCCAGGTCCACACTTTGCACCGTCACCTTCACGCGCTGACCCACCTTCACCGCGTCGTTCGGATCCTTGATGTACCGATCAGCGAGCTGGCTCACGTGTACGAGTCCGTCCTGATGCACGCCGATGTCCACGAACGCACCAAACGCCACGATGTTGGTGACCACGCCCTCGAGCACCATGCCCTGCACCAAGTCCGTGGGCTTCTGCACGTCGTCACGGAACGCGGGCGGTTCAAAGGCCTCGCGCGGATCGCGGCCCGGCTTCTTGAGCTCGTCCGCAATGTCCACAAGCGTGGGCATGCCCACGTCGTCCGACAGGTACTGCGTGAGCTTCAGCGTGGACACCAGCGCCTCATTGCCCACAAGCGACGACACGTCCACCCCCAGATCCTTGGCCATGCGCTCCACGAGCGTGTAGCGCTCGGGATGCACACCACTCGCGTCCAGCGGATGCACACCGCCACGCACGCGCAAGAAACCCGCCGCCTGCTCAAAGGCCTTCGCGCCCAGCCGCGGCACATCATGCAACTCGGCGCGCGACTTGAGGCCGCCGCGCGAATCGCGCAGCGAGACGATACTCTGCGCGAGCGATGGACCAATACCCGCCACATACGACAGCAGCGCGGCCGAGGCGGTGTTCACTTCCACGCCCACGCGGTTCACGCACGACATCACCGTATCGTCCAGGCGCGACTTGAGGCGCGGCTGGCTCACATCGTGCTGATATTGCCCCACCCCGATGCTCTTGGGGTCGATCTTCACCAACTCGGCCAGCGGATCCTGCAGCCGCCGCGCAATGGACACCGCACCGCGGAGCGACACATCCAGCTCCGGAAACTCGGCGCGCGCGATATCGCTGGCCGAGTAGACGCTGGCGCCCGCTTCGCTCACCACCACC
>JBBSPE010000041.1:0-28152 GCA_038259155.1 Gemmatimonadales bacterium
ACAATGCGCTTCCCAATGAAGGCGCCGTGTTTCTCACCGTGAACGACAGCGACAAGCCGGCCGCCGGCGTGCTGGCGGCGCGGCTCCACGCGCTCGGATTCAAGCTGTACGCCACGGGCGGCACGGCCACATTCCTCGAAGCGCAGGATACGCCGGTCACGCGTGTGCTCAAGGTGAATGAGGGCCGTCCGCATGGTGTGGACCTCATCGTCAACGGTGACGTGCAACTGCTCGTGAACACGCCGCTCGGCAAACACGCGCAGCAGGATGACGAGCGCCTTCGCATGGCCGCTCTCGCGAATCGCGTCCCCTATACCACCACGCTCACGGCGGCCAACGCCGCGTGCGATGCGATCACATCGCGGCGGACGCGTGAGCCGGGTGTGCGGTCGCTGCAGGAATGGCATGCACTCGTGCACGGCGATCACGCACCAGGGCTGGTGTCGGCGGCTGTCGTGGCCAGCGGAGACGTCGCGTGAGCTCTGGACCCGCCCGTGCGCCGTCAGAGACCGTGGTGCAGCGCGCGAATCCCGAGTTGGTGGGCACGCCCGGTGCCGGTCGCGTCTCGCGCGGTGTGACGCTGGGCGCCGGTACCCTGGTACATGAGTCCGCGTATCTGGACGAGGGGGCGATCGTTGGCGCGAACTCTCGGATCTGGCACTTCACGCACGTGATGGGCGGCGCCGTGATCGGTGACGGCTGCACGCTGGGGCAGAACGTGGTGGTGATGCGCGGCGTGCGGGTGGGTGATCGCTGCAAGATCCAGAACAACGTGTCGCTCTACGAGGGTGTCGAGCTGGGCGACGACGTGTTCTGCGGGCCGTCCATGGTGTTCACCAATGTGATCAACCCGCGCAGCGCGGTCTCCCGCAAGACGGAGTTTCTGGCCACGCGTGTTGGCGACGGCGCGTCGATCGGCGCCAACGCGACCATCGTGTGCGGCGTGTCGCTGGGTGCGCACGCGTTCGTCGGCGCGGGAGCGGTGATCACCACCGATGTGCCGGCGTACGCGCTCATGGTGGGCGTGCCGGCGCGACGTGTTGGCTGGATGTCCGCCACCGGGCACCGGATGGTGTCGGACGGAAACGACACCACCGCTGCCGATGCGGAGTGGCTGCGGTGCCCCGATTCCGGCGTGCGGTACCATCGGAATGGCGATGTCGTGACACCGGTCGCGGCAGCGGAGACCTGATTCCTGTGAGCCCGATGCCACCGGCCGCTTGGCCTCCCATTCGCATTGCGCTCGTTGGCTGTGGTCGCATCAGTCGCAATCACTTCGACGCCATTGCCCGTATCGACGGCCTCGAACTCGTGGCGGTCTGCGACACCGTGGCTGAGCGCGCTGCAGCCGCGGGCCAGTCGCAGGGCGTGCCCGCGTTTGGCGGGCTGGAGGAAATGCTGGCGGCGGTACCGTCCGATGCCGTGGTGATCGCCACGCCCTCGGGTTTGCACCCGCAGCATGGCATCGTGGCCGCGCGAGCCGGCCGGCACGTGATCACCGAGAAGCCCATGGGTATCTCGCTGCACGCGGCCGACGCGCTGGTGCAGGCGTGCGACGACGCCGGCGTCAAGCTGTTCGTCGTCAAGCAGAATCGTCTCAACCCGCCCATTCAGCTGCTCAAACGCGCCATCGACAAGGGCCGCTTCGGGCGGCTCTACATGGTGAACTGCACCGTGCGGTGGACGCGACCGCAGGAGTACTACGATCAGGCGCCGTGGCGCGGAACGTGGGAGTTCGACGGTGGCGCCTTCATGAATCAGGCGTCGCACTACGTGGACCTCGTGCAGTGGCTGGTGGGTCCGGTGGAAAGTGTGGTGGCCAAGACCGCCACGCTGGCGCGGCAGATCGAGGCCGAGGACAGTGGCGCCGCCATTTTGCGTTTCCGGAGCGGGGCTCTGGGCGTCCTCGAAGTCACGATGCTGACGTACCCAAAAAATCTCGAAGGCTCGATTACGCTGCTCGGCGAAAAGGGCACCGTGCGCATTGGTGGAACCGCTGTGAACCGGGTGGAGCACTGGGAGTTCGCCGACTACGACGACGACGACAAACTGGTGGACACCTCGGCCCCGAATCCGCCCACTGTGTACGGGTACGGCCACGAGGGGTACTACCGGAATGTGCTGTCTGTACTGCGAGAGGAAGCCCAGCCCGACACCGATGGTCGGAGCGGCCGCAAGTCGCTCGAGCTCATTCTTGGCATCTACGAATCGGCCCGAACGGGCCGCGAAGTACCGCTGCCGCTGCGCCGCGGCCTCGCCTGACCACGATCACCGACACCGACTCCACTGATGGCCGTTCCCTTGCTCGACCTGAAAGCGCAGCACGCCACCATTCGTGACGACGTGGTGGCGGCGGCCATGGCTGTCATCGATGGGCAGACGTTCATCCTCGGCGAGCCAGTCGCCGAGCTTGAGTGCGAAGTGGCCGGGCTCTCCGGCTCGCGCTACGCCGTGGGGTGTGCCAACGGCACCGATGCGCTGTTGCTGGCGCTGCGGGCGCTCGGGGTGGGTCGGGATGACGAGGTGGTCACCACGCCCTTCACGTTCTTCGCCACGGCAGGCGCCGTGCACAATGTCGGCGCACGGCCGGTGTTCGTGGACATCTCGCCGTCCACGTTCAACATCAGCGCTGACGCGGTGGCGGCGGCGGTGTCGTCCCGCACCAAGGCCGTGATTGCGGTGGACCTGTTCGGGCAGATGGCGCCGATTGAGGCCGTCACGGCCGCCGCCGGCGGCGTGCCGGTGATCGAGGACGCGGCGCAGAGCATCGGTGCGCGGCGGCGTATCGAGGACCGCTGGGTGATGGCTGGTGAGGCGGCCACCATTGGCACATTCAGCTTCTTTCCGTCCAAGAATCTGGGCGGCTGGGGCGACGGCGGCATGATGGTCACGCAGGACGAGGCGCTCTTTGAGTCGCTGGCCAAGCTGCGCACGCATGGCAGCCGTCTCACCTACTATCACGAGCTGGTGGGCTACAACAGCCGGCTCGATGCGCTGCAGGCCGCGGTGTTGCGGGCCAAGCTGCCGCACCTCGCCGGTTGGAGCGCGAAGCGTCGCGCCAACGCCGCTTACTACGACGCGGCCTTTGCCGGTTTGGACGACCTCGTCACGCCGTTCATCGACCCGCACAACGAGTCGATCTACAATCAATACACCATTCGGGTGGCCCGCCGCGACGAGCTGCAGGCCCATCTCAAGGCGGCTGGCATCGGCAGTTCGGTGTACTATCCGCTCCCGTTGCATCTGCAGCCGTGCTTCGCCTATCTGGGCTATCGGGAAGGGCAGTGTCCGGAAGCCGAAAAGGCGTCCCGGGAGGTGTTGTCGCTACCGGTCTATCCTGAACTCACACGTGCGCAGCTCGACGAAGTCGTTCGCGTCGTGCGCGCCTTTTTCGGGCGCTGAGCGCCCTTCCGCCGGAGATACTGCATGCAGGACACGTTGCTCGCCAAGATTGAGGATCGCTCTGCGATCGTGGGCGTCATCGGACTTGGCTACGTCGGGTTGCCGCTCGCCATGGAGTTCGCGCGCGCCGGTTTCCGTGTGATTGGCTATGACGTGGGCCAGCGCGTCGTGGACGTGCTCATGTCCGGCACGTCGCATATCCAGGACGTGCCGTCGGCGGATGTCGGGTCGGCGGTTTCGAGTGGCGCATTTGTGGCCACCACGGTGGAATCGCGGCTCGGCGAATGCGATGCGGTCTTCATTGCCGTGCCCACGCCGTTGGCCAAGACGCGCGACCCGGACATGTCATACGTGCTCTCGGCCGCTGACGCCGTGCAGCGTCACGCGCATCCGGGCATGCTGGTGGTCCTCGAGAGCACCACGTATCCGGGCACCACGCGCGAGCTGCTGCAGCCGCGCATGGAAGCCGCCGGTCTGGTTGTCGGGACGGATGTGTTCCTGGCGTTCAGCCCCGAACGGGTCGATCCGGGCAATCCGGTGTACAACACGCACAATACGCCCAAGGTGGTGGGGGGGATCACGCCGGGGTGCGTGGCCACGGCCAGTGCGCTGTATGCCACCTGTATTGAAACGGTGGTCCCCGTGTCCTCTCCCGAAGCGGCGGAGCTGGTAAAGCTGCTGGAGAACACCTTTCGGGCGGTCAATATTGGCTTGGTCAACGAAATCGCGATCGTGTGTGACAAACTCGGGGTGAACGTCTGGGAAGTGATCGATGCGGCCGCAACCAAGCCGTTCGGCTTCATGAAGTTCACGCCCGGGCCCGGCATTGGCGGGCACTGCATTCCCCTCGATCCGCACTATCTCGCCTGGAAGATGCGCACGCTCAACTACAAGACGCGATTCATCGATCTGGCCAGCGAAATCAACTCGCAGATGCCGGACTACGTGGTGGACAAGGTGGCGCGCGCGCTCAACGACGTGTCCAAGTCCGTGCGGGGCAGCCGCGTGCTGGTGCTGGGTGTGGCCTACAAGCGCGACATCGATGACGTGCGGGAGAGCCCGGCCCTCGACATCATCCGTCTGCTGGAAGACCGCGGCGCACATGTCGAGTACCACGACCCGTTCGTGAAGGAGATCCGCGAGGACGACCATGTCCGGAAGACCGTGGAGCTGTCAGACGAGACGTTGCGCTGGGCCGACGCCTGCGTGGTGGTGACCGACCACAAGCAGATTGCGTGGCAGCGGGTGGTGGATCAGGCCACGCTGGTGGTGGACACGCGGAACGTGTGCGCCGGCCTCACGCCGGGCCGCGCTCGGGTGGTGGCGCTGGCGGCAGGGCAGGCGGCGTGAGTCGTACCCCGCAGACGGTGCGAACCACCTTGCTGTTCACCTTGATGACATGCGGGATGCTCGCGTGCAGCCGTGGCTTTCAGCCCCGGGACTTCGCCAATCCCGAGGCGCTCTACCGTGGTGCCATGCAGGAATACCTGCGTGGCAACATGGGCAACGCCATACTCGGCTTCGAACGGCTCACGCTCGACCTGTCGTCGCGTGATTCGTTGCTCGCCCCCACGTATTTTTTCCTCGCCTTGGCCCACGAAGGGCGCAAGGAGTTCCTGCTCTCGGCGCAGGCCTTCGCGCGCCTGAGCGACGGCTTCCCTGCGGATACGCTCGCACCCAAGGCATTGCTTGGCGAAGGGCGTTCGTATCAGCTGTTGTGGCGGAAGCCGGAGCTCGACGCCGACTACGGCATCAAGGCGCTGGGCACGCTCCGGGTGCTGCTCACGGCCTATCCTGACGGGCCGGAGGCCACAGAGGCCGTCGAGCGCATCGCCACGATCGAGGACTGGCTGGCGCGAAAGGACTTTGAGGTGGGGGTGCACTACCTCAAAACCCGCAAAGCCTACGACTCGTCGATCATCTATTTCCAGGATGTCATCGAGACGTACCCCTCCACGCCCACGGCCAAGAAGGCGTGGATGGGATTGCATGAGGCGTACGACAAGCTCCGATATTCCGAGGAAGCGGACGAGACGTGCGTGGAATTGCGCACCCGATACCCGGCCGATCCCGAGGTGCTCGAGATCTGCGGTCCCTCGCCACCCGCGGCGGACACCGCCCCTGCTCGCGACACCGCGCCAGTCCAGGGCACGGCTGCCACTCGGCAGCGCTGAGCGGTGACCGGCGCGCCTGGTGCGCCGGGCCCGGCCCGGGTGGGGATATTCGGCGGGAGCTTCGATCCGCCGCACATCGGTCACCTGCTCTCGGTCATGGACGCCATGGACGCGTTGGCGCTGGACCGGGTCCAGGTGGTGCCGGCCGGGACGCAGCCGCTCAAGGGGCAGGGCGTCACGGCAGCGGCTGACCGGCTGGCCATGACGCAGGCCTGTTTCGCCGGTGTGCCGCGTGTAGTGGTCGATCCCATCGAAATCCAGCGGGGCGGGTTATCTTACATGGTTGACACCGTGAAAGAATTCCGTCGGCAATGGCCGGCGGCCGACCTCATGCTCCTGCTGGGAGCGGACGCGGCATCGGCCCTGGATCGCTGGCACGCACCAGAGCGCCTTTTGCGCGAGGTGCAGTTGATCGTGTTGAATCGTGAGGGCGCTGGGCACGAGTGGGCTGAGCCTTGGCGCGGATGGGCCGATATCCGGCCGCCGCGACGGCTTGCCACCCGTCGAGTGGATGTCTCCTCGTCCGAGATCCGGACGCGCGTGGCAGCCGGGCGCCCCATCAATGGCTTTGTCCCTGCATCGGTTGCCGCGTACATCGCGGTCTCCGGGCTGTACCTGTCGAGGAACGCATGCTGAAGGGATTGATCAATCGCGTGTTCGGCACGCGACACGAGCGGGAGCAGAAGCGCGTGGCTCCCATTGTTGCAGAAATCACGTCGGTCGAGGAGCGGATCCGCTCACTCTCCGACGAGCAGCTGCAGGCGCAGACGTCGATGTTCCGGTCGCGCCTCGCGGAGGCCACGGGCGAGTTGGAGCGTCAGATCGCCGAGCGCAAGGAGGCCAAGCACGCCGCCACCGAGACGGAGGAGCGCGAGCGCATTGATGAGGAGCTGGGGGGTGTGGACGGACGCGGCGGTTTGGAGGGCGAGCTGCGTCAGGTCATCGCCGATACGCTCGATGAGCTGCTGCCGGAAGCGTTTGCAACCGTGCGCGAGGCCTGCCGGCGATTGCGTGGTCAGGTGGTCAACGTCACCGGCCAGGAGATCACATGGGACATGGTGCCCTATGATGTGCAGCTCGTGGGCGGCATTCAGCTGCACCTCGGGCGGATCGCGGAAATGGCCACGGGCGAAGGCAAGACGTTGGTGGCCACGCTGCCCGTGTATCTGAATGCCTTGCCGGCGCGTGGCGTGCACCTCGTCACGGTCAACACGTATCTGGCGCGTCGCGACTCGCAGTGGATGGGCTACCTGTACCAGTGGCTGGGCCTCAGCGTGGCCTGCCTGGACGACACCGAGCCCGGCTCGCCGCAGCGACGCGCGGCCTACCTCGCCGACATCACGTACGGCACGAACAACGAGTTCGGCTTCGACTACCTGCGCGACAACATGGTGGTGAGCACCGAGCAGCGCGTACAGCGCCCGCACGTGTTCGCGATCATCGACGAGGTGGACTCCATTCTCGTGGACGAAGCGCGCACACCGCTCATCATCTCGGGTCCCGTGGGGAACGAGGGGGATGTGCAGTACGCCGAGTTCAACTCAGCCGTGGGCCGGCTCGTCAAGCGCCAGACCGATCTCGCCAACGCGCTCGTCGCAGAGGGTGAGCGCGCGCTCGAATCCGGCGACACCGGCACGGCCGGCCTCAACCTGTACAAGGCGCAACAGGGCGCGCCCAAGAACAAGCGCCTGCAGAAGGTGCTCAACGAAACCGGCGTGAAGCAGCTCGTCCAGAAAATGGAACTCGAGCACATTGCCGATCGCAAGCTGCCCATGTCGCGCCGACAGTTTCCCGACATCGAGCAGGAACTGTTGTACGTGCTCGACGAGAAGGGGCACACGGTGCATCTCACTGATCAGGGCGTGGACTTCCTGTCGCCTGACGATCACGAAGCGATGGTGCTGCCTGACATCTCCATCGAGATCCATCGGTTGGAACGTGACCTCGACATGGACCCGGCCGACCGCCTCGCGCAGCGCCAGGTGATCGAGCAGGAGTACGCGCTCAAGAGCCAGAAGCTCAACATCATTCACCAGTTGCTGCGCGCGCACGCCCTGTACGAGCGTGACGTGAACTACGTGGTGCAGGAAGGACAGGTGCTCATCGTGGACGAATTCACGGGACGCACCATGCCGGGTCGCCGTTGGTCGGAGGGACTCCACCAGGCCGTCGAGGCCAAGGAATCGGTGCAGGTGAAGGGCGAGACGCAGACGCTCGCCACCATCACCATCCAGAACTACTTCCGCATGTATGAGAAGCTGGCCGGCATGACCGGTACGGCCGAAACGGAAGAGACAGAGTTCCACCAGATCTACGGGCTCGAGGTGTCGGTCATCCCCACCAATCGGCCCATCATCCGCGATGACCGTGACGACTGGGTGTACAAGACGCGCCGCGAGAAGTACAACGCGATCGTGGAAGAGACGCGGCGCCTGCACGGGCTGGGCTTTCCGGTGCTCATCGGTACGGCGAGCGTCGAAGCGTCCGAGACGCTGTCGCGCATGTTCACGCGCGGCGGGCTCAAGCACAATGTGCTCAACGCCAAATACCACCAGCGCGAGGCCGAAATTGTGGCCAACGCGGGCCAGTCCGGTGCGATCACGATCGCGACCAACATGGCCGGCCGAGGCACCGACATCAAGCTCGGGAGCGCCACCACCGAGTCCATGCCGAGCCTGGTGAAGGATCTCGATGGCAAGGAGATCGAGATCACGGAAATCGGCGGTCTCCACATCATTGGCTCGGAGCGCCACGAATCACGGCGCATTGATCGGCAGCTGCGCGGTCGTGCGGGTCGTCAGGGTGACCCTGGCTCGTCACAGTTCTTTCTGTCGCTCGAAGATGACCTCATGCGTCTCTTCGGCACGGATCGCATTGCCGGCCTCATGGACCGCATGGGAGCGCAGGAAGGTGAGGTGCTCACGCACCCCATCATCACGCGCTCCATCGGGCAGGCACAGAAGCGCGTGGAACTGCAGAACTTCCAGGCGCGCAAGCGGCTGCTGGAGTACGACGATGTGATGAACCAGCAGCGCGAGGTCATCTACTCGCAGCGTGCCTTCGCGCTCGAGGGCGGCGAGGAGCTCAAGGGCGAGGCGCGCAAGTTCATGGAGCGCGCAGTTCGGCGACGCGTGGAAACCGACCTCGCGGCGTACGATACGCCCGAGCAGTGGGACTTCGGCCTGCTGCAGCAGGACCTGTTGCTGCACTACATGCTCACGGTGCCTGCGTTCGATGAGACGCCGCATCCCACCACGCTCATCGAGGCGCAGGACGCCGCAGTGGAGGCGGTGTTGGCGGCCTTCGAGCGCAAGCTCGAGCAGCTCGACACGGTGAAGGACCAGGAGGGCAAGGGGTTCGGCGATCGTCTGCTCTCGCTCGTGACACTCAATGTCATCGACGAGAAGTGGAAGGATCACCTGTACGATCTCGATCAGCTGCGGGCGAGTATCCACTATCGGTCGTGGGGCCAGAAGGACCCGCTTATCGAGTACAAGCACGAGGCCTACTCGATGTTCGAGGACCTCATGCACGACCTCTCGCATGTCTTCACGGAGCGGTTCCTCAAGGCGCAGTTGGTGTTCGAGCAGCCGGCGCCGCCGCCACCGATTGTGCGCGCGCCCGAGCCCTCCGCGCCGACGCGCCGGTTCAATGCCATGGGCATGCTTGAGGATGTGCCCGCGAATGACGGGGAACCGTTGTCCAACGTTGCAACTCCGGCGGCCGCAGATGGAAGCGTGGTGTCCGATCTCGCTGCGCCCAGCCCGGCGGCATCCGCCGCGTCGCCGCCGCAGCCGAGTCCGCGCGTGGTTGGTGCGGGAGCGGTGCGCTCGCTCGAGGCAGGTGGCGGCGTGACCGGTTCGGTGGATTTCAGCAATGTCGGGCGCAACGACGCTTGCCCGTGCGGAAGCGGCAAGAAGTTCAAGAAGTGTCACGGCGCCACCGGCTGAGCGTCGGGGTCGCGAACAGCAGTTTCGCCCGTTATAGGGGAAGGTTGTAATGCCAACAATCCGTGGCTTGATCGCCGTGGCGTTCGTGGGTGCCGTCACTCTGGTGACCGCGCCGGTATCCGCGATGCCGTCCGCGGTCGCGCTCCGGTGTGAGCCGATTGCGCCGCTGTATGCCGGTGGGTCGGGGATCACCCGCGCGACTGTTCGTGATTCCACGCTGCTGGCGCTCTTTTCGAGCGGTCAGACCTTCCCCGAGTTTTTGGAGGCCGCCCGCGCTCGGCGCGCCGGCTGGCTGGAGATCAATGCCGGCGTGCGGGTCGATGAGGCCATGGTGGCGCGGGCCACGGCGCTGGGCGGCTCGTGGCGGCTGTTGGTGGTGGCCATCGACTCGTGCGGCGACTCCATGCAGCAGGTGCCCTTTGCGGCAGCGCTCGCCGAACGCGTGCCCGGCCTCGAGCTGCGGATCGTGCCGCCCTCGGCAGGGAAGGCCGTCCAGCAGGCGCACCGCTCGCTGGATGGCCGTACCGCAACGCCCACCTTCGTGCTGCTCGACGCCGACGGGCGCGACGCTGGTTGTGCCGTCGAGTTTCCGAAGCCGCTCCGCGAGTGGAACTTCGCGCGACTGGACTCGATGTCCAGCGCGGACCGGCACGCCTATATGCGCGAGTGGTATCAGCGCGATCATGGCGAGAGCGTCGTCCGCGGACTGGTGGAGTTGATGGAGGCGGCGCAGGCAGGCACACCGGTTTGCGATTCACCGACCGGGCCGTCGGAACAGGGCTAGTCGGCAGCCTGCGGGCAGAGCGTTTGGCGCCTGCGCTCGGCGCCGGCGGCTGACGCGTGGCCAAGACGACCGGCGCAACGGATTGGTGCCGACCTTCGCGGCGTTTGGTGCACTCTGGAGTGTCCCGAACCCGAGCGTGTCGTGTATGCCGTCCAGCAATCGTTCCGCCGCTTCCGTCAGTACCTCGCCCGCGCCCCGTGCGGCCCGCCAGCGCGGAGACGCCGATACACTCCCGGCGCGTGTGTCGGGGTTTAGTATACGAGAGCTGCCCTCGGCGGAGCGTCCCCGCGAGCGGATGCGTTCGCTTGGCGCCCAAGCCCTGAGTACCACCGAACTGGTGGCGCTCCTGCTGGGCTCCGGCGGAAGGTCGGGATCGGCACTGGAGTGCGCTCGGCAACTTCTGGCGCGAGCCAACGGTTCACTGGGGAGGGTCTCGTCGGAGCCGCTGAGCATGCTCACGCGTGTGGCGGGCATCGGTTTGGCCCGCGCAATCTCGGTGCACGCGGCACTCGAGCTGGGGCGCCGGATGGCGTTGGAGGCACGTGAGGCGGGCGCACCGGTGCGCTCTCCGCGCGACGTCGTGGCGGTGTTCGCCCCGCGGCTGCAGGACTTACCGGTCGAGGAGTTTCACGTGGCCATACTCGACGCGCAGCATCGACTGGAACGGGATGTGCTGATCACGCGTGGTCTGCTCGATGCGTCGCTGGTGCACCCGCGTGAGGTGTTCCGGGAGGCCATCGCGGAGCGCGCGGCGGCGGTGGTGCTCGTACACAACCACCCCAGCGGTGATCCCACGCCGTCGGCTGAAGATCGCGCGGTGACCCAGCAGCTCGTGGCCGCCGGTCGGCTGCTCGACATCCCGGTGCACGATCACATCATCATCGGCCGCGGTCGTCACGTGAGCTTCGCCGAAGCGGGCCTCCTGTGACACCGCTGACCACGCCGTCGATCGGCCCGGATCCGAACACGGCGCACGCTGCCGATGATGCCGGCACGTCGGTCGCGCCGACTGGTGCGGCACCGCCGCAGCTCCACGAGGTGATCCCCGGGTTCGTGCCCAAGGCCGATGGCGACTACGATCGGCTCGATGCCGAGTTGTTGATCCGCGCCTACAAGTTTACGGAGCGCGCGCACGCGGGGCAGGTGCGCCACTCCGGCGAGCCGTACGTCACGCACTGCATTGAGGTCGCGCGCATTCTGGCCGACCTGCAACTCGACTCCGCCACCGTCGCTTGCGGCCTGCTGCACGACGTGGTGGAAGATACCGACATCACGGTGGCCGACATCGAGCGCGAGTTCGGCCCGGAAGTGTCGCGCATCGTGGACGGGCTCACGAAGATCGCGAACCTGCCGCTCACCTCGCGCGAAGATCGCCAGGTCGAGAACTATCGAAAGCTGCTGCTCTCGATTGCGAAGGATGCGCGCGTGATCCTGATCAAGCTGGCCGACCGGCTGCACAACATGCGCACGCTCGACTGGCTCGCGCCGGAGAAGCGTCGCCGCATTGCCCAGGAGACGCGCGACCTGTACGCCCCCTTGGCGCACCGCTTTGGCATGGCCAAGGTGCGGTGGGAGCTCGAAGATCTCTCGTTCAAGCACGTGGAGCCCGAGGCCTACCGCGGCCTCGCGAAGCTGGTGGCGGCCAAGCGCGGGGAGCGCGAGGCGCTGATCGCGCAGATGAGCGAGCCCCTGCTGCGCCGGCTCAGCGAGGCCGGCATCCCGGACGTCGAAGTGGGCGGGCGTCCCAAGCATCTGTGGTCGATCTACAAGAAAATGCAGCAACGCGAGCGGCCGTACGAGGACATCTACGACCTGCTCGCCATTCGCGTGATTGTGCCCAATGTGATCGAGTGCTACCACGCGCTTGGGGTGATCCACGACGGGTGGACGCCGGTGCAGGAACGCATCAAGGACTACATCGCCCAACCCAAGTCCAACGGCTATCAGTCGCTGCACACCACGGTGTTCGGGCCGGGCCGACAGCTGTTCGAGATCCAGATCCGTACCCGCGACATGCACCGCACCGCCGAGTTCGGTATTGCGGCGCATTGGCTGTACAAGGAGCACGTGGCCGGGACGGACGAGCTCGACCGGCACCTTGCCTGGTTCCGGCAGGTGCTCGAGCTGCAGATGGACGCGGAGACGCCGGGTGAGTTCCTGGAGTTCCTCAAGCTGGATCTGTATCAGGATGAAATTTTCGTGTTCACCCCCACCGGTGACGTGATCCAGCTGCCCAAGGGGGCTACTCCACTCGACTTTGCCTTCGCCGTGCACACCCAGGTGGGTTCGCACTGCGCCGGTGCGAAGGTGAACGGTCGCATTGCCCCGCTGTCGCGCGAGCTCAAGAACTCGGAGACGGTGGAAATCCTCACCAATCCGAACGCGCGCCCCAGCCGCGACTGGCTGTCACACGTGCGCACGGGACGCGCGCGCCACAAAATCCGGCAGTGGCTGCGGCAGGAGGAGCAGTCATCGGCGGCGCGACTGGGCCGCGATATTCTCGACCGCGAGACCAAGCGTCGTCGCCTGCCCAAGGCCGATGACGCCGCGCTGCTCGCGGCGGCCCGCGTGCTCAAGCTCAAGGACGCCCCACACGTGATCGCGTCCATCGGGCAGGGCGACGTGCACGTGCTGCAGGTGCTCAAGGTGCTGCACCCGCAACTCGAAACGGCGCCGGAGCCGGTTGAGAAGACGAGCACCATTGAGCGGCTGGTGGACCGGGTGCGCGGCAACTCGCGCGGAGTGCGCATTCAGGGTGCCGACGGGCTGCTCGTGCGGTATGCCCAGTGCTGCCAGCCCGTGCCGGGCGACAAGGTGGTGGGCTACGTCACTCGAGGGCGCGGGGTGAGCATTCACCGCGGCGACTGTCCCAACCTGCTCACGCTCGTGAACGAGCCCGAACGGCGCCTGGAGATCGATTGGCAGGAGGTGGCCGGTGAGCGATTCACCGTGCGGCTGGCGCTCGAGGGCACGGACCGTCGCGGGCTCTACGCCGATGTGGCCGCCGCCGTGAGCGCCACCGGCACAGACATCCGGTCGCTCGAGCTGCGCACCACGGACAGCAAGGTCACCGGCGCCGCGCTCGTGGAGGTGGAAAATCTTGCCCACCTCGAGAAGATCATGAAGGCCATGCGACGGGTGAAGGGAATCGGTGTCGTGACTCGGCGCGAACGACTCACCGAAACCTGACGGCGCGTCTGCCGAACAAACACCGCAGCGCGTATATTTCGGCATGAGCGCTCCTTTCCTGTTGCAGTCGCCCTTCGAGCCCGCTGGTGACCAGCCGCAGGCCATCGCCGAACTGGACGCCGGCCTCGTACGCGGCGACAAGTACCAGACGCTGTTGGGCGTGACCGGCAGCGGCAAGACGATGACCATGGCCAACGTCATTCAGCATTGGGGCAAACCCACGCTGGTGCTGTCGCACAACAAGACGCTGGCCGCACAGCTGTACGGCGAACTCAAGGGTTTCTTCCCCACCAATGCGGTCGAGTACTTCGTCTCGTACTACGACTATTACCAGCCCGAAGCGTACGTCCCCACCAGCGACACGTACATCGAGAAGGACGCGTCCATCAACGAGGACATCGACCGGCTGCGCCTGCGCGCCACGTCGAGCCTCATGGAGCGCGAGGACGTGGTGATCGTCTCCACCGTGAGCGCGATTTATGGTCTCGGCGATCCGGTGTCGTACCGCGAGCGCATGGTGAGCCTGCAGGTGGGCGAGCAGCGCAGTCGTGATGACATCCTGCGCGCGCTGGTGAGCATCCAGTACATGCGCAATGACGTGGCGTTCGAACGCGGCACGTTTCGCGTGCGTGGGGACACGGTCGAGGTGCTGCCGGCCTACGAGGAGCAGGGCCTGCGCATTGAGTTGTGGGGCGACGAGATCGAGCGCATCAGCAAGATCGATCCGCTCACCGGCGATACCATCGCCGTGCTCGAGCGTGCAGCCATCTATCCCGCCAAGCACTTCATCACCACGCGCCCCACGCTGGAACGCGCCATTGTCGCCATCCGTGAGGAGCTCGGCGGCCGCCTCGCCGAACTGCGCATGGCCGGCAAACTGCTCGAAGCGCAGAGACTCGAGCAGCGTACCAACTTCGATATCGAGATGATGCTCGAAGTCGGAACATGTGCGGGCATCGAGAACTACTCTCGGCATCTGAGCGGCCGTGTATCGGGCGAACGGCCCGCGTGCCTGTTCGACTACTTCCCCGACGATTTTCTGGTCGTGGTGGACGAATCGCACGTCACGCTTCCACAGATACGCGGCATGTACAACGGTGATCGCGCGCGCAAGCTCACGCTCGTGGAGTACGGGTTTCGCCTGCCAAGCGCGCTCGACAATCGCCCGCTCGTGTTCGACGAGTTTCTGCAGCTCGTGCCGCGGCTCGTCAGCGTGTCGGCCACGCCCGGCGATGTGGAGCTTGGGCTGTCGGAGGGTGTGGTGGTCGAGCAGGTGATCCGTCCCACGGGCCTGCTCGACCCCATCATCGAAGTGCGGCCCGTGAAGGGACAGGTGGACGACCTGCTGCAGGAAATCCGCTTGCGTGAGCGCAAGGGCGAGCGTGTGCTCGTCACAGTGCTCACCAAGCGCATGGCCGAAGACCTCACCGACTACCTGCAGCAGATCGGCGTGCGCGTGCGCTACATGCATTCCGACATTGACACCATCGAGCGCATGGAGATCGTGCGCGGACTTCGCCTCGGCGATTTTGACGTGTTGGTCGGCATCAACCTGCTGCGTGAAGGGCTCGACATGCCCGAAGTCTCGCTCGTGGCAGTGCTTGACGCCGATCAGGAGGGCTTCTTGCGCAGCGACCGCTCGCTTGTGCAGACCATAGGACGGGCGGCCCGACATGTGTCGGGCCGCGCGATCCTGTACGCGGATCGCATGACGGGTTCGATGGAGCGTGCAATCGGTGAGACCGACCGCCGGCGCGCCATCCAGGAGGCGCACAACGCCGAGCACGGCATCACGCCGCGTGGCGTGGTCAAGAGCGTAAGCGACGTGCGTTTGATCACGCGCGTGGCCGACGCACGAGAACCGAAAGAGGGGAAGGCGGGCGGAAAAGCGGCGGGCAAGTCCGCGATCGTGACCACCCCGTCCGGCACGCGGAGCCGTGAGGAGCTGGAGTTGTTTGTGGTGGAACTCGAGGCCACCATGCGCGAGGCGGCCACCGCACTCGACTTCGAGACGGCCGCGCGGCTGCGCGACGAACTCTTCGAGGTGCGAACGCTGCTCGGCGCCGCGCCCGGTTCGGCACAGGCCGCGCGGCCCGGTGGTGGGCGTGGTCGAGCGGGCGGTCGTGGTGGGCGCGGGCGCAAGCGTGCCTGATTCGGCGGGCTCGCCGCTCATCGCACTGGCCGCGGTCGCCGCCGCCGCACCGCTGAGCGAGTCGGACATGGCGGACTGGGCGACACGGGTGGCCGCAATACTCCCCGCCGGATCGGTACTTGCGCTGCACGGCGATCTGGGTGCCGGCAAAACCACCATCATCCGCGCGTTCTGCGCCGCGCTTGCCGTTGAAGACCTCTCTGCCGTCACCAGCCCTACGTTCGCGTTGGTGCACGAATATCACACCGCGCTCGGCGCCGTTCTGCACGCTGACCTGTATCGCCTGCGCAACAGCCGTGAGCTCGATCAGCTCGGCTGGGAAGAGCTGCTGACGACCTCACGCGTTGCATTCGTCGAATGGCCAGAGCAGGCGGGCGACCGCTTGCCCGCCACCACGCTGCACGTGCATCTGGCGCATGTGCCGGGCGAGCCAGCAGTGCGCCGGCTGCGGCTGGAGTGCCCCGCCGGGTCCTGAGAACCGAAGTGGCCCGACTGTCAATTGCGTGGCGGGCACGCGACAACGCGCGTGTGACCATGACGTGTCGTGCATCGTGTTGTGCGTGTGGAAACGCCCGCCTTCGCGCAGCAGCGCATCGATGCCAATCTCGTGCGCGTTCCGCGGGCTGCCGACGCCCGTGCGGCGAGTCATACCGTGCGCCTCGCACAGGTCCTGTCGGCACTCACGTTCGCGCTCGACCTGACCGAGGGGCAGCGGCCGGGTCACACCCTGCGCACCTGCGTGCTGGCGATGCGGCTGGGCACCGAGCTGGAGCTGGCGCCGGACGAACTCGAGGCGCTGTTCTACGCCGCGCTGCTCAAGGACGCCGGCTGCTCGAGCAACGCGGCGCGCATGGCCGAGCTGTTCGGGTCGGACGATCAGAGTGTCAAGCGCAACATGCGGCTCGTGGACTGGCAGGATCGGTGGAGGCTCGCGGCGCGCACGGCCGCCAACTGCGGTGTCGGGCGCTCGCCGCTCGCTCGTCTGCGGCACTTCCTGACCATTGCACGTACGCCCGACATGACCCGGCAGATCATTCAGACGCGCTGCGAGCGCGGCGCCGCGATTGCCGCCCAGCTCGGCTTTCCCCGCGGCTCGTCGCAAGCCATTGCGTTTGTGGACGAGCAGTGGTGCGGATTGGGCCATCCCATGGGCATATCGGGAGCCGAGATTCCCGTGTTGTCGCGCATCCTGCTCATCACGCAGACACTTGAGGTCTTCGTGACGGAGCAGGGGCTGGATGCCGGTATGACAATGATCCGCGACCGTCGCGGGCGATGGTTCGAGCCGCGGCTCGCGGATCTCGTGCTCGGATGGCGGCGAGACGAGGCGCTCTGGCACTCGCTGGCCGACGCCTCGCGTCTGGAGCAGACGGTGCTCGGGCTCGAGCCTACGTCCACGCCAACGCTGGCCACCGACGATCGATTGGACGCCATCGCGCAGGGGTTTGCGGCGGTGATCGACGCGAAGTCGCCGTTCACGTCCCGCCACTCCACCAACGTGGCGCGATACGCCGCCGCCATCGCCACCGCTCGTGGCAACGATCCGTCGCGGGTTCGCGACGTGCTGCGCGCGGGGCTGCTGCACGACCTGGGCAAACTCGGCATTTCCAATCGGATTCTCGACAAGCCCTCGGCGCTCACGGACGAGGAGCGCAACACGATGAAGGACCATCCCAAGTGGACCTGGGAAATTCTTCGGCATGTGCCGGCGTTCGGGCCCATCGCCATGTCCGCGGCGCAGCACCACGAACGTCTGGACGGCCGCGGATACCCGTGGGCGTTCGACGCCGGCTCGCTCGACGAGATGGCGCGCATTCTTGCCATCGCCGATGTGTACGAAGCGCTCACCGCCAACCGTCCCTATCGCGCGGGTATGGGTGTGGAGAAGACGCTCGGGATCATGTCCCGCGATGTTGGCGCGGCCTTCGACGCCGAGCTGTACGAGGTGGCGGAGTCGCTCGCGCACGCCGGTACGTTCGCGGCGATTGCGGACGTGGAGGAAGAGCCGTTGAGCTACGTGCCCGACATTCCCCATGCTCCGGTGCGTCGCGTCGCTTGAGTTGCGCTTGGCCTTGTGTCCGACGCGCGCGGAATCGATAGTGCAGCATGAATGTTGGCGCGCGCGCTGAACCTCCCCTCGGGCTGACGCTCGTGATCGAAGCCGCCACGGCGTCGGGCTCGCTCGCGCTGTTGTCGTACCAGCCGGTGTCCACGGAACCTCACCCGACGGACAACGCCGGCCACCCGGTCGCCCCGCGCGGATCGCACGTCTGGCGTGTGCTCGGCACCAGAGCCGTGCCCATGGGAAGCGGCCGTCAGGACGTGCTCACACCGGCGGTGCGCGAGTTGCTGTCGGCGTGCGACGTCTTGCCCGGCGCGCTCAGTGCCGTGGTGTGCGGTGCGGGACCGGGAAGCTTCACATCGCTGCGCATTGCGGCCGCCACGGCGAAGGGGCTCGTGTGGGGGTCGGACATCGCGTTGTATGGCGTGCCGAGTCTGTTGCTGGCCGGGTCGCCTGTGCCTGTTGCTGGTGCGTTCCTCGTTACCATGGATGCGCTCCGTGACGAGTCATACGCGCTGGCGGTGGATGTAAACGTGGAGCCGGACGGTCACCGATCGGTCCGCGCTGTCGGTGCGCTGCAGCGTTTGCCAGCAACGGACGTCGAAGCCGCAGTTGTGGGACGTACGCTGGTCGCGGTGTCGGCCGCACACCCTCCGCGCGCGGACGCCATTCGCTGGTTGGCGGATTGGGGTGCCTACGGCCCCGTGGACGCCGACCGCTGGGAGCCAAGCTACGGGCGCCTGGCCGAGGCGCAGGTCAAGTGGGAGGCGAACCATGGACGATCCCTACCCACCGGCTGACACGCGCACCGAGTTTCACACCGAGTTTCACACCGAGTTTCACATCGAGATTCGCATCGACATTCGCGCCGCGGACCGCCGTGACGTGCCACAGATGGCGGCCATCGAGCGGCGGGCGTTCTCCGATGCCTGGCCCGAGTCAGCGTTCGTGTCGCTCCTCGACTCGGCGGTGGCGCGAGTGTCCGTGGCTGAGGATGACGGCGTGATTCTTGGCTACAGTGTGGTGATGCTCGTTGCCGATGAAGGCGAGCTCGCGAACATCGCGGTGGCGGAGCATGCCAGACGACGTGGCGTGGGTCGCCGCCTGTTGGACGCGCTGCTCGCGGCCGCCGCCGCGGAGGGGGTGAAGTCGATGTATCTCGAGGTGCGTGAGTCGAATGCGGCGGCGCGCACACTGTATGCCGCGTACGGCTTTGCGCCGATGGGGCGCCGGCGTGGTTACTACCGATCGCCCGACGAGGACGCCCTGCTGCTGATCTGGCGCGCGCCGGTAGGCGACCGCCAGCCGTGACGCCGGCGGCCCGGCGTGGCCGCGGTGCGGGCTGTCAGGGAATGATGGTAGTTTCCCTGAGGATGGGGTATACGATGCGTGCGCCAACCGCAGTTCACTCGTTCGCCAGGAGGCACCGTGAGTCGCAGTCTGAACAAGGCCACCCTGATCGGTAATGTCGGGTCCGATCCGGAAGTCCGCAGCACGTCCAATGGAGGTCGCGTGGCGACGTTCTCGCTGGCCACCAGCAATCAGTGGAACGACAACGCCGGCAACAAGCAGGAGAAGACGGAGTGGCACCGCTGCGTCGTGTGGAATCAGGGGAAGTCCACCCTGGCCGACGTCGTGGAGCGCTTTGTCAAAAAGGGCGAGAAGCTGTTCGTCGAGGGAGAAATCCAGTATCGCCAGTGGACCGACAAAGATGGGCAGACGCGCTACACCACCGAGATCAAGGTGCGTGAGCTCATCCTGCTGGGTGGCCGCGGCGGCGGGGATGACGATGATGCGCCGCGTCGCAGTCAGTCGCCGGCCAAGGCCGGCAGCAAGGCGTCCTCGGGTGGCGCGGGCGACGATTTCGCCGACTTCCCCGGCGCGTTGCAGGACGAAGACGACGACTTGCCGTTCTGACCCGGAGTCGGGGGCGCGGCCGGGCCGCCTGACTGGCGGCGCGGTCGCAGCGGGCCGGGTGGTGGGTGACGCGCGAGTGACACCAACTGCCCGGCACGTGACGCCACCACCGTGACCGTCGCCCCCCTCTCGGCGTCCCTCTCCCAGAGATCGTGTTCTCGCGGCCCACACGGGTGCGGCAGGACCGTTCCCGCGTTCCCTTCGCCCTCGAGAGGTTGCGTCATGTTTCCAGCTCGTACCCGCCGCGTGCCCGCGCGCGTCAAGGCCGCATATCGCAGTTCGGCGTCGTCTACCGAAGCACAGCAGCTCCTGCTGCCGCTGCTCGTGGCCTTTCTGCTCGCGACCGCGCTCGCGTGGCCTGCCCACGCCTACGCGCAAGGTGACGCGAGCGTGACGGCGTCCAGTGCTGGCACGCACACGGTGCGGGCAGGTGAGACGCTGTGGTCGCTTGCGGCTCGCTACTATGGCGATGGGCACAAGTGGCGCGAGCTCGCGTCGGCCAATGGACTCGCTGAGGGCGGCGAGCGCGGAATTTCCGTCGGTCAGGTGCTCCGCGTACCCGCGCAGGCACCGTCGCTGGCACAAGCTCGGGCCGCCATGGCCGAAGCCCCGCCTGCCGAACTGCCACAAACCGCGGTTGCCCCCGCACAGCCGGAAAACGAGCCGGTGGTGCAGCCGCCTGCAGCAGCGCCGGCGCAAATCGCCTCGCCCGCCGTGACACCGCTCGAAGTGGTGCCGGAACTCGTCGAGCCCGCGCCTGTCGCCCCGCTTGCGGAGCCGGCGCGTGGAACGCTCATGGGTGGAGATCCCGAGGATCGTCGCACGGCCACTCGCATCGGGCTGGTGCGGCCTGTCGATCTGGCCGCTGCGCGTGGAGGGGAAAACACCACGATTTTTCTCGGACCGGCCCCGTTCGATGCTGACACCATGGCCGGTACGATCTATCTCAACGGATCGGAGAGCTTCGTGGAGCCCGCAGGACGGCGCGTGCCCGAGTTTCTGGCTGCACCATTCCCGATGGGCGCCGATGCGCGGAAATCGGCCGGACGGGTGCTTGGACGCGGAGAAGGCGGCTCGGCCGTCACCTCGCGCGTGTTGCAGCGCATGCAGCAGCGCGATCTGGTGCAGATTGCGCTTCCGGCAGGGGCTGATGCCACGCCGGGCGCGCAGTTCATCGCCGTGACGCACGGATCGGCGTTGGGTTCGGACGTTTCACTGGCCGTGCCCACCGGGCTGCTCGTGGTTGAGGCGTCGGCGGACAGCGTGCCCGTCGGCCGCGTGATGCGTCTGTTCGGCGTGATGGAGCAGGGCCAGACGCTGGTGCCGTTTGTTGAGGCGCCCGAAACGCCGGTGGCCGCGACGGTGGAAGCCATCGAGACCACGGTGCGCTGGATCACGGAGCAGCCGCTGCTTCCCTCGCTGGAGGCCTACCTGATTCTGGCGCCGGTGGAAGGCGCGACCATTCAGGCCGGTGACCGCTTCGAGCTGCTCGCCGGCTCCGGGACGGAAAGTCACGTGGCGATGGTACGCGTGGTGCGCGTGAGCGATGAGGGAGCCACCGCTATCGTGATGCAGCAGACGCAGCCGAGCATCGTGCGCGGATTGCGAGCGCGACGGATCGGTCGCGCGCCCTGATCGGAGGCCGAATGGCTGCGCCGCTCGCGCGGCGCTGATTGCACGGGCTTTCCACTCACGTGGGGGGCCCGTGTGCAATTGCGGTGGCCAGACACGTCGTATGGGTGTGCCAGACGGGGCGGGCGTATACATTCCCCCTCGGTACGCGACCCCAGCCCCCACACGAAATGAGAGACGCGATCGGATGACACAGAAGAGCGCCTTGGTCACGGGTGGAGCCGGCTTCATCGGCTCCCACGTGGCAGATCAACTGCTGGCGAGCGGTTATGTCGTCACGATTCTCGACAACCTGTCCAGCGGGCGTCGCGAGAACCTGCCGGCCGCGGCGCGTTTCGTGGAGGCCGGGATCGAGTCTGCTGAGGCCGCAGCGCTGGTCAGGGACGGCGGCTTTGACGTGATGTGCCACCTCGCGGCACAGATTGACGTGCGGCGCAGCATGAACGATCCAGCCTTCGATGCGCGGATCAACATTCTCGGGACGCTCAATCTCATGGAGGCGGTGCGCACCGACAGCCCGCGCACGCGCGTGATCTTCTCCAGTACCGGCGGTGCACTGTACGGTGACTTCGAGGCGCCGCCCAGTGCGGAGCTGACCTCGAAAGATCCTGAGGCCCCGTACGGGATCGCCAAACTGGCCACGGAGTACTACCTCGCGTACTACGGTCGCGTGCATGGCATTGACACGGTCGCGTTGCGCTACGGCAACGTGTACGGGCCGCGACAGGACCCACATGGAGAAGCCGGAGTGGTCGCGATCTTCTGCAATCGCCTGCTGGATGGCCGCGCCCTCACCGTGTTTGGTGATGGTGGCCAGACGCGCGACTACGTGTATGCAGGCGACGTCGCCGCGGCCAATGTGCTCGTGGCTGGCGCCAGCCTGCCACCGGCCGCCCGACTCGATGCACGCGCGTTCAACATTGGCACGGGCGTCGAAACGTCGGTGAATGCAGTGGCCGCGTCGCTGCAGCGCGCCGCCGGCAGCACCACCCCGGTGGAGCACGCGCCGGCGCGACCGGGCGAGCTGCTGCGCTCCGCGCTCGATACCACCAAGGCGCGCACGGTGCTCAACTGGACGCCCACGATGTCGGTTGATGAAGGCCTTGCGGAAACGTATCGCTGGTTCGCTGCGCGTCGTGCCGAGGTTGGCGCATGATGCTCGCGGCAGCGCTGGTGCCGCTCTCGCTCTCGTTCACCTCCGGTTTCGCCATGCCTCTTGCGCAGCTCGAGGCCGTCGGCGGCAGTTCCACTTGGGCGTTTCTGATCACCAAGGATCCACTGCACAACGCGGTGCTGGTGTTCCTCGTGTTTCTGTCGCTCATGAGCTGGGGCATCATGTTCTCCAAGTTCGCCGAGTTCCGGCGCGCAGAGAAGAACGGACATGCCTTCGTGCATGAGTTCGAGCGTGCCACGGGTATTGATTCCGCCATGCTCGTTGCGCAGCGCACAACGCCCAGCCCGTTCACGGTGGTATTCGCCCGCGCCGTGCAGTTTCTCAACGAGACCACACCGGCGCTCGCGGGTTCTCCCGAGCGCACTGCACGATTGAGCGGTTCGCAGGTGGAGGCGCTTCGCCTGGTGCTGGACGCCGAGAGCGGCGCGGAGCGCGAGAAGCTCGGTCGGTTCATTCCGTGGCTGGCCACGGTGGGCTCCGTGAGTCCGCTTATCGGCCTCTTTGGCACCGTGCTCGGCATCATCACGGCGTTTGTGCGGATCACCGAGTCCGGCTCGAGCAACCTCACCGCGGTGGCGCCCGGAATTGCGCAGGCGCTCACGGCAACGGCGGCGGCGCTGGCCGTGGCCATTCCCGCGTCGTTCGCGTTCAACGTGTTCGCCGCGCGTCTCAATCGGTATGACAGCGCGCTTGAAGGCTTTGGATCGGAGCTCGTGGCACTGTTGGTGCGCGAGGGGCGGATCTAAGGTGCACGTGCGTCGGCGGCGCGGCGACCGCATGGCGGTCAACGGCGAGATCAACGTCGTAAGTCTCATCGACGTGATGATGCTGCTCATGATCGTGTTCATGATCACCGCGCCCATGATGCAGGGCGGGGTGGATGTCGCGCTGCCCAAGGCGCAGGCAGAACCGCTGGAGCCCAAAAGCGGCCTCGTGATTTCGGTGGACCGCGATGGTCGCATCTACATCGACAAGCAGGTGGTCACGTACGAGGAGTTCGCCGGCAGTATCAAGGCGATTGCCGACCAGAAGGGCCGTGACGGCGTGTATCTGCGCGGCGATGCAAGCGTTCAGTACGGCACCATCGTGCGTGTGATGGGGGCGATGAAGGCGGCCGGCGTCACCGATATCGGGCTGGTGGCCGAACCCGAAGACGTCAAGCCGTGAGCGTCGCGTCGTTCGCGCCGGGTGGAGGACGGCCGCTCAGCCGTTCGCTGGTGGTGTCCGCGCTGCTCCATGCATCGGTGATCGTGGGCGTGGTGCTTTTTCAAGGGCGTCCCTCGCCGGAACGTCCGCCCGTGTACAAGGTGAACCTGGTCGGTGCGCCGGTTGGCCCGAAGAACATCGGCGTGGTGGATCCGCGGCCGGCCACAACGCCATCCGCGGCGGCGAAGGCGCCGAGCGGTGTGGAGCGGCCGCCGGAGGAGAAGGTGGCGCCCACCGTCACCAAGGCGCCGCCCAAACCGGCGCCCAAGGCCACGCCAACCCCCACGCGTACCACGCAGGCGGGGGCGGACGATGGTGCCGCCAAGCCCAAGACGAGTGACGCGCCACGTGCTGGCAGCACCGCCGGCGGCAAGGGCGCGGACGTCGCGACCGTGCGGACGGACGGGATCGACTTCCCGTCACCCGGGTACCTGAACAACATCGTGCGTCAGGTGGAGCTGCGCTTCCGGCCGGATACCCGGTTCGAGAATCGGGTGCTTCGCGCCGAAGTCAGTTTTCTCATTCATCGGGACGGCTCGGTCAGCGATATTCGGGTGGAGCAGAGCTCCGGCGAATACCGCTTCGACCTGGATGCGCGATCGGCCGTGGAATCAGCCGGTTCCGCGAAGGCGTTCGGGCCATTACCTCCCGAGTGGACCGATGATGTGCTCCGTGTCTATTTCAACTTTTCACCAAAGGGAATGCGCTGACGTGATACGTGCGCTGCCCATGTTTCGTCGAATTGCACGGCCGGCACGCCGCGCCGCTGGTGTCCGATGGCCCCTGGTCGCCGCGATGGTGTCGATAGCTGGCCTGACCCCACTCGCCCTGCAGGCGCAGGATCGACCGCAGGGTGTGAGCCTCACACTCGAATACGCTCCCGGCCGCCGCATCGCCCTCATGGTGCTGCCGATCGTGGGCGCCGCTGGCGACTCCATCAAAACCATCCTCGAGCGCGATTTCGATTTCAGCGATCGATTCGTGAATGTGCCAGCGGTTGCCGCCCCGGAGTTCGGGGCGCCCATGAACTATGCGCTGCTGTCGCAGGCGGGGGCCGCAGGCGTGGTGCAGGCACAGTTGCTGCCATCAGGGTGGCTCCGGTTGCTGCTGCACGATGTGGCCGGCAAGAAAATCCTCCAGCAGTCCGATTTTCCGCTGCCCACCGCGCTGAACACGGACACGTGGCGTCTGGGCGTGCATACCATCGCCGATCAGGTGGAGCAGTGGATCACCGGGGAGCGAGGAATCGCGGCCACCCGCATCGCGTACACGCGCGAGCAGCAGATCTGGGTGGTGGACAGCGACGGCGCGAATGCACGCGCGGTGACACCGCGGGGATTGTCCGCCTCCTGGCACCCGTCCGGCCGCTACGTGGTCTACAACATCCTCGATGAGGCCAACGGGAACATCCGGTTGTCGATTTCCGACCTCGTCACCGGTGCCCAGCGCTCGCTTACCAACGAGAAGGGCGCCAATGATCTGACGCCGGCCGTCTCTCCCGATGGTCGGTCCGTGGCGTTCAGCCGGAGTGTGGAGGCCACCGCCTCCGCGTCGGACCTGTTCGTGATGCCGTTTGAGGGCGGTCGCACCACGCGCATCACGGTGGCGCGGGGGAGCATCAACATGGCTCCCGATTGGAGCCCGGATGGGCGACGCGTCACCTTTACGTCCGACCGCTCGGGGCACAATGAGATATATATTACAGATGCCGACGGAACGAACGCCAATCTGCTGACGGCGGACGCCTACGGTCAGAGCAACCTCCGCACGAGTCCCAACTGGTCGCCCGACGGTCGGGCGGTCGCCTATTCGTCGCGAATCGGCGGGACCCAACAGATCCTCATCATCAACCTGCGTGATCGGGCGGTACGCCAGGTCACGAGCGATGGCAAGAACGACAATCCGTCGTGGGCACCGGACGGCCGCCACGTGGTCTTCGCGTCCACACGGGGTGGGTCGGAGCAGTTGTGGGTGGCGGACACCGAGTCCGGTCGGACGCGCCAGGTGACGCGCGGATCGAGTGCTCGCATGGGGGCGTGGTCACCGCGCCTCAACAGTACGCCGCCGTGATGGTGCCGTCGCCGTTTGGTGTGCATGACTGCAAATTGTAGCTACAACGCGCACGACTCGAAGGCGCGCCCCTTTGCGCGCTCTCGCCATCCAACTCGTCATTTTCGCTTACGCTCCAAGGAGATTTCCCGAATGCCCCGATTGACTCGTGTCGCCGTGATGCTGCTCGCCCTCCCGTTCGCGATCGGGGCGTGCAAGAAGAAGCCCGTCGCGGTGGAGCCCGAGCCCGTGGTCACGCCCACGAACGCCGTTCCGCCCGTGGTGCGCGGACCGGATGCGGATTCCATGGCGCGGGCGAACGCCGAGCGGGATCGCCTGGCCATCGAGGCGGCGCGGTCGGCATTGCTCCAGACCATCTTCTTTGATTACGACAGCGACGAGCTCCGCTCTGACGCACGCAGCACGCTGGACGACAAAATGCGCGTGCTCAACGCCAATCCGCAGCTGCGTCTGCGCATTGAAGGGCACACGGACGAGCGCGGCAGCGATGAATACAATCTCGCCCTCGGCCGCCGCCGTGCCGATCAGGCCAAGCGTTACCTGAGCGATCGCGGCATCGATGCGGCGCGTATCGAGACCATGAGCTTCGGGCGCGAGCGTCCGGCCGTGGCGGGTTCGAGCGAAGAAGCCTGGGCCCAGAATCGTCGTGGCGAGTTCGTCATCGTCGCGGGCGACGCGGGGCTGCGCGCGCCGTGAGCGTCATGCGCGCCGTAACCGCGCGGGGACTCGCGCTGCTCTCCGTTCCGGCGCTGCTGCTCGGCAGCACCGGCTGCTTTGCCACGCGCAACGATGTGCGCATTCTGCAGAGCGATATCAACACGGTGCGCACGGAGTCGCAGCGCAGTGCCCAGGCCCAGGCCCAGGCGCTCGCGGAAACGGCGCGTATTCTGCAGGCCGTCAGTGATTCGCTGGGTCGGCTGTCCAGCCGGCAGCTGGCGTTTGAAGGTGATACACGCGGTGCACTGCGTCGCGTGAATGATCAGCTGGTGCAGGTGCAGGAACTGCTGGGACAGAGCGCGTCGATCATCCGCTCGTTGCGCGCTGACATCGAGACGTCGTCGCGGGCGATGCCCGTGGGCGCCATGCCCATGGGCACGGTGCCTCCGGGGGCTCCTGCCACGCAGTCGCCCGTCTCCGCGCCATCGCCCGTCCCTCCGTCTGCGACAGGTGGCTCCACCGGCGCCGTGGTTCCCAACCCGTCGCTGCCTGGTGCGACGCAGCTGTATCAGGACGGTCTCGATCATTTCCGCCGCAGCAGCTACGCGTCGGCACGCATCGCCTTCAGCGACCTCCTGTTCAACTATCCGGGCTCCGATGTCGCGTCGGAAGCGCAGTACTGGATCGCGGAATCCTTTGCGGCCGAACGGAATCTCGAAGCCGCGCAGACCGCGTACGCCGCCGTGGTGAGCAAGTATCCCGACTCGCCCAAGGCGCCCGACGCCATGTTCAAGCGCGCCGTGATTTTCATGGAACAGGACAACCCGGCCGCCGCCAAGCCGCTCTTCGAGCAGGTGATCGCACGCTATCCGCGATCGGACGCCGCGTCTTTCGCCAAGGAGCGATTGGCCGCAATTCCCTGACCTCAGGGTTGCTCCAATCGACGTACGTCGCGTGTCTTCCTCCAAACCCACACTGGCTGAACAGCTGGAAATGCCGTTCCTCGACCATCTCGAGGAGCTGCGCTGGCGTTTGTTCAAGGTGCTCATCGCGCTCGGGATCAGCTTCATTGTCGCGTTCGCGCTGCTCTCCACGAAGAGCCTGGACCTGCTGAACTACCTGCAGCGACCCATGCAGGCGCACATGACGCAGCAACTGGTGTATACCAGTCCGACCGATCCGTTCAGCGTCACCATGTCGGCCTCGTTCGGCTTGGGCTTCCTGTTCGCCCTGCCTGTGATCTGCTACCAGATCTGGGGCTTCATGTCGCCGGCGCTTTATTCGAGTGAGAAGCGCATCGTGATTCCGGTAATGGCAGGGGCAACGGTTCTGTTTGCGTGCGGTGTGGCCTTGGCGTTCTACTTCGTGCTGCCGATCACGCTGGGATTCCTTTTCAATTTCCAGACGCAGGCGTTCACACCCATGATCGAGGTGCGGCGCTACTTCAGCTTTCTCTTCGGCATGTGTCTCGCCTTTGGCGCAGCGTTTGAGCTTCCCATCGTGATCCTCGCGCTCACGGCGCTCGGCCTCGTCACGCCCGTCATGCTCAGCGGTTTCCGTCGTCATGCCATTGTAGGCTGCTTGGTACTTGCCGCGATCATCACGCCGGGCTCGGACCCGCTGTCGCTGTTCGCCCTTGCCGGACCGCTCTATTGCCTGTACGAAGGCGGCATTGTGCTCTCGCGCATCGTATTCCGGCGCAAGCTTCGCGCGCAGGAGATCGGGAGCGAGGCGGCCGCGTGAACCTCGCGGCCGACGTGACGCCGGTGCCGTTTGGGCGGAC
>JBBSPE010000042.1:0-27967 GCA_038259155.1 Gemmatimonadales bacterium
CAACCCATTCGGCGACACATTGTTCACCGAGCGCAACTGGCGCACCGTCGATGTGTTGCGTCGTGTTGCCGGTGAAACGGCCGAGAGCATGGCGCGGGTGGCGCTGCAGTGGGTCGTGAGCCGTCCTGGTGTCGCGACCACGCTCATGGGAGTGAGTCGCGTTGAGCAGGTGGCGGACAATATTGCCGCGCTGGACGTTGCGCTGTCCGCCGAGCATCTCGAGCAACTGGCGGCGGTGAGTGCGGGCGAGCAGCGCCTGCTCTACTCGCTGTCCGCGCCCACGATGCGCCAGCACGCCATTTTTGGCGGCACCACCGTGCGCGCGTGGCGGGAGTAGCTGAGGCGCAGACGAGTCACGCGCTCGTCGCTCTCGAGCCCGCTGTGTTGCCGGTCGTCGGCGACAACCGCGCGGTTACTGACGCGACCTGACCACGCGATACAGTCGTACTTCCTGACCCCCATCGGGGAGTGAACGCGCTACGGCCAACCGATCGTCGAGCATGGACGGCGGGACCTGCAGCGAGCGCTCGGGTGCCGCGAGCTGGGCCAGCAGAGAATCGTTGGACCACACCTCGTACCGCACACCGTCCGCTCCCTGCTGCTCCACCCACAGCCGTCCGTCCGCATCGGGTAGCAGCGCGCGGATGCTGGACTTCTCTGCGTAGCGCACGATCTCTCCCTCGCAGCGCACGGCGCCCATCGATTCGCTGAACTGCTCCCAGTCTTCATTCGCGGTGCGGAACTCGGCATCGGAAATGGCCGCGCGGGCTGCCACGCGCGCGACGGTGTGCTGCAGCACACCACCTGCGTCGTGCCAGTTCAGGTGATAGCTGCCATCGGCGGCGGTCTCCACCACGCGTCCGCCCACGGGCACCACCGCCTGAAGTGGAGCGAAGGGGGACGAGAAGAACCGGAGCGCTTCGCCCACCGGACACACCTTGGCGTTGCCTGCGCGTTCGCCGGGTGGCGGTGCGAGAAGACTGTCCACGCCCGTGACTCCAACAAAGAGCGTGCGAGGCGGGCGGGCCGTGCGCAGGAGATCGAACAGCAAGGGTCCGGTGGAATTGGGATAGAGACGGACCGACATTGGGTCGCCTGAAATCCGAGAGGTCGTGAGCCAGGACGTGTCGGTGCCCGTCGCAAGATCGAATCGTACGACGCGCGAGTTGCCGACGTCGTGCACGAACAATCCGTTGTCGTGCACAACCACGCTGTTCGGCGAACGAAACTCGCCCGGCCCACCGCCAACGCGGCCGAGGTCCTCGATCCAGCGGCCATCGTTGCCCCAGCGCGACAGACGCCCTTCGCGGGTATCGGCCACCCAAACGCCGCCGCGCGGGTCGAGCGCGATCGAGCGAATGCCTGAGAACCCTACTTCCGGATCGGCGCGGATCACGGCCAGGGAGTCGATCGTCCACTCGGGCGCCTCGCCGCTGACGCGCACAATCGGGACGGCACCGGTGCTGTCAACCTGCACGGAGAGCGTGGAGACGACCGGAGGGGCGGATGACTCGCAGGCCGCGAGGAACAGGCCAGCGGCGACCACGCTCAGCGAAATATTGCTCGTTCGATGTGTCGTGTGCGATGCGATCACGGTATTCGCTCCAAGGCCGGCTGTACGATAAAAGTGATGGTGCGCCTTCGGCAGGAGGAGTGCCTCATGGCTTGGGCGACGGACACAAGCTAGAGCGCCGAATCGTATGCAGCGAGCGCGATGGCCAACGCATTCGCGCGAACCGCGTCCGTACGGTAGCCTTGCTGGATGCACACAACGGGTGAATGGCCAGGCACAGGGGCTCAACATGATCGGTGACACCGACGCACACCTCGTGCCGGTGGACGCCGAGCGTGTGCATGCGATCACGCGCCCCGATCCGCAGCTGTGGTCGCTGTACCTGATCTACACGGTGCTCTCCAACGTGGCGCTGCCGCTGGTGATCCTGCCGTACTACTTCCGGTACAAGACGCTCCGCTTCCGCTTTGACGACGAGGGCGTCTCCGTGTCCTACGGGCTCCTCTGGCGGCGCGAAACGTATCTCACGTACGCGCGCATCCAGGACATCCACGTCACGCGCAACATCTTTGAGCGCTGGCTCGGCATCGGCACCGTGAAGGTCCAGACGGCATCGGGCAGCGCCTCGGCCACGGAGTCCATTCCCGGGCTCACGTCCTATCAAGAGGTGCGGAACTACCTGTACGCGCGTATGCGCGGACACCGAGGCGGGGGGCGGGGTGGCGCGCGGGTTGGCGGCGACGGACCGCAGGTCGCCTTGTCGGCCGCCGCCGGAACCCCGCCGCTGGACGCGTCGGCTCTTGACGCGCTCGTGGGAATTCGTGACGAGCTGCGCGCCATGCGCGAGTTGCTCGAATCGCAGCAGGGCGGGCCACGCGATGTATGACTGGCTCAAGGGGCTGATTCTCCCGTGGCTCAAGCTGGAGGACAGCGACCCGCATCCGCCCGCAGGACACGACCCCTACGAAATGCTGCGCGTGGAGCGTGCTGCCGCCGGGTTTCTGAGACTGCGGCTGTTCCAGTGGCGCCTGTACGCCGTGGCCTGGGCCGTTGGCATCGCGGCAGTGAGCGTGGCGCTCGTGGTCGCGGATGCGCGGCTGCTCCTGCTCGTGATTCCTCTGGTTGGCGTCGCCGTCGTGAAGGCCGCCACGCTCTACGTCACCATGCGGCTGGACTACGAGATGCGGTGGTACGTGATCACCGATCGCAGTCTGCTCATTCGGGAAGGTGTGTGGAACGTGCAGGAAATCACGCTCACGTTCGCCAACGCGCAGAACGTGCGGGTGACGCAGGGGCCGCTGGAGCGGTACTTCGGGTTTTCCACCGTGGAGGTGGAAACGGCGGGCGGCGGCTCCAGCGAACCGGGCAGCACGAGTCACCGGGCGCGATTGCAGGGCCTCGCCAATCCCCGCGACGTGCGCGATGTGATTCTCGATCTGCTGCGCCGGCAGCGCACGGCCGGACTGGGCGATCCGGACGACCTGGAGACACATCGGCTGGCGAACGCACCTGCTGGAACGCTGCAGGCCGGCGACGCGTCGCCCGGGAACCGTCTCCTGCACGAAACATGGGACGCGGCGCGAGCGCTTCGCGAGGCACTGTCGCGCCGGAGCGCGTAGGGCGTGCGTTTTGTTTTTCCCGTCGCGGTGTTGCGAATTGTGTTGCAAAACACTGGACGTTCGCTTATCCCGAAGGGTGGTTTGGACGCTCCGATTTTTCGTGAACGCGACCAGATCGCCCGATCCGCGCTCGTTGCGGCTGCAACCCGGCGGATGGCCCTCACTTCAAGGAGACAGACATGGCGAACAACTCAGCGATTCTCCCCAAACCCAAGAAAGATGGGCGTGGCTACACCAAGACCCAGTTGATGGCGCACCTGGCCGAAGCGGTGAATCGGCGCGGCGACGCGGGTGAAATCAGCAAGAAGCAGGCGACGGCCGTGGTGGAAGAACTTGTGGGCGTGATGATGAAGTACAGCCCGGTTGGCGCGACCCTGCCGGGCCTCGGCAAGCTCGTGCTGCGCAAGACACCGCGCCGCCCCGCGCGTCAGGGTCGGAACCCGGCCACCGGCGAGACGATCACCATTGGCCCCAAGCCGGCGGCCAAAAAGCTCGTGTTCCGGTTCAGCAAGGCGGGCAAGGAAGCGGCTGGCATCGCTGGCTGAGTGCGAAGTGCGAGGGGCCGTTGCCGTCTGGCGGCGGTCCCGCGTCGTGCGCTGGCGGTGATTCGGTGTTGTCGCGTCGCAGGCAACGTTTCCCGGCGACGCGATGTCGTATCTCGCGCAGCGCGCTGCGGTAACCCTCACCGTTTCTTCGAGAACCATCTCATGCACAACGTGATTCGACTGGCCCCAGTCCTTGCCCTGCTCGCGCTCGCGCCGGAACGCGTCCACGCGCAAGAACGCCAGATCGAGGTGCGAATCGATGCACTGTCGTACTCGCAAAGCACGGGCCGATCGTCCATCGACCTGCGCATCCCGGGCGCGGCGGCGGTCGCGGTCTATCTCAACGACCACGTGGCGCTCGAATCGCGGCTGCTGGGCATCTCGCGTTCGCAGACGGACGGAAGCGGCACCACGCCCGACGTGACGGTGACCACACTGAGTGCGGCCCTGTTCGTCCCCTTGCACTTTGGCAATGGACGTGGGCGTCGTGGCCTCTTCGTGGCCCCCGGCATTCTCGTGAACCGGAGCAGCTTCTCAACCGATTCGGATGTCGTGATCGAGCCCGGTACGCGCACGACCACGAACCTTGGGCTCGATGTTGGATTCAAGCACACGCTCAAGGGGCGTGTGTCGTGGCGGCACGCGCTCACCTTCCGCACGGGTGATGATCTGCCGGATACCTTCGGCGCCACGTCCGGGATCAGCATCTTCTTTCGGTAATCGCGCTCCACGCGTGCTCCCGCCGGTCAGGGAGCGCCGCGCGTCCGCCCGCCGCCGCCGATGTCCGAGCGCGCTGCCGGCTTGCGTATGTCCACTGGTCACGCTGCAGAAGGCGCGCCGAAAATCGCGGCTGCCGCGCAGCGTTCCCACACGGACATCACACGCATGCACGCAAAGGACCACTTCACAATAGCGTCAACCGCTCTCCTCCTCCGACACCCACGCGGCGCCCGGCGGCCTTCGTCGCTGCGGTACCTCCTGCTGGCCGCCGCCACCGCCTGTGGCGGCAGCGATGCGCCGGTGACTCCACTGTCCTGCGTGGTGTCCGGCGTGAGCGTCACCGCACCGGCCGCAACCATCACGGTGGGAGCAACCATGCAACTGTCGGCGCAGGTGTCCGCCACCGGATGCACGTCGCTGCCCGTCGCGTCGTACAGCAGCTCCAATGCGTCGATTGCCGCGGTGAGCAGCACCGGCGTGGTGACGGCGATCGCGCCAGGCGCCGTGACCCTGTCTGCCAAGGCCTCCGGCGTCTCGGGCGTGGTCGCGCTCACGGTACAGGCCGCAGGTCCGGCGCCGGTTGTCTCGGTACAGCTGTCGCCGGATTCCGGCGCCGTGGTAATCGGCAACACACTCGCCGTTGTCGCCACACCTCGCGATGCGAGCGGCAATGCGCTGGTCGGACGCGATATTCTCTGGACATCGCAGCAGCCGGCCATCGCGACGGTCTCAGCAGCAGGCGTGGTCACGGCGCTCGCCGAGGGTGTGGCGGAGATTCGCGCGAGCAGCGAAGGCGTCACGGCAACGGCGCGCCTGACGGTGCTCCCGAGAACCGCCGCGAGCATTCAACTCGCGCCTGACAGCACGGCCGTTGCGGTCGGCGCGGCGCAAGCGCTCGTTGCCACGCTGCGTGACGCGCAGGGAGCAGTGGTGGTGGGTCGTCCGCTCACGTGGAGCTCGAGTGCGCCGGCAATCGCAACGGTCTCGACGGACGGTCTGGTGACGGGCGTCGCTGTTGGTGCGGCCCTGATCTCTGCCAGCGCGGACGGCGTGACGGCGACGGCGAACGTGACGGTTGCGTCGGCATCCGTCGCCACGGTGGTGATCGCCCCGGACACGGGTGCGGTGAGCGTGGGCGCCATGCGCTTTCTCACGGCGAGTGCGCGCGATGCGAATGACAATGTGCTATCCGGCAAGTCGGTGACGTGGTCGTCCCTCACGCCGGCCCTCGCATCCGTGGCGGCGTCAGGTGCGGTGACGGGGCTGGCCGTCGGCACGGCAACGGTTCAGGCGAACATTGACGGTGTGCTCGCGACGGTGGCCATCAACGTGACGCCGGCCGTGGTCGCCACGGTGACGATCGCTCCGTCGCCCACGTCGCTCGAGCTTGGTGCCACACTGCCGCTGGCTGCCACTGCGCGCCGAGCGGACGGGGTGGAAATCGTGGGTCGCACCGTGGTGTGGACGTCGACGGCGCCGGAGGTCGCGACGGTGTCCGCCAGTGGGACGGTCACCGCCGTGCAGATCGGTTCCACACAGATCAAGGCCACGGTGGACGGGGTGGTCGGTGCGCGAATCCTTGCGGTGACACTCAAGGCCGTCGCGTCGGTGTCCATCACACTGCCGTCGGCGGTGATGGCGGAGGGACAATCAACCCTCCCAAGCGTGGTGGTTCGCGCGAGCGACAGCACGATTCTGTTGGGTCGTGCCGTGAGCTTCGGCTCCACGGCGACTGACGTCGCAACGGTTGCGCCAAGTGGCGATGGCCTGGTGATCGCCGTGTACACGGGCTCCACGCAGATTCACGCAACCGTGGAAGGCGTGACGGGCGTTGCGGCGTTGGATGTGGTTCCCTCGCTCGAGCAGGACCGCTTTGGCGTGACCTATTCCCATGACATCGACTCGCCGTTGGGCGAGCCCTACACCCCGTTCGCGACCTACACCACCAATGCCACCGGCGGTAACGTGCGGATTGCGCGCGGCGGCACGGGAAACTACGCCGTGACCTTCGAGAAGATGGGTCGCAGCGCGGCACTGGACAGCCGGGACATCGCGCTGGTGTCTGCGTACGGCACCTCGGGTGCGCTCTGCAATCCCGTGGCCTCGAACAACTCGGCCGACGGACGTGACCTTGTCGTCAGCGTGAGTTGCGCGGACCTGGGCGGCACACCGGTGAACTCGCGCTTCACGATGGCCGTGGTCGGGTCTCGCTCGCTCGCCGGGCAACATGCGTTCCTCACCACGATCGCGATCAGCGATCCCACGGTGGATGCACAAAAGATCTTTTCATCCAGCGGTGCGGCGCCGACCAGCAGCTCCGCTGGCGGTGGCGACTATCTGTTGGACTTCGGCCTGAGTGCACTCTCCAAATCCACGGTATTCGGTCTGTCAAACCAAGGAGCAAACGGCCGCGACTGCAACGCGCGCAACTGGAACAATCTGGTCGGTACGGCCACCGTGCGGTGTGTCGCGTCGTCCAACGGCAGTGCGCAGTCATCACGCATCTCGGCGATCATGCTCGAAGCGGGTCGTGCCGGAAAGACATGGGGGTTTGCGTATGCGAATCAGAGCTCGCCAACAATCGATGTGCCCTACGAGCCCTCGAGCGCCTATCAGGCGCTGTCGAATGGACAGGTGGTGACCATCACCCGCCGAGCGACTGGCGCCTATACGGTGCGTTTTCCCGGCGTTGCTGGTCCGGCTGGGCAAACCGTGTTGGTCTCGGCGTACGGGGAGAGCCCGGGGCCGTGCAAGATCGCGTCCTGGAACGAGGAGGCCGCGAACGATCTGGTGGCGGACGTTCGGTGCTGGAGCCGCGCCACCGGCCTGCCGGCCAACTCCCGGTTCACGGTGCTGATGCTGCAATAGGCGGTGCGCTCACTTGCGAGCGGCGTGCACGGGCGTAGGATTCCATCGCATCGATCACGAACGCGCTCCGTGTTCGCTCGCATCGCCTCCCTCACCGTCACCAGCAAATGCACCTTTCCTTCCGGCAGCTTGGGACCATCTTCGTGCTCGCGCTCTCTCTGGCCCGCACCGCCCACGCGCAGGAGGACGAGGACAAAACGCCGCTCGCCAAGCACATGAGTGCGATGAACGCGGCACTCAAGCTGATCAGTGGCCAGGTCGAGGACCCCGCAAAGAACGCGAGCACGCTCGAGCAGCTCGCCATCATTGAGACCAGGGCCACGGAAGCCATGGGGCTGGAGCCGGAAAAAATGGGTCAGATCCCGGCGGCCGAGCAGGCGAAGTTCGTGGCTGACTTTCAGTCCGGTATCAAGGCGCTCCTCGTGACGGTGGACAGTCTCAAGATCGCCGTGGCGGCCGGCCGGAATGCGGACGCGGTTGGGATTGTGGATGCCATGAAGCAGCAGCAGAAGGAAGGCCACGGCGCGTTCCGGATCAAAAAGGCCGCACCCCCCAACTTTCGCTAGCGCGATCGCTGTACCGCTCCACGCGCCATTGGCCGTATGGCGCCATGGGCCTTCAGCCTGCATTATCAGGGCACACCAGAGCCCGAGCGACTCTCAGCCCTTGACCGCCAATGACCGCGATCGCATTGCCGCCCCCGCGCTCATATCGTCACGCGCATTGGTACTTCGCGCTCGCGTTGTTGGCGATCGTGGGCGGATTTTGGGAGTCCTTTTTTCAGCCGCTCGGTGCCGGCGATGTCGCGCATTCCGTGCACGGCATCACGGCCACCCTGTGGATTCTCGCGCTGATCACGCAGTCCCTCCTGATCAGTCGCGGGCTCGTTGTGTGGCATCGCCGGGTGGCACGCGGTGCGCTGCTGCTCCTGCCCATCCTCGTGGTGAGTGCGCTGCAGATGGTGGCGGTGATGTTCGCGAACCCGAACATGCCGCCGTTTCTCCCGCCGTTGCTTGCGTTCATTGACCTGCCAACCGTCGCGTTCCTGCTGCTGCTGGTAACGCTCGCCCTGCGCAGCGTCCGCACGCCCGCCGCGCACAAACGCTTCATGGCGGCCACGGTGCTCCTGGGGCTTCCTCCCGCCCTCACGCGACTCTATGCCACCGTGTTCGCGCCCTCCGTTGGCTTCATGGAGGCACTGCATGGCAGCATGCTCACGGTCGAGCTGGTGCTGATCGCGCTCATCGTGGCCGATCGTCGCGCGGGCGAACGGCAGTTGGCCTACCCAATGTCGCTGGCCTTTTTTGTGGTGGTGCACGCGCTCATGGGACCGGTGTCGGGAACGGACGGCTGGCAGGCGGCAATGCGGTGGTATGCGGGGTTGTCCATTCTGTCGTGAACTCCGATCGACTCCGCCGGCGTCAATACGCGAACGTCAGCCCCGTAGAGAACAGACCGTCAAACCGGTTGAGTCGCTCGCCATTCTTGATCGGCGGCTCGTTGTTGTAGCGCGCGAGGTACGCGAACTTCAGGGCGAATCGCTGCGAGATCGGTGCGACGACCACCGTCTCCGTGTTGAACAGGTACGCCTTGTTGTTCGCGAGGTTGGGCAGGTACTCCACGGTCTGACCCAGCGATACCAAGCTGGTGAACTTGTGGAGATAGTCCGCGCCGAAGCGGAGCGCCGGATAGTTCGCGTCATTCTCCGACGACGAACCATCGGTGAGCGTCTGCTGGAAGAGCGAGGCACCCGTGGTGATGGACAGTTGATTGCGCTCCGACCGCAGCGGCTTGAAGTCGAAGCCGAGGCCTTCTTCGAATCGCCGCGCAATGCCCTGCAGGCCGTTCCGATCAAATCGCCCAAGTGCGTACAGTCCAAACCAGGGACGCAGGGTCCGTTCAGCCCGCAGTCCAGCCGTGGCGAAGCTGGCAATGACGCTGTCGGCCGCTTCGCCGTAGGCGAGCGCGAAGTCCTGATTGAGAATCCAGTGCACACCCGAAAACTTGAGCTTGTTGCCGAGCGCGAAGTTGAGCGCGCTTGAGTTGCCACTGTTCTGCGTGGCGCCCAGGCTGCCGCTGGCCTCGATGCGCTTGGGGGGAAGGGTATCCTGCGCTTTGAGAATGGGGACGAAGAGCGTTGTGGCCAGCGAGGCCGCGATGATGTGATACTTCATGAATCCTATGAGGTTCGGGGACGGGGAGCACCCAGGCGCCGCTACTCGCGACCGGTGCCGATCGCTCGTGTGAGCGATTCCACGCCACCCACCACGGGCAGCGTGAGATTGGATCCGGCGAGATCGACCGTGAGCTGCGTGCCCGGCTTTGGCCAGAGTGTGTACTCCGCGTCGCTGGACATGATCATCAGCGCCAGCTGCTTGCCGGCGGGAATGATCTGATCGTCGGGCTGGAGGTCGAAGGTGAGCGAGTACATCACGCCCGGTGACAGCGGCTGACCAACGTCACGAGAGTCATAGTTTCTTCCGCGTGTAAGCGACGCGTGGTTCTGCGGGTCGGCCCAGCCGAGTGTGACGAGGCTCGCGTGACTCTGCGACCCGGTGGCCGTGCTGTCGAACGGCAGCTGTACCAGCCACACGGAGAGATTGGCCGCGGCGGTTGATGACGCGAGCCGCAGCGTGACTGTGGCGGTACCAGATACGTGCAGGGGCTCGCGCAACACTGGCGTGGCGTAGAGCAGGCGGTGTGTTGACTGCGCAGCCATGGCCAACTGTGATCCGCTGAAGGCGACGTCGTCTGTGAGCTGCTCGGTGGCGTTCACCGCTGGTGTGGCCGCAAGTGCGCCTACGCCGTTGCCCCCGGACGCCGGATACAACGCGACGGGGGTGGCGGACGGATTCGGGTAATTCGCGTACGCAGTGGGAGCGGAACCGCGCGCTGCCCCCTCGCGCATCACGTGCAGGCGTGGGTCCTGCTCAACCCCGTTGTCGATGCCGTACAGATAGTGGCTGAACCATCGGTTCTGCATGGCCATTGGTGGTGGGCCGCCGTGCCCACCCTGATGCAGGTACAGCTGCGCGGGCGTTCCCTGCGCTTTGAGTGCTTCGTAAATGCGGATACTGTGTTCAGGCACGACGTTGAAGTCGTTCAGTCCATGCGCGAGCAGCGTGGCCGCCTTCACACCGGACACGCGGGGCAGCAGGTCACGCGTGGCCCAGAACGCATTGTAGTCGCCGTGCAGGCGATCACTCTGTTCGGCGAACATGCCGTCGCGATAGAGTGCGTTACAGCGCGCACGGAACGCGGGATCGCCGGTGTGCACGAAGTCGTACAGCACACCGATGTCCTCGCCCAGATAGCCGCCCGGGCTGCGCACGAGGCCGTTGCTGCGATAGTAGTGGTAGTACGAGGTGTTCGGGGCAATCGGTATGATGGCGTCCAGTCCTGCCACGCCCGTGGTGGCCGCAGCCAGCGGAATGGTGCCGTTGTACGAGGTGCCGATCATGCCCACGTGGCCAGTGGCCCAAGTGGCGCGGACGGGCTCGGAGCCGCCAACGGTGGTGTAGCCCGCGGCCCGACCGTTGATCCAATCGATCACGGCTTTGGGGGCCATCCATTCCGGCGCATCACCAATGGTGGGGCAGCCTTGGCTCAACCCTGTGCCGGTGGCCTCGGAATGCACCACCGCGAAACCGCGCGGCACCCACTTGGTGACTTCACTGTTGGATATTCTCGGACGCGCGGCACGAAATGGGAGCTCGATCTGAGGTACGCGGGGCGCGGAGGGGCCACCGACTTCCTGTCGTACATCCCAGAACGTGCCTGCCTGTCCAGCGGTGCCGGCGAAGTAGGGGGACGATTCGTAAATGGTGGCCACCCGCAGGCCTTCCGTCTCGGTCTGTCGCGGGCGGGTGACGTCCACGTGCACGCGGTCCTTCTGGCCGTCACCATCGGAATCGACCTCCGTCTCCACCCAAAGCTCCTGTCGGATCCACTGCGTGGAATCCTCGAAGGCCGGTACGACCTGTGCTTGTCCGTCGCGGAAGGCAGGACCGGCCATCCCAAGGGCGACCACAGGCGGTGTGGCGGGGGCCATGGTGGGGCCGCTCGACGGCTGAGTCGCGGTGGCTGATGGGCGGGTGGTGGCCGAGCAGCTGGCGAGGAGCAGCGTGCCCAACAACGTTCCCAACAGCGTGCTCAGCAGCGGCATGGGCAGAGGACGGCCGTTCGAGCGCGCGGCCGGTACGAATCGCGGAGTGGAAGACATACCCGGAACGTACGCCAGGGCGCGATGCGCGTCGATGCGCTGATGGGGCAAACGTGACGCGTTGCGCCCGGCTGCGGCGACTACGGGAGCTGCGAGAGCGCCACCAGGTCGAGCAGCGTGGGGACGTGCAGGTTCTTGCCGAGCAGCCCCTGCCCATAGATGAACTCACCTCCCCACATCCACAGCGTCCCGTCGGTCTTCACCGCAAACGAGTGATAGCCGCCCAGATACACCGCCGACACGCCAGAGAGGCCGGTCACCTTCACCGGCGTGCGCTGGTAGGACCCCGAGGTGCCCACGCCGATCTCGCCGTAGCCATCGAAGCCCCACATTCGCAGCGTCCCGTCACCCAGCAGCGCAGCCACGTGCCCGCTGGCGATGGTGAGGCGACTGGCGCCGACCAGGCCCTTGACCTGGACCGGTGAGAGCACGCGGCCACCCGGATCGTCGGGAGCCAGCGGCTCGTCACCGTTGCCCATCTGCGCGGAGGTGTTGCTGCCCCACATCCACGCCGTGCCGTCGTCGCGCACGGCACCCGACACGCCCTTGCCCATGCTGCCGGTTCCCGCCGCGATCGCCACGACGTGGTCGATGCCGCTCACCACAGACGGCATCCAGGTCGCAGTGCGTGTTCCGAGACCGAGTTCTCCGTCACCGTTCGAGCCCCATGAGATCACGTGGCCGTCGGCGGTCAGCGCCAGGTTGTGCGTGCGGCCGGTCGCGATCTGCGTGGCGCCGCTGATTCCCGGTACACGAGTCGGCCCGATCGCCGGAACCGCACGGGCAGTGGTCGGCGCGCCGTCACCAATGGCGCCGTTGCTCCGCTGGCCCCAGGCCCACACGATGCCATCGCGACTCAGCGCGACGGCGTGCTTTGCGCCGGCCTCGATCTGGATGATGTCCGAGAGACCCGTCACTTGCACCGGCGTGATCGACGGCTTGGGATAGCGTCCGAGTTCGCCATTCGCGCCCATGGCACCGTTCCCGAGCTGGCCTTGGTCGTTCGTGCCCCACGCGAACACCGTGCCGTTCTCGAGCAGTGCGTAGGCCGTGCTCTCGCCCAGCGCCACCTGCAGCGCGTTGCCCGGCAGGTTGAGCACGACAGGCGCGGTGATGGCACGTCGGGCGGAGGGCGCCCTGGCGGCCAACCCGTCGGCGTCGGGCCCCCAGAAGAGCACCGTGCCGTCGGGGGTGACCACGAGCGCGGCGCTGCCCGCGGCAATGTCCCGGATGCGATCTCCCGGCGACACCGACTGGGCGCGGCACACGGAAGCGGCGAGCAGCGCGACCGCGCCGAGCATGGAAAAGGGGGCGAGCTTCATTTATGAGCCCGAACAATTGTGGGTGCGGCGTCTCCACCGCATGATGCGTCCTCACATGGCGCGCCGGCGCATGACTCGCCGACCGCTTACCTGTCGAACTCGCGGATGCGAAGGTGCCGGATCGCAAGCTGTCCGCGATGATCGCCCTGGATGCCGATCGACCCGCTGGTTGCCTTCCCGAAGTTGGGCCAGCGTGAAAATTTGCTGTTGGCCACGCGCTCAAGGAAATCGCTCGAGCCGAATTCATACGTGGCCACCTGCTGCCCGTTGAGCCAGTGCTCCACGTGCGGGCCGCGCACCACAATGCGTGTGCTGTTCCATTCTTCGGCCGGTTTCACCACGCCGCGCGGCGCGGCGTGCAGCGAGTGCGCCGCGCCTGCGGATGTGATTGGATTCTTACCGTCCGGATGGCGCGCGTCATCGAGCAGCGCGTACTCCGGCGCGCTCCAGTAGATCTTTTCGTATTCCTCGGTGGCGCGGTAGAACACGCCCGAGTTGCCGCCTTCATTCAGTTTCCACTCGAAGGCCAGTTCGAAGTTCGTATAGGCGCGACGCGTGACGATGTCGTTGCTCACGCCCGTCTTGGTGAGCATGGTATCGTTGGCGCTCCATCCGGACGGTAGCGTGTCGGTCTGGTAGCCGCGCCACTGCTCCAGCGACAGCAACGAGCGCCAGCCGTCGCGCACCTCGGACGCTGTCAGGAATGATGCGGACAGCGTGGCATCGCTCCGCGCAGCCGGCCGGGCGCAGCTGGCCAGTGCGGCGATACACACCATCACAGAGATCGCCGAGCCGGCGCGGCGGGTCGAGAAACGCGGGGGAGTGTGCATGCGAGCAACATGTGGGGGCGCGTGACGGGTTGCAATCGCCCCCGCGAGTCGGCACTCGGTGATCTCCTGCTCGGCTGTGCCTTCCGCCGGCTTCATGTGGTGCGATTGCCCAGCGAGAGCCCCGTGTCGGCCATGGGCTCGCCGGCCGCCTCGTTCACGGCACTGCCAGTCCTGGGCCAGCCCTCACATGCGACGCACAGGACCGAGCGGCGCGACATATTCGTCACTTCCAGCCCGCGAACCCTTCCCTCAAGACGTCTGGAGACCGCCCGATGCAGCGCTCGCTTGGAGAGTTCATCTATCTTTTCACTCGGAACAACACCAACGATTTTGCGGAAGAGTGCGTGATCTCGGCGCACGGTGGCTGAGACCCGCACCACGTCGAGTTCACCGTGCCATACAAGACGGATGGCACGAAGGTCGAGCTGTGGTTCTATTCCCCTGACGGAGAAAGCGCGAACGACTTCGGCATCAACAACTGGGGGCAAACGCAGCTCGATCGCGTCACCGACAAGTACCAGAGCGGCCAGAAGGTCAAGAGCTACGGGCTCACCAAGTATCAGGGCAAGCATAACACCAACAACGAGGGCTACGACCGTCTGTCCACCACCGCCGATGGCTCCGAGTCGTCCAACCTGGGGGCCACGGCAGCCATCGCGAAGGGTGCCAAGGGCAGCATGTTCAAGGTGCTGCCGTCCATCGGGATTGCCACCGTGCGGAACCGCCGCCGGCGGCTGGACGGCCAGGTCACGCCGTTCGGCAGCGAGCGTCTGCTCGAGGACATGGTGATCCAGCTGCTTCCGACCCACAACGACAATCGAATTCACTGCTATTTCTGTCGGAATCGCTCGACGAACGCGACACTCAACGCGATGAACCGCAAGCTGGCCGTTCGGCGCATTTGAGACAGAGCCGGCGCCGGGCACTCATTCCCGCCGCAGACCGTGGCGACGGCACGCGAAATTCCGCTCCCCCAATTCCGGAGTCATCATGTCGGCCGAGCCAACCGGTAAGGGCCCTGCGTCCTACTTTCCCCCCATCGAGAAGAAGTATGGCCAGCCCATTGCGCATTGGATGCGAGTGCTTGAGCAGGCCGGCCCGCTCAAACACATGGAGCTGGTGGCACTTCTCAAGCGCGAGCACACGATGGGCCACGGGCATGCGAACGCGCTGGTGGCGGTGTTCCTGTCGCGCAAATAGCGAGCCATCAGTATCGAAGCGCTGCGAAACCCCCAGTGTTCACCCTACCCGAGATCGACACGTGGATTCCGGATCAAGCTCGCCCGCGCGGCGCCGCGCCTTCTCTCTGATCTTTGTACTGTTCGCCAGCGCCAGCGCGAGCGCCTGCGCCGGGACGCCGGTGCCCGAGACGCCACCTCCGACTGTGGCCGCATTGGCGATTGCTGCGCCGGACACCGTCGCGTTTCGCCCATTCGCCGACACGCTGCATGGCGTCGTGATCCCCGATCCGCTGCGCTGGATGGAGGATACGCTCGCGCCAGACGTGCGCGCATGGCTTGTGACGCAGACGCAGTACACGGACGACGTGCTCGCGCAGCTGCGCGGCGTGGATTCCATGGAAGCGGCGATCACCGCGGTGTGGCAGCAGTTGCCCACGCTCGACGGTGTGGTGCCGGGAGGCCATGCGTACTTCATCAGTCGATACCTGTCCGACGCGCCATCGCTCTTTGTGCTGGACAGTGCGGCCACCGTGGAACGCGAGATTCTGGGCGCGTCCGCGCTCCGTGACGCGCGAAACGGGGCACGCTTTCGCGCGCTCGTGCCGTCCTGGAACGGGCGGCTGGTGGCCGTTGGCACCACCGAGCGCGGCGATCGCAACCCCGGTGTCAGCGTGCTCGACGCGTCGACGGGGCGACTGCTGGCAGATGTGATCCCCGATCTGCTCGCGACCACGAGCGGCACACGCTACGAGGTCACGTGGTTGCCCGACAACTCCGGCTTCATCTATCCGCGCCGTTGGACTGATCAATCATCCACCGCGGAGCGACTGTCGCGAGGACGCCAGTTCCTCCACCGGCTCGGTACCCCACAGTCGGCCGATGTACCGGTGTTCGGGTTTGGTGTGGTGCCGTCTGTGCCGTTCGAACCCACCGACCTGCCCACCCGCGTTTATACGGCACCAGGGTCCGACTGGCTCGTGGCATTGGCGTATCGTGTGCGGCAGAACGGCAATGAGTACTACGCGGCACGTCTTGCGGTTGACGGCTCAGGTGTGCGGCAGTGGCATCGGATTGCAGGGATCGACGACCGCATCAGCGCCGTGCAGCTCGTGGGCGATACCGTGTTCGCGATGACCCGTCGTGGTGCGGATCGTGCCGCCATCGTGCAGCGTGCGTTGAGCGACTCGGACTCGGCGCAGCCGTGGGTGACTGTAATTCCCGAGCAGTCCGGCGTGATCGTGCAGTACGTCAGGCAGCGCGATGCGCTGTACTTCACGGAGCGCACACAGCGTGACGGGGTGGTGCTGCGCAGGCGCAGCCACGGCGACACGACCGTTCGCACAATCACGATCACTGGCGGCGTGGGGGTCATGCTCGCCCGCAGCGCGCCCGACACCGATGGTGCGACGCTCTCCGTACAGTCATGGGCCATGACGCCGCGTTGGCTGCGCGCCCCTGCGAATTCGTTGGGCGTAGAGCCGCTCGGCATCGACGACGGCAGTGCCGCACCACCGCGCGTCCGCGTGATCACCGAGCGCATTGAGGCGCGGTCGCAGGACGGCACCATGGTGCCCGTCTCCCTGGCGTACGCCGACGTGGCGCTCAAGGACGGCCGTTTGGACGGCACCGCGCCGCTGTTGATCGAATCGTATGGCGCCTTTGGTGTGGTCGAGGACCTGGGCTACCGCCCGGACGCCGAGGCGTGGCTCGCGCAGGGCGGCGTGTATGCGTACGCGCACGTGCGAGGCGGGGGAGAAAATGGCGATGCGTGGCATCGTGCCGCCATGCGCGAGCACAAACAGCGCACGATCGACGACATGATCGGCGCCATCGAAACGCTGATCGCGAAGCGGTACACGTCGGCGGGTCGCGTGGTGCTCACCGGCACATCAAATGGCGCGGTGATCGCGGGGCAGGTTGCGCTGCAGCGTCCGGAACTGATTGCAGCCGCGTTCTACGAGGTTGGATCGCCGGATGAGATCCGCGGTGCCGCCTTTGATCCCACCGCTGCGCGCAACCTCAACGAGGTGGGTGACCTGGATACGCCAGCGGGCGTGCGACTGCTCATGGCGATCTCGCCGTACCATCGGGTGCCAGAGCGAGTCTCGCTGCCGGCGATGATCGTGCACAGCGCGAGCGAGGACTACAACTTTGGCACCGAGATGCTGGCGGGCAAGTTCGCGGCGCGGTTGCAGAAGGCCAACGGCGGAAGCGCCCCCGTGCTCTGGGTGCGCACACCGGGTGGGCATCAGAGCCTGATGTCGTTGTCGCCACGGTGGACGGCAATGGCGCTGTCGTTCGCGTTGTGGCAGACGGGTGTACCGGGCTTTCAGCCGGGCGCTCCTCAGGATGCAGGGCAGATACCGGAAGGCGCGGTCCCGTCGCCGTGAGGTGTATCTTGTTGAATACATGAAATGTGGGTCCCCCCAACCACCGAGTCAGAGAGCGATGAGTTCCCCAGCGCATCGCGCGGAGCGCCACTTCTCGAGTCGGATTGGCTGGCTGCGGGCCGCGGTTCTCGGCGCCAACGATGGCATTGTGTCCACGGCCAGCTTGGTGGTGGGGGTGGCGGCCTCCGGTGCGGCGCAGCCGGCGGTCATTGTGGCGGGCGTCGCCGGTTTGGTTGCCGGCGCCATGTCCATGGCGGCGGGTGAATACGTGTCCGTCAGCTCACAGGCGGACACGGAAGAGGCCGACTTGACGCGCGAACGCGAAGAGCTCTCGGCGGACCCGGCGGGTGAACTACGGGAGTTGGCAGGCATTTACGAAGCACGCGGCCTCTCCAAGGCGCTGGCGCAGCAGGTGGCGGAGGAACTCACCGCAAAGGATGCGCTCGGCGCTCATGCGCGCGATGAGCTGGGAATCATGGAACAGCATCGCGCGCGGCCGCTTCAGGCCGCGTTGGCATCGGCCGGCACCTTCGCCGTCGGTGCGGCGCTCCCGCTGGCGGTGGCGTGGCTGGTGACGCCCCCTCGCATCGTGTTGCTCGTGTCGCTCGCGTCGCTGGGCTTCCTGATGCTGCTGGGCGGGCTGGCAGCGCACGCTGGCGGGGCCGGGCGCGTCCGTGGAACGGCGCGCGTCGCGTTCTGGGGTGTGGTGGCGATGGCGGTCACATACGGCGTGGGGCGCATATTCGGGGCGGTGGTGTAGCTGCCGCGCCTCGCCGCCAGTGTGGCCGACGACTGCCCACTGCCGTGCACCACCGCTCAGCTCAACATCGCTCCATCACGCATACGCAGCAGAATGAAGGACACGCACATCACCAGCATGAGCACCGCGGGCACTGATTTGCTGACCGGGTCCTTCACCTTCACATGCATGCCGATCGATCCAATCATCAACGCGGCCACGATGCCGGCGGCCACTTCGACCGGCAGCGCGACAAAGACGCCGGCCAGCAACACGACGCCGGCCGTGATCTTGAGTGCGCCTACGACGTAGAACATCGCATCCGGCAGCCCGTAGGCCGCGAATTCCTGCTTGAGCGTGCGCGCGTTTCCGCCCCGGTACACCGTGGTGGAGCGTGCTCGCAGGAGCCACACGTTCAGCAGGCCAAGGCCAATGATGACCTGCAGGATGGTCGCGACGAGCGGCGAGGTTGGGATAGGTTCTCCGGCGGCAAAAAAGGAAGCGATGAAATAATCACGGGCAGTCGATCAGCGCGCGTGGGCGAACGTTCATGACGCTTGCCTATCATATATTGACGATTCTGTCGATCGGATTGTTCCTGTTCTACGGATTTGCCTGCTTGTTCTTTGACGGCATGGTCGAGGAGTTCGAGCGCTACGGGCTCAGCCGCTACCGCCGGTTGACCGGCAGCCTGGAGATCCTCGGGGCAGTGGGCCTGATGGCTGGCTACGTGTTGCCCGGCGTGACGCTGCTGGCGTCTGCGGGGCTCGCGATTTTGATGTTGCTCGGCACGGCCACGCGCATCCGCGTCCGCGATACGCCCATGCAGACCCTGCCCGCGGTGGTGCTGCTGCTCGTGAATGCGTTCATCTTCCTCTACACCGCCGGGGTGGTGCAACCGGCGGCCTGACCGCATCCCGATGCGCGACCTATGCTGCACCTGATCACCCGTTTCGGAGTTGCTGGAATGCAGTTTTCTGTGGGCTTGTTGCTTGTCACATTCCTGGGATCGGTCGCGGCGCTTGGACTGTTCCTGTGGTCGATGTCGCGTGGACTGTTTGGCGCAGGCGAGGCGGCGGGGCGCGTCATTTTCGCCTCGAAAGAAATCGGGTTGGTGGAGGAGCCCGCGGCCACCACCGCCGCCGCCGAGGGTGCGTTGCAGGGCGTGATGAACCGCACCGGGCATACCGGGGAGTTTGCCGTGCTCACGCCTGAGGAAGCCGATGAGCGCCTGCTTCTCGACGAATCCAGCCGGTTGCCGGTGCTCTTGGCGCTGTCCGGCGCCGTGGCGTGGTTGGTGATCGCGTCCGTGTTCGGGCTGGTGGCGTCCATCAAGCTGCACGCGCCCGACTGGCTGGTGGAGCAGTCGTGGCTCACGTTCGGCCGCATCCGTCCCGCGCACCTCAATGCCGTGGCCTACGGCTGGTGCTCGCTGGCGGGCCTCGGCGTTTCCATCTGGCTGTATCCGCGCCTGTTGCGGACGCCGCTGGTGGGCAGCCGGACGGCCGCGGCCGGCGTGGTATTGTGGTTCATTGGCGTCACCGCCGGTATCGGCGCCATCCTTGCCGGCCGCAGCGCAGGGCTTGAGTGGCTCGAGTTTCCGTGGCAGGCGGATATCCCGCTGTTCGTGGGCGGCACGCTGGTGGGGATTGCGCTCCTCCGCACACTCCAGCGCCGCACCGTACCACACCTGTATGTGTCGGTGTGGTACATCAGTGCCGGCCTCATCTGGCTCCCCACGCTGCTGATCGTGGCCAAATGGCCCGGCATCCACTTTGGCGTGCAGCAGGCGGCCATGAACTGGTGGTTCGGGCACAACGTGCTCGGCCTGTGGTTCACCCCGCTCGGTCTCGCGTCCATCTACTACTTCCTGCCCAAGGTGCTGGGCAAACCGATTCATTCCTACCAGCTGTCGCTGGTGGGCTTCTGGACGCTGGCCTTCTTCTACAGCCAGGTGGGCGGACACCACCTCATTGGTGGACCGGTGCCGGGCTGGCTCGTCACCCTCTCCATCGTGCAGAGCATGATGATGATCGTGCCCGTGGTGGCGGTGGGTGTGAACCAGCATCGCACGGCGTGGGGGCATCTGTCGGCGCTCCGCTATTCGCCCACCCTGCGGTTCATCGTGCTGGGCGGCATGATGTACACGCTCGCCTCCGTGCAGGGGAGCATGCAGTCCCTGCGCATCGTGAACACGACCACGCACTTCACGCACTTCACGGTGGCGCACGCGCACCTCGGGCTGTACGGCTTCTTCTCGCTGGTGATGTTCGGGTCGATGTATTTCGTCATGCCGCGTGTGATGGACTGGGAGTGGCCCTACAGCCGCCTCATCTCGCTTCACTTCTGGCTGGTGGTAGGCGGGTTCGCCGTCTACTTCATTGGACTGAGCATCGGCGGCTGGTTGCAGGGCATGCGCATGCTCGACGCCGCGCGACCGTTCATGGACTCGGTGACCGTGACCGAACCGTATCTCATCACGCGCACCGTGGGCGGATCGCTGATGACGCTCGGGCATCTCGTGTTCGCCGCGCACTTCGGCGTGATGCTGCTGCGTCGTGGCACGCGTCGCGAGGGGGCCGCGCTGCTGCGACGGCCACTGCCCACGCCACGGTCCAGCGCTCGGCTCGCGACCGACGGAGGCGTACCATGACAGCGCGCAGTGGGGACGTGAGCGTCATCAAGCTCGCGTCAGGTGCGATCGCAATCATGGCGTTCGCCACGGGAGCACTCGTGCTCATGCCATACTTCACGCTTCGCGACACGCCGCCACCCGATGGACTGCGTCCCTATACGGCGCAGGAGCTGCGCGGGCGGCAGTCATACATTGCCAACGGTTGCATCTACTGTCATTCGCAGCAACCGCGCGATCCCGGTACGGCGCCCGATATGGCGCGCGGCTGGGGACGACCCTCGGTGCCGGCTGACTACGTGTACGACAAGCCGCACCTGCTCGGCACCATGCGCACCGGGCCGGACCTGCTCAACATCGCCGTGCGCCAACCAAGCCGTGATTGGCACCTGGGGCACCTGTACCAACCGCGCGCGTATCTGCCGGGCTCGATCATGCCGGCCTATCCGTTTCTGTTCGAACGCCTCACGGGCGACGCACGCGACGGTGAGGTGAGCGTCACGCTGCCGCCGGAATACCGCGTGGAGGGTCAGCGCATCGTTGCGCGACAGGAGGCGCTCGACCTTGTCGCGTACCTGCTGTCGCTGGACCGCACGTACCCGGTGGTGAAGGGCGAGGTGGCACCATGACGGATCGCTTCCGGCAACAGCCCCGCCAGCGCGAGTACGACGATCCGGATGAGTCCAATCGACCACTCCCGTGGCTGTTTGGTGTCTTTGCCGTGGTCATGGTTGCGTGGGGGAGCTGGTACATTGTCGGGCTCGACAAACGCGGCGACCCCAACCTCGGCGATGGCCGTACGCGGACGGCGCTGGCGGCTGCGCCGGCGGGCGTCGCCAGTGGCGCGCAGCTGTTCACCAGCAAGTGTGCCGCGTGCCATCAGGCAACGGGGCAGGGTGTGGCGGGCGTCTTTCCACCGCTGGTGGCCTCCGAATGGGTGACGGGATCCGACGCCCGTCTGGTGCAGATCCTGCTGCACGGCATCCAGGGGCCCATCGGCGTGAACGGCGCGACGTACAACGGGCTCATGCCGGCCTGGAAGTCGCTCCCCGATGACGAGATCGCGGCCATTGCCACCTACGTGCGCACCACGTGGGGCAACATGGCCAGCCCCATCTCGGCGGAACTCGTGGCGGCGGAACGCGCGCGCACGGCCGATCGCACGGCCTCGTGGAACGGTGAGGCCGAGTTGGAGGAGCTGCCATGAGCGTGCGGGGCGTCGCCGGAATCACAATGTCGGCGGTGCTCTCCCTCTCGTTGCTGGGCTGGGCCACCGACGGGTTTGCGGTGCTCACCACCGATGCCGCGCGAGCGCGCTCCGTACGCGATGCGCCGCGCGCGGTACCCGAGGTGACGGTGCGAGACTACACCGGCGCGACGCATGCCGTGCTTGATGACGGCTTCGCGGGAGGTGCGTCGGGCACCCAGCCGCGCGCTGTGATCGTGGACTTCATCTATACCCGCTGCATCACCCTCTGCAGTGCCCTCGGAGGTACCTACCAGCGCCTGCAGCGCGAGATCGAGGTACGTGGCCTGCAGGACCGCGTGCGACTGCTCACGCTCTCGTTCGACATCAGATTCGACGACCCACCGCATCTGGCGATGCACGCCCGCGTGATGCGTGCGCAGCCAACCATCTGGTCGCTGGCCACGCCGGTGAGCGATGACGAGCGTGAGTTGCTGCTCGACACATTCGGTGTGCAGGTGATCCCGGACGGTCGCGGAGGTTGGGTGCACAACGCCGCGCTGCACGTGGTCAGTCCGGACGGACAACTCGTGCGCATTGTGAACATCAATGAACCCGACGTTGCGCTCGCGGCGGCGCTGCGGTCGTGGGAGGCGGGCGGACCATGAGCGCTGTGGCGACGACCACGCGCATCGTGGACGTGATCGAATCGCGCCGCGCCGGCGCAGTGCTTGCGGTGCTGCTCGTGATGCCGCCAGTGGCCGCAGGGCTGGAGGCGCGCATGGCGTTGCACATGCTGGTGCACATTCCGCTGCTCGCCGTTGCTGGCGCGCTGCTGATCGGACCGTCTCCAGTTTTCAACGCCGCGCGCGGTCGCTGGACGCGCCGGCTGCGTGACCTCGACATTGGCGGCGTGCCCGGGTTGCTGCTCGCCGCGAGCATCCTCACCACCTGGATGATCCCAAGGGCCCTCGATCTGGCCGCCACGCAGGTCACCGCGGATGCGTTCAAGGCGGCCACGCTGCTGCTCGCGGGGGCGCTCATCCGCCGTTCGTGGCATACCGCGAATCCGATCAGTCGCGCCTTCGTGCTCGGCAACATGACCTGGATGGCCGCCGTGGCCGGATTGCTGCTGCGCGACGCGCCGGTGCGCCTGTGCACGAACTATCTCGAGAATGATCAGGTGCACGCCGGCACGGGACTGCTGTTGCTGGGCACGGCAGTTGGCGCGCGATGGTTCCTGTCGCTGCTCGGTCCATTGCCGCAAGAGGTGCGCCGGTGGCACGACATGTCGCCTTTCGCCGAGAGGCGCGACTAGCCATCGTTCGGCATATGGACGCGAGCGCGGGTCTCTGTGCTTGGGTAGTGCGGTTATTGGTTGCCGGGCGCCGGTGACAAACCGCTGCAGTCTCTGTCAGAGAGCGTCATTCCATGTGGGGGCCACGTATGACACCGGGATCTGGAGTTCGCGCCGTACTGTTTGCCAAGGAGCTCGGCACACTGGCCAGTTTCTACGCGCGTGCCCTCGACCTGGCGCTGGGCGCGTCTGATGAATATCACACCGTTCTTCGCCATGGTGAGTTTGAGCTAGTGTTGCAGCAGATGCCGGCACACATCGCGGACGACATTCACATTGCGGTGCCCCCCGTCCGTCGCGAGGAGGGCGTGATCCGGCTCGACTTCGACGTCAAGCAGCTGGAGCACAGCCGAACACTGGCACGATCGATGGGCGGCGAGATCGATACGGCGCCGCCCGGATGGGCCGAGCCTGGCACGAACTTCTTCCTCGGCTTTGATCCCGAAGGCAATGTGTTCGGCGTGCGACAACAGGTGCGGTAGCAATGCCTCAATTGCAGCTCACGGTGAACGGCACGATCCGGGACGTGGACGTGGAGCTCGACATGCCCCTGCTCTGGGTACTGCGCGACGAACTCGGCGTCACGGGCCCCAAGTACGGCTGCGGCATTGGCCAGTGCGGGGCCTGCACCGTGCATGTGGGCGGCACGCCGGTGCGCTCGTGCAGTCTGCCGGTGGGCGACGTGTCGGCTGCGATCACCACCATTGAAGGTCTGGGCACGCCGGACGCCATGCACGCGGTGCAACAGGCGTGGGTGGACACACAGGTGGCACAGTGCGGCTACTGCCAGTCGGGGCAGATCATGTCGGCAACGTTTCTGCTGGCCGTGAATCGGGATCCCGATGACGCGGCGATTGATCGTGCGCTGTCCGCCAATCTGTGCCGCTGCGGCACGTACCCGCGCATTCGCGAGGCGGTGAAGCTCGCGGCCGCGCGCATGCGGGGAGCGTAGGCATGTCGCGCCTGCGTACCATAACGCGCCGCACGTTCATTGTGGGCACCGCCGCCGTTGCCGGAGGCATCGCTGTCGGCTACACGGCGTACAAGTGGCCGGTGCACAATCCGCTCAAGGACAATCTCGATGACAACGAGGCGGCGCTCACGCCCTACGTGCTCATCAACCGCAACGGCATCACGATCATCACGCCGCGTGTGGACCTGGGGCAGGGCGCCTACTCGATGCAGGCAGCGCTCGTGGCCGAGGAGCTGGACGTGGCGTGGGGTGAGTTCGCCGTGAGTCCCGGTGTGCCGAGCGCGGCGTATTACAACACGGCGGTGCTCGAGGAAGGATTTCCGTTCGCGTCCACGGATGACGGATTCATGGCTCGCCGGATGCGCAGCGCGGGACCAGTGATTGCGAAGTTCATGGGGCTGCAGATCACGGGGGGGTCATCCACCGTGCCCGATGGGTACGAAAAACTGCGCGTGGCCGGCGCCGTCGCGCGCGACATGCTCCTGTCTGCCGCCGCGCAGGAGTCTGGCATTGCGAAATCGCAGCTCACCACGCGTGACGGCGCCGTCGTGTTTCCGGATGGACGCACCATGGCCTACACCGCGCTCGCGCCAACCGCGGCCACACTCGACGTGCCGAGCGGCGTTACGCTCAAGCCGAGCAGCGAGTGGCGGCTGCTGGGCAAGCCCATGCGCCGGCTCGACATGGTGAGCAAGTCAACGGGAACGGCCGTCTACGGTATCGACCTGCGCTTCGAGAACATGGTGTTTGCCACCGTGCGCACCAATCCCAGGCTTGGCGGCGGCATGCGTGCGGTGGACACGACGGCGGCCAAGGCCGTGTCGGGCGTGATCAAGGTAGTGCAGATCACGGGAGGCGTGGGTGTGATCGCCACCAATACGTGGCGGGCGTTCAAGGCAGCGGCGTTGCTGGAGCCGGACTGGGGCGCGGCGCCGTATCCGGCCACCAGTGCAGAACACTTTGCGGAGGTGGCCGCGTCGTTCACCAACGAGCGACTCGACAATCGCAAACGCGACGACGGCGACGTGGAAGCCGTGCTCGCGCAACCGTTCGCTGCGGCGATGCGGCTTGAGGCCGAGTACCGAATTCCGTACCTCGCGCACGCCCCACTGGAGCCCATGAGTGCTGTGGTGCAACTGAAAAACGGTCGGCTCGATATCTGGACCTCCACGCAGATTCCCCGTTTCGTGGAAGACTCGGCCGCGCGAATCACGGGCTTGGACAAAGAGCATATTCATCTGCACGTACAGATCGCCGGCGGCAGCTTCGGGCGCCGGCTCGAGGACGACTACGTGCGACAGGCCGTTGAACTCGCCGTTGCACATGAGGGCGTGCCCATCAAGATGACGTGGTCGCGTGAGGAGGATATGACGCACGACATGCCGCGCTGTCTGGCGATCGCGCGCGCGCGCGGCGTGGTGCAGGACCGCCACGTGCACGCGTACGATCTGTCCATTGCCGCACCATCCACTACTGCGTCGCAATACGGGCGGATCAACCAGACCATTCCGGGCCCTGACAGCGCACTCGCGCGTGGTGCGTGGGACCAGCCCTTCGCGATCCCGCACTACCGCGTCTCGGCCTATCGCGTGCCGGAGCTGGTGCCCATCAGTTCGTGGCGCTCGGTCGCGGCGTCGGGCAATGGATTTCTGCACGAGTGTTTTCTGGATGAACTCATGCATGCAGCGGGCGCCGATCCACTTGCGGAACGAATCCGTCTCTGCACCGATGCCGCCTCTCGCGCCGTGCTCGAGGCGGTGGGCGAGCTATCGAATTGGGGCGCAACACTCCCGGAAGGCAGCGGTCGAGGGCTCGCGTTCACACTGTCTTTCGGTGTGCCGGTGGCCGAGGTGGTGCAGGTCACGAATACGCCAGATGGTATTCGCATTGATCAGGCGTGCGTGGTGGTGGACGTGGGGCGCGTGCTCGACCCGGTGAACCTCGAGGCGCAGCTCACGGGTGGCGTGATCTGGGGCCTCGGGCATGCCATGAACGCGGAACTCACCTACGCAGACGGCATGGCGCAGCAGACCAATTATCACGTGTTCGAGGCGATGCGACTGCATCAGGCGCCGCGCATTCTCACGCGCGCGTTGGAGACGCAGGACGTGGTGCGCGGAATCGGCGAGCCCGCGGTGCCACCCGCCGCGCCAGCGCTGGCGAATGCAATTTTTGCGGCCACCGGTCAGCGCATTCGAGAGCTTCCGCTGGGCAAGCACATTCGGTTCGTGTGATGAGTCCACGAGCGCGCTTGTTTGCAGTTGCCATTGCCGTCGTGGTGGGGATCGCGCCGCCGGCCACCGCACAGCAGCGCGGCAATCCCGCTGCACACGCGTGGACGCGCGTGTACGAAGTGCTGTCGCATCCACGGTGCGCCAACTGCCACGTGAACAGCGACAATCTCCCCATGTGGTCGGGACGCTCGTACGGCGTATCGCCGCGACCGCACGGCATGAATGTGTCGGGTGGCACAAGTCGCAATGGAGCCGAGCTCGGCCTGCCGTGCAGCACCTGCCACACGCGGCAGAACTCCACGCTGCCGCACGGGCCGCCGGGTGCGCCAAGCTGGGCGCTCGCTCCGCTGCCCATGCAGTGGTTCGGGAAGTCGAGTGCGGAGATCTGCGCGCAGCTCAAGGATCGGAACCGGAACGGGAATCGGTCACTCGAGGAGATCGCGCACCACATCGAGGACGATCCGCTGGTGCTCTGGGGCTGGGATCCGGGACCGGGACGAACGCCCGCGCCGTACTCGGGAACGGAGACTGCACGGAGCGTCCGGGTGTGGGCGGCCGGAGGTGCTCCTTGTCCGACCGCCGTGCTGCGCTGATGGGCGTTTGCCTCACGCGAACCCCTACACCAAAAGCGCTCCCGGCAACACTGTCGCAAACGTGCGCATCTCGTCGGGCGTGCCCACACTCACCCGCACCCAATCGTTGTACGGCGGAAACGCGCGGCCTACCAGGAAGCCCTGCTGCTGCAGCGCGGACTGCACCTCTGCCACCGGTCGTCCGGCATGAAAGAAGACGAAGTTGGTGTTGGACGGCACCTGGCGCCGGCCGAGTGCGGTGATCGCAGTGGTCAGGATCTCGCGTGCCTCGGTGTTGCGCGCACGGCAGAACGTCTGCCACTCGGTGTCGGCAAGCGCGGCAATCGCGGCGCGGGCCGCCAGCGCGTTGGGTGGGCCTGTCACGAAGCCTTCCATTTGCGCAATGATGTCCGGTCGCGCCACGGCGAAACCGATGCGACAGCCCGCGAGCCCATGAATCTTGGACGCCGTGCGCAACACGATCACATTCTCGCCGCGTTGCACGAGATCAATCATGGAACGGTACGACGGATCGGTCACGAAGTCGTGATACGCTTCATCGACAAGTACCGTGGTGCGTTTGGCGGTGCTGCTGACGTAGTCGCGCACGCGGTCATTGGGGGCGAGGTTACCCGTGGGGTTGTTGGGATTGCACACGAACACGAGCCCGATTGATGACTTGTAGCGCCGGTCCATGGCGTCGAGGTCGTGGACCATCGCGTCCGTGAGTGGGACACGATGTACACGCAATCCCATGGCCGTCGCGTACCGGGGTAGCGCCTCGAACGTCGGGTCGGCCGCCAGCACGTCCTCACCCTTTCCACCGAATGCGAGCGCCGCTGTGCACAGCACCTCCTGCGAGCCTTGCGTGACCATCACGTGGTCGGTGGGTAGCCCGATGTGTTTGGCAAACGCAGCACGCAAGCTTGCGATCCCAGGGCTGCCATATCGGTTGTGCTCATCCCACGCCTCCATGAAGGCTTGCTTGGCCTTGGGCGACATGCCGTACGGATTCTCGTTTGCGCTGAGGCGCACCATGCCGGCACGGGCGCGGGCGTTTTCGA
>JBBSPE010000043.1:0-27287 GCA_038259155.1 Gemmatimonadales bacterium
CAGGGACGGGAAGTTTGAACCTGACTATGCGCGAACTGGCACGACCGAGAGGGTAGCATCAGGCGTCAGGCACCCGTCGCCCTGACCTCCATGCGCGCAGGGATGATCAACTCGGGCCTTCGACATACCTCAGGGAAGCGCCTTGAGTTCGTCCGACGTCCATGCCACGGTGCGACTGGCAGTGGCGGCGCGTACACGAGCGACATCTGCAGACGTAACGGCTGAACCCGCATTCCCCCAGCTCGCGCGAGCGTACGTGAGCACGGAAGCAACGGCGTCGTCGCTCATGGGACCACTGGCACCGTTAGCCATCATGACACCGTTGTACGTGACGCCAGCGACCGTGATGGGCCCCTGCAGTCCATGCAGGACAATGGCGATGGGGCGATCCACCGAGCCGTTCAACCATTCAGAACCGGCGAGCGGTGGAAATGCGCCCGGCATTCCGGCGCCGTTCGCCTGATGACACGCTATACAGTTGGCCGCGTAGATTGCTTCGCCTTCGGCATTGGCTGCAACTGCGACCGCGACCGGCGGCGGGTTGGCTGGAGCAGCCGCTGCTGCCGGGCGCTCGGTTGCCGCATCGGAAGCGCTGCTGTCTGCGGCCTTGTCGCCGCCACACGCGACGAGGGCCGCGAGCAGGCCCATGCTCAGTGCTTGTTGTGCGGGTGGCGTGAAACGCATGAGATCCGGTCCTCCAACAGGGGATGAAGGGACGCCCCGGAGGGGCTACAGCGACTGCACCTGCGAAGCCTACTCGGCGGTCGCGGCGACACAATCCGGATTTACCTGACACTCCACAAGCCATGGCACTGGCGAGGCCCAACTGGGAGTTCGGATGCGCGGTATCAGGAGAATGACGCCGACGCGTGGCTCACACCTTCACCACGATCCCGCGCTTGTGCAGAACGAGCAGTACCAGATACCAGAACGCTACAAACGCGAGTGCGTAGAGCAATGACGCGTTGCGTGGCTCGAGCCACGAGTGGAACGCGCCCTCGTAGACGTACTGCTGCAGTGACGTGCGCCCGCTTTCCGTTGGCCACGTGATCATGCCCCCCAGCAATCGGGCCATGAGGCCTGAGCCGAGGAATGCGACGAGCGGATTCACACCGTAGACCACAAACGGACCGGTCCACCAGCGGATCTGCCGCACGTCGATGAGCCACAGACACGTGGCGAGACAGACCGCCGCCATGCCGCCGGTGAACACGACGTACGAGCTGGTCCACAGTGCCTTGTTGATCGGAAGCACCCAGCCCCAGCAGCTGCCCACCACCATGGCCAGCGAGCCGACCGCAAACATGGTGGACAGTCGATCACCGAGCGGTCGCTTCCGGTGTGCGATAACTCGCGCGGCGAGCGCGCCGACCAGTACCGTACCCACCGCCGGAACGGTGGACAGCAGCCCTTCGGGGTCCCACGTCACCGACCCGGACCACAGGTGCGGCACGCCCAGCACGGTGCGGTCCACCCAGGCGCTCAGCACGCGCGTCGGATCGTCCATCAGTGCGAGCCCAATCGCTCCTTCTCCGGGCACCGGCACGAGCGTCATGAGTGCCCAGTAGCCCAGGAGAATCACCACGAGGGCGATCAACTGCTGACGCCACCCGAACCAGAGCGTGAGCAGCGCCCCAAGTGTGTACGCGAGCCCGATGCGCTGGAGCACACCAAGGTAGCGCAGGTGCGCCAGCCGATGGATGACGCGATCACCGAAGGTCGCGTTGGCGAGCTCGGGGACAGCCGAGTAGGTAAAGCCGGGGAACCACGACAGAAACAGTCCACACAGAAAGATCAGCGCACCGCGCCGCAGAACCTGACGCGTGAGCGCCGCGGTATCGTGGCCGCGTGCCCGCCGAGCCGCGAGCGAGAGATGCGTGGTGATGCCGACGATGAACAGGAAGAAGGGAAAGATCAGGTCGGTGGGGGTCCACCCGTGCCACGCCGCATGCTCGAGTGGCGGATAAATGGCGCTCCACGTGCCGGGGTTGTTCACGAGCAGCATGCCGGCCACCGTGAGGCCGCGAAAGACGTCGAGCGCGAGCAGACGTTCGGGCGCGTTGGCGCGCTCCACCGCAACGATTGACTCAGGAGTCGGCGCTTCCCGCGCACGCACCCGCTGAGACTGCTCTATAGCGGCGACGCCCGCCTCGGCTGCCACCACCCGCGTCTCTACCGTGCGCGCTACCTCTGTGAACTTCGCCAGGAGGTGATCCATCTCGTCCACTTCCGCACTCCTGTTGCCACCGTTGCTGGTCAAGGTGAGCATACCTCCGGACTCTCCGGCGTGCGCTGATCCCGAGCGGCGAGCTCAAAGCGCATCCTGAAGAGCCCGCACCGTGAAGCGATTCCCTTCTGCAACATCAGACCAACCTCTGCCCGTGGCAAGCGGCGGCCGATTCTCTTGAGTCACCGGGCTCCCAATGGTAACTTTTCGGCTACCATGAACCCACTCGATGCTCTTGGCAATCCGACCCGACGCGAGATTCTTCGCCGCCTTCGGTACAAACCGCTCTCCGTGGGTGAGATCGCCAGCGGCTTTGCCGTCAGCCGTCCGGCCATCTCGCGGCACCTCGCCGTACTTGAGTCGTCCGGTCTGGTGGAGACCGTGAGCATTGGCGCCAGCAACGTCTATTCCGTGCGCGTGCAGGGTTTCGCCAGCGTGCGCGCGTTTCTCGACGAGTTCTGGGCCGACGCAATGGCGCGACTCGAAGCCCTCGACTCGGCATGATCGAGTTCTCGGTTGTCCTGAAACGCGATCTGGAGCGCGCGTTCGATCTCTTCACGTCGCGCATTTCAGACTGGTGGCCCATGGGACACCGGCCGACGCATGACCCCGCAAGCGTGATCACACTGGCCGAGGACGGCACGTTTCGCGAGCGTGCGAGCGACGGCCGGGAAATCGAGCTGGGCCGCGTTCGCCGTTGGGACAGACCCTTCGCGCTCACGCTTGACTTCTATTTGGGTACGGGTCCCCAGCAACCGACCGAGGTGCTGGTGACGTTTGAGCCGGTTCCGGACGGCACACGAATCGTCGTGCGTCACCAACCACTTCCAGACAGCGCAGACCTCTGGTCTGCACGCGTCGCGCGTTATCAGGCCTCGTGGCCGCTGGTGCTGGAGGCGCTCCGGAGCAGCAGCGACACGGATTGACATTATGGTAACATAGATGTTACCAATTGGGACATGAAATCCTTTGGCGTCGAAATCGTAGTTGCGGCTCCCGCTGTCGACGTGTGGTCTGTGCTCACCGACGCCGCGCGCTATACCCAGTGGAACTCGACCGTGGAGCGAGTGGACGGAACCATTACCGACGGCGGTCGCATCACGGTGTACGCCCGGATCAGTCCCGGACGTGCCTTTCCACTCACCGTCGGGCAGTGGGAGCCAGCACGGCGCATGACGTGGTCCGGAGGCATGCCCTTCGGCTTGTTCACGGGGACTCGCACGTTCACCCTCGAATCCGGACCGACGGGCACTCGGTTCGCCATGCGTGAGGTGTACTCGGGCCTGCTTGCTCCACTCATCGCGCGATCCATTCCGGATCTGCAACCCGCGTTCGAGCGCTTTGCGGCTGACCTGAAAGTGCATCTCGAGCAGGGTGCGCAATGACCCGGAGCAGCATTTCACTTCACTGAGGAGGTCGGGACATGGCTGGTGATTCCTCTCCAGGCGGCACGGCAACCGATCCGTGGATGCTGGACACGCCGAGTCGGCAGGGAACGTTTCAGGCGTGGCGCGAACCAGACGCCTCACCACCGGCGCTCGTGTGCCTGGTGGGCACGACAGAGCTCCGTTACCACCTGCGCTGCCTCGAGGACACGGTGGCCATGCTCCACACGCATGGAGATTGGTTGCTGCTCGGGAGCGCCGATGAGCAAAAACCGGCAGCCGACGATACGCTCGAGGCCTGGGCGCGGTCTCCGTCCAATCCCGTTGGCGGCTGGTATGGCCTCAAGAGGGGACTGCGCGGACGTTTTGCGAACTACGTTCCGCCCGTGCTCGAACGGCTTGGGCTCGCGGAAGTGGAACACAACGCGCGTCGCAACCGGATACGGGTCACGTAGCCGACAACCCCGCCCCGCTAGTAGTCCGCGTCCCCATCCTGCAACGCCTGCAGGTACGCGCTCGTGGCCTGCTGCCCCCGGTGCCTTGCCCAGCCGAGCGGCGTGCCGTCGTAGATCGTGTCCTTGATGTCCTGCCGCGCGCCGTGCGACACCAAGAGCTGCACCATGGCGAGATCGCCGGCCAGCGCTGCACCATGCAGCGGTGTCTGGTGCGCATGAAAGCCTGCAGGATTCAGGCGGTTGGGGTCTTCGCCCTGCTCCAGCAACCACACCACCACATCATGCTTCCCATTGAGGACTGCCAATGCGAGCGCCTGATGTCGCGTGAGGTCGCTCGCATTACCAAACAGCGCACGCGCCTGCTCAAGCCGTCCAAGCCCGGCTGCCTTCGCCACGGTGTCCACGAGCGCGCCGTGCGATGCCAGCGCCGTGGCAGCGTCCCAAAAGCCGAACTGAAGGGCCGTGAGCAGCGGACTGGTCCACGCGGTCGCGCCCGCACCCTCCACATTGGCGCCACCGTCTACCAACGCATGCACCAACGGCACCTGCACGCCCGCCTCCGCCGGCGGCGAGGACGACACGAGCATGCTCAGCAGGCAACACTCACCACCATACATGTGTGCGGGCGCGTTGGGATCGGCGCCGGCGCTCAGCAGCAGGTGCGCAATCGCGACCGCGTTGGCCGGTGAACGCTGCCGATACGACTCCACGCCGTTTGCGCCCAGATAGTGCAACAGCGTGGCGGCGTGTACCGCGGGGTCGTGACAGGTGATGCGCGTGGAGCGTGCAGAGATGAGCGCAGGATCCTTGTCCAACAAGTCGGCAAGCGCAACTTCATCGCCGTTGATCACAGCCTCAACCGCACGTTCGTAGCGGTACTCCGGGGTGCCGAGCGTGTGCACGGCCATGACGTGGCGACGCAACGCGTCCCAGTTTGCATAGTCGTGCTGGCGAGCAACGATCAGTTTCGCATCGTCGAGCGTGAAGGCCGACTGCTGGATCGTGACGGGCGACACGTCCAACGGCTGCCAGGTTCGCTCGGCATGCATGAAACGCGGATGCGTGCGGTTGATCAGTCCCAGCACCACTTTCCGTCCTTCGACGTGCCCCGCAAACACGTGCTCGGCTTGTACCTCGTACGCGGGCAGCTCCGCGTCCAGCGGCAAGGCGGCGAGGTCGGAATCCATTGGTCCCACTCCTCTATCGGTAGACGTGGTCAACGCGTTGACTTTCTTGGCGGCGGATGTGCGGAATATGCAGTCCCACACGTTCTGTCGCGAAGTGCCACGGGACGCGTGAACACAACACAACCGACCTGCTGCAACTCCATCACCGAGCGTCTGTCCACGAGCGGATCCTTTGTGCATGCCGGCGCGCGGTCCAACGACGACCTTCGCGCGCAATCGGCCATGCCAAACGTGCAGGGCGTGCATCTCGACGTGACCGTTCCTGCCGAAATTGAAGCGGTCGTCCAGCTGGTAACGGCGGCCGGGCGCGGCCTGTACGTTGCGGCTGGCGGCGAAGGGGCGCGCGGTCAGCATCAGCTCGCTCAACGGTATAGTGGCGAGTCCCACGATCGGCGCCTACAGCATGAGAAAACACGCCATCGAGGCGTTTGGCGATTGGCTGACGGCGCAGCTGGCGCCGTTTGCTGTGCGCGCGAGCCTGAATGAACCGGGCAACGTCGGTACGGAAGTCGGTCGTGATACCGTTGCGTATCCGGGCGGCGAGATCCGCGGGTTCCTGCAGGCGGTACCCGAGCCAGGCGGCAGGGCAAGCGTTCCTCCTGAGGCGCACTGACCGTGTACGGCGGGTGCCGACGCAGTGCGCGTCCGCTCCCGCCCTGCACAAGCGTGGGGCATCCTACTCCGCGTGGACCATGGGCGCCGCGCTTTTGATACCCGTCAGCTTGCGGCCACGGGCCAGAAACAGCAGCGGCAGCATGGCCAGCAGAACCGCACCGCTCAGCAGGTACACCTTGCCGAACGCGATCACGCTGGCCTGCCCGGCGAGCTGGCGATCGATCGCACCATAGGCAAGACGCTGCGCGGTGGCGGGGTCGGTGCCCCGCGCCACGAAGCCGCGCACGAGCAGACCAACCCGCGCCAGTGACTCAGGATCATACGCGGTGACATGTTCCGCCAGCACCGCCTTGGCCTGCGCCGTGTAACGCGTGAGCATCGTGGCGATCGCCGCAATGCCGAGTGAACCTCCCAACTGCCGCGCGAAATTGGAGAGCGCGGAGCCAGCCCCGATGTCCTTCGTCTCGAGGTTGGCGAGCGTGAGATTGGTGAGCGGCACGAACATCATGCCGAGTCCCAGGCCACGCCAGATCAGCGGCCAGAAAAAATCGTGCGCGCCGGATGCGGACGTGATTTTCGACAGTTGCCACATGGCCAGGGCAAAGAGCAGCATGCCGATGATGATCATGGGACGGTCGGCCACCTTGTTCGACAGTCGGCCCACGATGCCCATCGAGAACGCGGTGGCGAGTGCGCCCGGCAGGATCACCATGCCCGTCTGCCAAGCAGTCATCTGCAGCATGCCCTGCAGAAACACAGGCAGCACGAACACCGAACCGTACAGCCCCAGTCCGAAGAACACGCCGATCACCGTGCCAATGGCCATGTCGCGGTGTCGCAGCACGCGAAAGTCGATCACGGGTTCGTCCACCACCAGTTCACGCCACACGAGCGAGACGCCGGCCGCTACGCTCACCACGGCCAGCATGGTGATGAGGCGCGAGTCGAACCAGTCTTCACCCTGCCCATGTTCGATGAGGTACTGGAGCGCGCCAACTGTCACAATGAGCAGGCCGATGCCTATGAAGTCGATGGACTTTGCACGCACATGGTGTGCGGCGTCGTGTACAAAACTGATCACCATGGCCGCTGCGAGAACGCCAATCGGCAGGTTGATGTAGAAGATCCACGGCCACGAGTAGCTGTCGGTGAGCCATCCACCAAGCGTGGGACCGAGCGTGGGACCCACCATCACTCCCATGCCGAACAGTGCCATGGCAGTGCCGATCTCCTCAGGGGGAAACACCTCAAAGAGAATGGCCTGCGACGTGGTGATGAGTGCGCCACCGCCAATGCCCTGCACGATACGCCAGAACACAAGCGTGCCGAGGGTGCTCGATGCTCCACAGAAGAACGACGCGATCGTGAACAGGATGATCGAACCGGCGAAGTAGCGCTTGCGTCCAAAGAACGCCGCGAGCCATCCGGTCATGGGCATCACGATCACCGACGCCACGATATAGCCGGTGGACACCCACGCGATCTCGTCGAGGCTGGCACCGAGTTCGCCCATCATGTGCGGGATCGCCACGTTTACAATGGACGAGTCGATCACCTGCATCATGGACGCCAGCACCACGGCAATCGCGATCATCCATTTGCGATTGTCCGTGCGCGCGGCTGTTGGCGCCGTGGGTGCGGCGGCGGTGCCAGGCAAGGCAGTTGCTGCAGTGGCCACGCTCCGTGCCTCAGTTCGTCTTCACGGCCACGGCCAGCGACATGCCGGGCCGAAGCGGTCGATCGGCGCCGCACCCTTCGGTAATCGCGATCCGTACGGGGATGCGCTGTACCACCTTGGTGAAGTTGCCGGTCGCGTTGTCGGGCGGCAGCAGCGCAAATCGTGCACCGGTAGCCGAGCTGATGCTCTCCACCGTGCCGATGGCGTGGCAGTCGGCGTAGGCGTCCACTTCAATCTCCACGTCCTGCCCCACGCGCACCGCGTCGAGCTGCGTTTCCTTGAAGTTCGCGGTGACCCACACTCGCTGATCGCCCACAATGCTCATGAGCGGTTGTCCGCCGTTCACGAGTTGGCCCACTTCGACCGACTTGCGCGACACACGCCCGGTCTCGGGCGCCGTGATGCGCGTGTAGGCAAGCTGCATGGCCACCTCATCGCGCATGGCCTGCGCCGATGCCAATCGTGCACGAGCCAATCGCACGCCGGCTTGGGCACTCGACACCGTGGCACCGGCCGCCTGGGCCTGCGCCTGCAGCGCCACTACATTCGATTGCGCGGACACCGACGCCGCGCGCAGCGCGTCCAGTTCCTTGAGCGGAATGATCTGTTTAGCCGCAAGCTCCTCGCCGCGCGCGAGATCGGCCTTGGCGCGCAGCGCGTTCGCCTCCGCAGACGCAATCTGTGCCTCAAGGGCAACCTGCGAACTGTTTGCCGTGCGCACCTGCGCCTCCGCCTGCCCAGACACGCCGCCGCCACCCGCCGCCGCCTGGGCAGCCGCAAGCTCCGCGTCCGCCTGTGCGAGGCGTTGCTGGTATTCGAGCGTGTCCACTGCCACCAGCAGCTGACCGGCGGTCACGGAGTCGTTCTCGCTCACCAGTACGTCCTGCACGTAGCCGCCCACTTTCGCGAGTACAGGGACGATGTGTCCGTCCACCTGTGCGTTATCCGTGGTCTCGTGCACCCGGGCGTACTGCCACTTGGAATAGGCCCACGCGAGCAGACCGATGGCCAGCAGACCCATGATCACGGGGACCACGGGTGAGCGGCGCGTACGTGACGTGCTGGCAGGCGAGGGATGTGTTGCGGTGGTCATATGTGGGTCACTGGTCGTCTGAGTGTCGTGTCTAGCGTACGCGGGAACGGGTAGGGGCGGACCCCGTCAGGGAAGCGACGTCACACGTCCCTCGGCGCGCGCCAGTGCGATGCGTGCCGCTTCGAGCGCGGCGAGCACGTCCACCTGCTGACTGCGCGCATTGTCGAGACCGAGCTGTGCGGCAATCACGTCCGCGTTGCCGGCCACACCCGCGCTGAAACGGTCGCGCGCCTGCTCGATCTCCTGTTCAGCCAGCCGGTAGCGGTCGCGCGACGCATCCACCTGCTCCTGCGCGGACGCAAGGTCCACCAGCGCGAGTGCCACGTCGGTCTGCACTTGCTGGTCCAGATCGTCGCGCCGTGATTCAGCGGCGCGAAGTGAGGCCGAGTGTTCGGCCATGCGCGCGCTGTGCTGTCCGCCTTCCCAAATGGGAATGGAGAGCTGCACGCCATACGTGTAGGTGTGCAGCAGGTGCGTATAGCTGGTGCTGGTCGCGCCTTGGTCGGCAAAGACCCCAAGCGTGGGTAGTCGCTCAGCGCGCGTGGCCGAGACCGTGCGACGTTCTACCTCAACGGCCGCGTCAGCCGCGGAGAGTTCCGGGCGATTGCGACGCGCCTCGGCGAGCGCGGTGGCCAGTGCGGGCACCGGGGTGATCGTCTCGGGCATATGCAGGGAGTCGGTCAGCGCTACCTGATCGGTGGAGGGTCTGCCCACGGCGCGCAACAGTTCGATCCGTGCGCGATCGCGCTCGTTGCGTGCGCCGATCAACTGCGATCGCACATCGGCGAGTTGCGCCTCCGCACGCGTGACGTCGAGCGCCACGCCGGTGCCGGCGGAGAGTTGGCTGCGCGCGATGTCGAGCAGTTCAAAGGCCAGCGCCGAGTCAGCGGCTCGGGCGACCACGCGGGCGTCGGCGCGCATGGCGCGTACGTAGGCGAGGGCCGCCGCGGTGGCGGCGCTCTCGGCGACCGCCTCCGCGTCGGCCGCGGCGCCTCGCTCTTCTGCCTGCGCGGTGCGGTAGCGTCCAAGGGTTGCCGGCGCGTAGAGGTCGGCGACGACACGGCCACGCACGTCCACGGTTCGCACCGGTCCGATGATCGTACCGTTGGGGTCAAACCCGGGAAACGGAAGGCCGAACGATGCCGTGTTGAAGGTGCGCTGGCCGTCGGACAGACTGGCGGTGACGGACGGCAGCAGCTCGGCGCGGCTCTGGTCGGCGCGGGCGGCGTACTGCTCGGTGCGATAGCGAGCCGTGGTGACGCTGGCCGTCTCGTTGGCCGCCATGCGAGCGGCATCGCCCAGGGAGAGCGCCGTGGCACTCTCGGGCGGCTGTGCATGTGCGGTGGCGAGGGCCACCGTACCAAAGAGCACGCTGCCGGTAATTCGGCAGATGAAGTGCTGCATGGCGCCGGCGCGACGTGTGGTGGCGGGTGCGGCGGGTGTACGAGGACGCGCTATCACGATGCGGCTCCTCGTTCTGTGGCGCCGCCCTGCGCCGGGCCATGCGCAGACGTCGCGTGCTTACGCTCGACCAGAGTGTCGAGCGCCCGTGTGGTCACGTCAAGAAAGAGGTCGTACGAGGCAATCATGTCATCCATGCGCTGGCGCACGAGATGGCTGGCGTCGGGGATGGTGTCGCGTCCGAGCTGAATGGCACGGCGTACACGCGTCATCTTGGCCACGCGGGCCTGCAGGGTGCGGTGCGGCAGGTCTGGCGCGGCACGGTAGTGGTCGCGGCGGTCGCCCGGACGGCTCACGCGTTCAATGACGCCTTTGGCCTCCAGCAGGCGCGCGTTGGTGCTGATGCTGGCCTTGGTGACCTGCAGCTCGGTGACCAGGTCGTCGAGGGAGCAGGTGTCATCGGTAATGAGCAGGAAGCCGAGGATTCGTCCGGACACGCGAGGGAAGCGCTCTTCTTCGAGGAGGAGTCCCATGGCCTCCACGAATTCGGATTGCGGTTCGTTCATTGGGTCGGGTGGCGTGCGATGGATTCGGTACGTTAATTATGAGCTTAACGTACTGAACACCGCGAACTCCCGCCAGTGCGCCTGTTCGCAGCCACGCGCGCACCATCCCCCGCGGCCGAGGACGGCCGCGGAGGATGGTGGCGTGCGTGTGTCGGTCAGGTCATGCGGTCGCGTAGTGATGCGTCTCGGCAGCCGCCCCGGGGTGCACCACCGCGCCGTAGCGGGCCGGCCCCACCGTTTGGGCGTAGCGCCAGATCGCGCCACTCTGGAACTCGTGCGTCCTCGGCGTCCAAGCCGCGCGCCGATCAGCCAGCTCGGCCTCGCTGAGCGCCACGTCCATGGTCCCGGCATCCGCGTCAATGGAGATGATGTCCCCGTCGCGGAGCAGCGCGATGGGTCCGCCGAGTACGGCTTCGGGTCCCACGTGGCCCACGCACAGGCCGCGGGTGGCGCCGGAAAAGCGCCCGTCGGTCACCAGCGCCACTTCCTCGCCCATGCCCTGACCATAGATGGCGGAGGTGGTGGAGAGCATCTCGCGCATACCTGGGCCGCCGGCGGGTCCCTCGTTTCGGATCACCAGGACGTCACCGGCCGAGTAGCGCTTGTCCATGACGGCGGCCATGCACTCCTCTTCGCTCTCGAACACGCGGGCGGGGCCGGTGAAGCTGCGGCGCTTGCAGCCGGCCACCTTCACGATGGCGCCGTCGGGCGCGAGAGAGCCGCGGAGCGCGACCAATCCGCCGGTGGGCGAAATGGGGTTGGAGACGGGCCGGACAATGTCTTGGTCGGTAGGCAACACGACATTGGCCAGGTTCTCCGCCATCGTCTTGCCGGTGACGGTCACGCAGTCGCCGTGCAGGTAGCCGCCGTCCAGCAACGCCTTGAGAATGACGGGCACGCCGCCGATCTCATGCACGTCGCTGGCGAGGTACTTGCCGCCCGGCTTGAGGTCGGCAATGAGCGGGGTGCGACGGAAGACCTCGTCCACGTCGAACAGATCGAACTTGATGCCGGCCTCGTTGGCCAGCGATGGCAGGTGCAGGCCGGCGTTGGTGGAGCCACCGGTGGCGGCCACAATCGCGGCCGCGTTCTCGAGCGCCTTGCGGGTGACGATCTCGCGGGGGCGCGGACCCTCCTTCACCAGCCGCATCACCGCGGTGCCCACGGCGTCGGCCCACTGGAGGCGATCCTCGTGGGTGTTGGGCGGGCTGGACGACCCCGGTAGCGCCAAGCCGATGGCTTCCGCCACGTAGGCCATGGTATTGGCGGTGTAGTGCCCGCCACAGGCGCCGGAGCCGGGACAGGCCACCTTTTCCAGCGCGGTGAGCTCTTCGGTGGTGATTTTGCCCGCCGCATGGGCGCCCACCGCCTCAAACACGTCCAGCACTGAGACGTCCTTGCCGTGGTGATGGCCCGGCATGATGGACCCACCATATAGGAATACGGACGCGACATCGAGGCGCAGCATGGCCATCATGAGGCCCGGCAGCGTCTTGTCGCAGCCGGCGATGCCCACCAGGGCGTCGTAGCAGTGACCGCGCACGGTGAGCTCCACCGAGTCGGCGATGATCTCGCGGCTCACCAGCGAGGCCTTCATGCCCCGGTGGCCCATGGCGGTCACATCGGTCACGGTGATGGTTGTGAACTCCCGCGGCGTTCCGCCGGCCGCCCGCACTGCCGCCTTGGCCCGCTCGGCCTGCCATTTGAGGCCGATATTGCAGGGTGCGGCCTCGTTCCAGCTGGACACCACCCCCACGATCGGGTTGCCGATGTCCGTCTCGTCCAGTCCCATGGCGTAGAAGAACGAGCGATGCGGCGCCCGCTCGGGGCCGAGGGTGGCGTGGCGACTGGGGAGGGAACGCTTGTCCATCAGGGTGCTCCAGGGAGGGCGGATGTGGCGAGCTGAGCTGTTGTAGCCAACGGGGGCGGCCTGCGGGAACGGCCAACGGTGCGACCGATGGTCGCGTAGAATGCGCAGACGGTCAAGTGCCTACCCGCGCGCCTCTTGCGGCTTGTCCCCCGAGGCGATACTTGATGAAGGACAGTTTCGTTGGTTTGACCCCGCCGTACGATCGCAGTCCGCACCCCTCCCCACGGATTGCCTGACAGAGATGCACGCGCCAGTCGCCACATCCCGCGACTGAGGCATGCACGAGCCTTGGACGCCGGAGTGCGTTACATGAAGGTGCTCGTTGCTGGAGTGGCCGTTGCCGCCACACTCATTGTCACCACGGTCTCCGTGACGAACGGACGCCAGACTGCCGACGTGCGATGGCTGCACGTGCCGTCCGCCACGCCGATCACCCCGGTGCTGCATGACGCCGCGTACAACGCGCCGATGCGCGCGTCGTCGCTCGGCCCCACGCACGCACGCGGCGTGTCATCCGCCTCGCGCGCTCCACTCGCCCGAGGCATGGGCGCGCGCGGCATCCCGATCGCCGATCTCGACGCGGTCGTGAACCGCTACTGCGGTCAGTGCCACAACCCCACCATGAAGCGCGGCAATCTGGTGCTGCGCGGCTTCTCGCTCGACACGATCATGAGCAACCTGGTCGTGTCGGAGAAGATGATCCGCAAGCTGCGCGCAGACATGATGCCGCCGCCGGGATCGCGTCGCCCCACAGGTGACACGCTGCTCGCGCTGGTGGAAACGATGGAACAGCTGATCGACGACGCAGGCCCGATCAATCCGGGCGCCCGCGTGTTCCAGCGCCTCAATCGTCCCGAGTATGAGCGCGTGGTGTCTGATCTGCTCGACGTGCAGGTGAGCGCCGACGACTTTCTGCCGCTGGACACCAAGAGCGCCAACTTTGACAACATCGCCGACGCGCAGGCGCTCTCGCCCACGCTGCTCGACGCCTATCTCAATGCGGCCGCGGCGGTGAGCCGCATGGCCGTTGGTGATCCCAACGCACCGGCCTCGCAGGTCACCTACCGCACGTCACCGTTCGCCTCGCAGCATCCGTGGGATTACGTGGACGGCGCGCCGTACGGTTCGCGCGGCGGTCTGGTGGTGGAGCATGTGTTTCCGGCCGACGGCGAGTACGAGTTTCGCCTGAACGTGGGAGGCGGTGTTGGTGCCGGCACCGAAGATCTCGACGTGAGCATTGACGGCGAGCAGGTCGCGCTGCTGCAGTACTCCAAGGGCATCGCGCGCAACTCGCTCTCGGCCGACTTGCCGGCCGGCGCCGACTACGTGCGCAGCGGCAAAATCCGCGTGCGCGCGGGACAGCGCCGCGTGTCGGTCGCCTTTGTGCGCCGCACCGAGGGCCCGTACGAAGACCTGATTCGCCCGCATGATTGGTCGCGTGCCTCGGGCGGTACGGGCGCGCCCGGCACCACCGAGCCCACGCCGCTCATGGACGTGCTGATCTCCGGGCCGTACAACGTGACGGGCGTGTCGGACTCGCCGAGCCGTCGCCGCGTGTTCACGTGCCATCCCACCGAGGCGGCCGCGCAGCGCGCCTGCGCCAGTGACATCATCAGCGGTCTGGCCACGCGCGCGTATCGACGCACGCTCACCGCGCACGACCGCGACAACCTGATGCAGTTCTACGATCAGGGCGCGGCGGTCGGTGAGAACGGCTTTGAGAACGGCGTACGCAGCGCCATCCAGGCCATGCTCGCGAGCCCGCACTTCATTTTCCGCTTTGAGTCGGTGCCGTCCAACGCGGTCGCCGGCACCGACGTGCCGATTGCCGACGTGGAACTCGCGTCGCGTCTGTCGTTCTTCCTGTGGGGCACGATTCCCGACACGCGCCTGCTTGACCTCGCGCGCAAGGGTGAGCTCACCACGGGCACCAACCTCTCCACCGAAGTGCGCCGCATGCTCGCCGATCCGCGCGCCGAGGCGCTGTCCACGCGCTTTGCCGCGCAGTGGCTGCGGCTGCAGGATCTCGAAAAGGTGCACCCGGACGCGTTCCTCTTTCCCGACTACGACCAGCAGTTGGCCGACGCGATGCAGCAGGAGACCGAGCTCTTTTTCCAGCACCTCGTGCGCGAGGACAAGAGCCTGCTCGAGCTGTTCACGGCGGACTACACGTTCGTGAACGAGCGCCTCGCACGACATTACGGTATGCCTGGTGTGGCCGGTGCCGAGTTCCGCCAGGTCGCGTACACGGAACCCGACCGTCGCGGCATCCTGGGCCATGGCAGCGTGCTGGTGCAGACGTCACTCGGCAATCGCACGTCGCCCGTGTTGCGCGGCAAGTGGGTGATGGAAGTGCTCATTGGCATGCCGCCGCCACCGCCGCCGCCCAACATTCCCGACCTCGAGCAGACGTCGGACAGCAAGGACGGCAAGCCGCTCACCACGCGCGAGCGCATGGAAATGCACCGCGCGAACGCCACCTGCAAGGCGTGCCACCAGTACATGGACCCCATCGGTCTCGCGCTCGACAACTTCGACGTGACGGGACGGCTGCGCTATCGCGAAAACGGCGTGGAACTCGACACCCGCGGTGAGATGTATGACGGCACCAATCTCACCACGCCGGCCGATCTCACGCGCTCGCTGCTCTCGCGCCCGATTCCGCTCGTGCGGTCGTTCACCGAAAACCTGATGGCCTATGCCGTCGGCCGTCGTATGGAAGACTTCGACCAGCCCACCATCCGCGTGATTGCCAAGGCGGCCGAACAGCAGGACTACAAACTGTCGTCGTTCGTGCTGTCTGTCGTGAACAGCAAGGCCTTCCGCACCAAGCGTGTCCAGCCTGCGTTGGCTGACGAGACGCAGCACTGACTGTAGTGATTGCATCGATAGCGCATTGACCACACCGGATTCCAACGTCGCCCGATCACCCACGCACCGACTCCCATGAATATCCTCACCCAGAAGACGCTGCATCGCCGAACGTTCCTGCGCGGCATGAGCGCGGCCATTGCCCTGCCGTACCTTGACGCGATGGAACCGGCCGGACGCACGTTCCGCCGATTCGGCGGTGCCGAGCGCGCCACCGGCAAGCCGCGATTGGTCGCGATCGAGACGGTGCACGGAGCCGCCGGCAGCAATGCCTGGGGCGCCTCGCAGTACCTCTGGGCACCAAAGGGCATCGGCCGCGACTTCACGCTCAACCCGGATGGCGCGCTTGCCGCCCTCGAACCGTGGCGCAAGTACCTCACGATCGTGAGCAACACCGACGTGCGCATGGCCGAGGCGTTCGAGGCGCCGGAAATCGGCGGTGATCACTTCCGGTCGAGTGCCGTGTTCCTCACGCAGTCGCACCCCAAGCAGACGCAGGGCTCCGACCTGTACGTGGGCACCTCGCTCGATCAGATCGTCGCACGGCACATCAGCCAGGACACGCCCATCCCGTCCATGCAGCTGTGCATCGAGAATCTCGATCAGGCCGGTGGCTGCTACTACAACTACGCCTGCGCGTACACCGACACGATCAGCTGGGCGTCGCCCAACGAACCGCTGCCGATGATCCGCAACCCGCGCTCGGCGTTCGACCTGCTGTTCGGTGCCGGTACGAACAACGCGGACCGTGCGGCTCGTCGCAAGGAGAACGGCAGCATTCTCGACTGGATGGTGGACGAGATGGCCACGCTGCGTCGTGACCTCGGCGCCGCCGACCAGCGCCGCGTGGATCAGTACCTCGAGAACATCCGCGAGCTCGAGCGGCGCATCCAGGCGGTGGAGTCCAAAAACTCCAGCGGTGAGGAGCGCGCCATCCCCGAGGCGCCCACCGGCGTGCCCGATTCGTTCACCGAGCACATGCAGCTCATGTTCGACATCCAGGTGCTCGCCTTCCAATCCGACATGACGCGCGTGTCGTCGTTCAAGACCGGACGCGATGCCTCGAGCCGCGTGTACCCCGAGAGTGGCAGCAACAAGGGCTTCCATCCGTCGTCGCATCATGGCGGACGCGAAGCCGGCGTGCTCGACTTCAACATGATCAACAAGTTCCACGTCAGCCTGCTGCCGTACTTCCTCGAGAAGATGGCCAACACGCCGGACGGGGATGGCAATCTGCTCGATTCCACGACCATCATCTATGGCTCGCCCATGGCCGATGGCAACCTGCACAATCACCGTCGCTGCCCGCTCATCCTGCTGGGTGGCGGCAACGGCACGCTCGCTGGCAACGTGCATCTCAAGGCACCGGACGGCACGCCCATGGCGGACGTGATGCTCTCGCTCCTGCACAACTTCGGCATCGACAACGTGCGCAGCTTCGGTGACAGCATGTCGCCGTTCTCCCTGCGCGCGTAAGGATCTGCTCATGCGTATAGCGCTGCTCGCGGCGACCTGTGTCGCCGTTTCGGGTGCGGCTGCGGCCGCACATCCCGTCATTCCTGATGTGACGCCGGCGGTTGCCGGCACACACGCCGCCGTGTCGGCACCACGCACCGTTTCGCCGGTCGCAGTTGCGCCGGTCGCCGAGCGTCGTGCGGTGCCGGAACCCGCGCCGCTCGTTGAGGCGGCCCGCGCCGGCGATATGGCCAAGGTGAAAGCCCTGCTCGCCGACGGCGCTGACGTGAACTCGGCCAGCGGCGACGGTATGACGGCGCTGCATTGGGCGTCGCACCTGGGCGATACCGCGCTCGTCGCGCTGCTGCTCAAGTCCGGCGCGTCGCTCACCGCCACTACGCGGTTGGGTGACAACACGCCGCTGCACGTCGCCAGCCGTCAGGGCAACGGCGCGGTGGTGCGTCAGCTGCTGCAGGCCGGGGCCAAGCCCGATGTCCCAACCGTTGGTGGCGCAACGGCACTGCATCTCGCCGCCGCCTCTGGCGATTCCGTGGCAATCGGTGCGTTGATCAAGGCCGGGGCCAATCCCAATGCGCGTGAAAACGCGTGGCAGCAGACGCCGCTCATGTTCGCCGCGGCCGCCGACCGTGTCATTGCGGTGCGCGCGCTGATTGCCGGCAAGGCCGATCCGAGCTTGAAGACGTCCGTGGTGGACCTGTCCGCCCGCACGGCGCGTGAACAGGCCGCCGCGAAGAAGCGCAATGAAGTGCTCTTCTCCATGCTCCCGCAGGCGCAGAAGGACTCCATTCTCAAGTCGCAGGCGCCGGCCCCCAAGGCTGCCGATACCACGGCCAAGAACGACCCGAAGCCGGATCCTGCGGCCAAGAACGCGAGTGACGCGAAGTCGGCCATCGCCATCGCGCTGCCTGCCAAGGCGGCGCCCGAGGCGGCGTCGGAACCCAAAGGGTATGTCGCCAGCGTGAACGCACCGCCTACCGACCAGCTCACCGCGGCGCAGATCCAGATGGCCATCGACTCGGCCCGCGTCGTGCTCGACGCAACGGGTGAGGGCACGGGCGAAGTGCAGTCCGACACCACCGACGGTCAGGTTGCGGGCTTCGAAGGCACCGTGGGCGGAATGGGTGGCTTTGGCGCGCTGCACCACGCGGTGCGGCAGGGAAACATCGCGGCCACGATCGCGCTGCTGGATGGCGGCGCTGACATCAACCAGGTCACCGGTGCCGACAGCACCACGCCGCTGCTGCTCGCCACCATCAACGGGCAGTTCGATCTCGCGAAGCTGCTCGTTGAGCGCGGAGCCGACGTGCGCATTGCGAGCACGGCCGGTGCCACGCCGCTCTACGCCGCCATCAACACGCAGTGGCTGCCGCGGTCGCGCTTTCCGCAACCGCAGGCCATTCAGGTCCAGAAGACCACGCATCTGGAGCTCATGGAGGCGATGATCGCCGCCGGAGCGGACGTGAACGTGCGGCTCACCAAGAATCTCTGGTACTTCGCGTTCAACAACTGCGGCAACGCCAACTGTGGTCTGGAATATCTCGACCAGACCACACCGTTCTGGCGCGCCGCGTACGCGGTGGACGTGGACGCCATGCGGATGCTCAAGTCGCACGGCGCCATCGACACGTTGCCGTCGCATCGCACGGCACCGCCACGCCGCCGTCCCGGTGAGGGCGCCGGTGGCGATGGTCTGTCGGCTGGTCCGCCCTCGGCTGCTCCGGCCACGGGCGCGGCTGGCCTCGGCGCCCCCACAGTCGCTCCGGCCGACCCGGACGTCTTCGCACGCCTCGCCGCACAGCGCGCCGAACGTGCGGCGGCCGCTCCACCCAAACTCGATCCGGCCATCGACTCAGCCGCCAAAGCGGTACCGCCCGGCATCGGCGTGTATCCCATTCACGCCGCGGCAGGTGTGGGTTACGGCAATGGCTTCGCCGGCAACTCGCATCGCCACGCCCCCGGCGGCTGGATGCCAGCCATGCGCTACCTGGTGGAGGAGCTCGGGGCCGACGTCAACGCGCGTGACAACAATGGCGCCACGCCCCTGCACCACGCGGCCGCGCGCGGCGACAACGAAATGATCCTGTACCTCGTGAGCAAGGGTGCGGACGTGCGCGCCGTCACGCGACGCGGCCAGACCACCGTGGACTTGGCCAACGGTCCCGTGCAGCGTCTGCGTCCATTCCCGGAAACCATCGCACTGCTGGAGTCGCTCGGTGCCACCAACAGCCACAAGTGTGTGAGCTGCTGAAGCACGGGCGAGAGGGCACCACGTAAAAACGGGCGGCGATGCAGGTGCATCGCCGCCCGTTTTACGTGTGGAAGCTGCGTCTGGCGTGCCGCTACTTGGCCGCTACCTCATCGCTACTTCCCAGCCGCACCCAACGCCAGCTTCGCGTGCGTCTCGGCCTGACGCAGCCCGCCTTCACCGCCTCCCCAGCCCACCTGACCGTCGGCGTTCACGTCGGCGCCAACCGTGAGCTGTTCAGTGAGCGACACCAACTGCCCCATGAGCGCTGCCGCAGCGGCCGCGTCCGATGCACTCCGGATGCGTTCGGCCAGCGCCACGATCTCGTCCGCGCGCGCAACCGTGCTGCGCGCGGCCGTGGCCACGTGCTCCGCGTGCGTTTTCAGACCGGCGGACGCACCCTCGGCCTTGGCCGCCAGCTCAATGTGCGCCGCCACACCGTTGGCCGCCTTCTTGAGACCGTAGCCGGGACCAGGGCCCGCCGCTACCAACGCGGGATCGATGGCGTGCAGCACATGGCCGGCGTGCGTCTGCATGGCCTGCAGATTGGTGGGCGCCTTGGCCGCCAGCGCCGCGTGCTGGGCCGCCACCGTGGCCTCAGCCTGCGCCACCGACAGCAGTGAGGCCTTGTCGGGCGTGTTCATGAAACTCACCAACACGTGCCCAAGATGAGTGCCCACCGGACCGGCCGGCATCTCCGGCTGCGCGGGTGCGCCGTCGGCCGCCATCGTCTTTGCGGTGGCCGCCGTGGTCGCGGCCGTGCTGGCTTCGGCCGTCTTGATCGGGACGCCGAGCATGGCGCCCGTGATGCTGTCAAAGGCTTGGCGCAACGTGTTGTCGGTGCTCACCTGAAAGCGCCGTCGCTGGAACTCGTCCGGGGTGAGGCCGGCCGTCTTGATGATTGCCTCCACCTGCGTGCGCAGGTCACCCTGCAGGCGGCCCTGCGCTTCACCGGTCTTGTTGCGGGGCTGCGCCATCACGGCGTTGAGCGAATCCTGCAGCGACAGCAGGGCCACCTGCACTTTGGCGAGCTGCTGCACGTCGGACGCACTGAGGCGGGTGGCCGCGGACGCCACGGTCTGCGCGTGCGCCGGCGTGGTGGCGAGTGGGAGGCCGGCGCACAACAGCGCTCCGGCAAGCGTGCGTGCGTGACGACGGGACACTGGAAGCATGGCAGGAACCGTAGAGGAAGGTGGGTCGGGCAGCCGCGGCCGATCACTGCAGCGGCGGCCGACGTGACGGCGTTGGGTACGGTGGATGAGTAACGTTGCGCGGCGGCCGTTCGTTCACCAGCCGCAGCGCTTCCTTCACGGCGCGCTCCAGCTGCGGGTCGCGTCCGGCGGCGAACGACTTGGCATCCAGCAGGACCTCGATATCTGGTGGGACGCCTTCGTTCTCGGCCACCCACACGTTGTTGATCGGATCAAACACTGCATTGTCCGGTGCCGTGAGGGCGCCGCCGTCCACCATGGCGTAGTGCGTGGACGATTTCACGAGACCACCCCACGTGCGTGCGCCAATGAGCGGCCCCACCTTCTGCTGGCGGAACGCCCACGGGAAGTAGTCGCCGCCCGAACCGGCACGCTCGTTGATGAGCAGTACCTTGGGGCCCAGTACACCCTGCGGCAGGAGCATGGCCGAGCCGTTGGGCACCTCATTGGTGAGCGCAGCCCGCAGCGTGCGACTCATGTAGTCCACCATGTAGTCGTCCAGGTTGCCGCCACCGTTGAGGCGTTCGTCGATCACGGCGCCAGCGCGATCCTGCTGCGCGAACAGGTAGCGGTTGAACGACGACACACCGGGACCGCCGGTGTTCGGAATCCACGCGTACGCGAGTTTTCCGCCCGACAGTGAGTCCACCGTGCGCCGATTGTCTTCCACCCACGCGCGTTGCCGCAGCTGGCTCTCGCTGCGAATCGGTTCCACCGTTTCCGTCCACGCGCCGTCCATGGTGGGGGCATCGTTCAGATGCAGCACCGTCTGGCGACCCATCGTGCCGTCGAGCGCGCGATACGGATCTTGCGAGGCGGTGAGCGGCACACCGTCAATGCCCACAAGATACGTGCCTTCGCGAACGCGCATTCCCGGTCGGTCGAGCGGCGCGGCGAGGCCGGGATTCCAGCTCTCGAACGTGTAAATGCGGCCAATGCGCCACGCCCCGTTTTGCGCCGAAAGGTCGGCGCCGAGCAGGCCCACGCGCACCGTGTCCACGGCCGGGTAGTCGCCGCCGTTCACAAAGCTGTGCCCCACCGACAACTCGCCGTTCATCTGGTCGAGGATGTAGTTGAGGTCATCGCGATGCCGCACGTGCTCAACGAGTGGACGGTAGCGGCGACGCACGGCGTTCCAGTCGTTGCCGTGCATGTTCGGATCGTAGAAAAAGTCGCGCTCGTAGTGCCACGCCTCGTCAAAGATCTGCCGCCACTCTTCCGTGCGGTCGAGTTGCATGCGCAGCGCGAGCTGCAGTGTGCCGCTGGTGCCTTCGGGCGGACGCGCCGTGCCCACCACGCGCCAGTTGCGACCCGACCGGAACAGCATCTTCTCGCCGTTCTGCGACACCGCCACGTTGCTGACGCCGCGTGTGAACACGTCAGCCTTGCGTTCCTTGAGCGAGAACTTATCAGCGTCATGCCGGGTCCGTCGCCGGCTTCGCCAATGAAGACGGTGCCTGCGGGTCCCGCGAGCGTCATCTGGTAGTTCTGCACCGGCATGGGGAGCGCGAGAATGCGGCGTTCGATACCCGGAAAGTCGATTTGCACGGTGACGGTGTCCGACTTGCCCGACGGCGCCGCGCCACCGCCGGCCGGCGGCGTACCTGAACGCGCAGCGGGTGACGATGGTGACTTCGCAGCGGCCGGTGCACCCTCTTCGTCGCTCTGCGGCGTGAACGGCGTGGAGTCATTCGCGCGCAATACCATTACGTACGCACCGTACGTGGAACGCGACGTGATGGAGCTCGTGTTCGCCCAGCCCGAGCCGAGTGCGACGTCGGTGCTCGCAAGGAAATAGAGGTGTCGTCCGTCGCGGTCCCACGATGGCGACTTTGCGTCGGCCATTTCGTCCGTCACGTACTGCGCGGTGTTGGTGGCGCTCGACCACACCATCACGCGCCCCATGCCGTTGCGCGCCGACTTGCCGTACGCAAGCCAACGCGAGTCGGGCGACCAGGTCACGCCCATGTTGCCACGCTCGAGATTGTTGCCGCCCACGTCCGCGGTCCGTAGTCGGCCACTCGCGACATCGAGCACGCGAATGCGCACGTCGTCGTCTACAAACACAATCTGCTTGCCGTCGGGTGACCAGCTGGGCTCCCACGCCATCTTGGACTCGCCAATCGGTACGCGGCGTGTCGCACCCAAGCCGTCCTGCGGCGCGATCACGAGTGCGTAGCCGTCACCAGTGTCGCTGAAATAGGCGATCTGCGTACCGTCGGGTGACCAGATGGGTTTGTGATCGGCCGCGCCCGAGGTGCGCGTAATGTTGCGCGCGTCGCCGTCTTCCACGGGAACGGTAAAGATTTCACCACGTGCTTCCAGCAGCGCGCGTTTGCCCGTGGGCGACAGCGACGCCGACGTCGCACGCTGACTCACATCTTCCCAGCGTGTCTCCGCCCACGGAAAGTCACCCTGCACCGTGATGTCCAGCTTCGTGCTGCGCCCTGTGGCCGGATCGAGCGTGTGAATCCAGCCGTCCTGCTCGAACACGAGTCCCGCCGGCCCACCGGTGAGCCACTTCACCTCGGCGTCCTTGAAGTGCGTGATCTGCGCGAGCGCCTTGGTGGACACGTTGTACGACCACACGTTCATGGCCCAGTCGCGATCGGACACAAAGTAGATCATGTCGCCCAGCCACACCGGATACCGATCGGCGGTGCGCGCGTTGGGAATCGTCACCTCGTCGAGCGTCTGGAGATCGAGCAGGGTGAGCGGTGTGTTTTGTCCACCGCGATACGAGCGCCACTCCCAATCCCAGCGGGTCACGCGGTCCACCACCAGCCGCCGTCCGTCTGGCGAGTAGGCGCCGTCGTACGCCCACGGCGCCGGCAGCACGGACGACGGCCCGCCGTCCACGGACACGGTCCACAAACGGTCGTAGCCCACCGGCGCCGTCTCTCGACTCGTGCCGTACAGCACGCGCTTTCCGTCCGGGGTCCAGCCGCGTGCGTGCGAGGGCGCGGGATACCAGCTCAGGCGAGTGGGCTCACCGCCGGTCACGCCCACCACGTACACGTCGGCGTTGCCGGAGCGATTGGAGGTGAACGCGATGCGCGTGCCGTCGGGCGAGAAGTGCGGTTCGCTCTCCACGGCCGGCGTGCTGGTGAGGCGACGGGCCACGCCACCGGCGCGATCGGCAATCCACAAGTCGCCGCCGGCAATGAACGCCACCTGCGTGGCGCTGAGCGTGGGCTCGCGCAGCAGTCGCGACTGCGCCGTAAGGGACGCGGGGGTGAGCGAGCCGAGGAGGAGGGCAACAACGCCGGTGCAGTACACCAGCGGGGAAATCCAGTGGGACATGGACGCTCCTGATGAGTGAACGGGGACTGCTTGAAGCAGTGGTCCGAACACCGGAAGCGCAATCAGGCGCGGAGCCGGCTCCTTGAGAAGCGCAATCAGGCGGCGGAGTCCGCGCCGCGCTCTCGTACCAGGCGCAGAATCACCGGACGGCCAAACACGGCCAACGCCAGCAACAGGGCAAGGAACACCAGTGCCCAGCGATCGGTGCTCCAGATCCGCACCACGAGGCCCACCGACGCGGCCAGCGCCGCCAAGGCCCCGAACCCGGTCACCGCGCGGTGCCCCGCCGTCGCCCGCCATGCGAGCGCACCCACCACGGCGAACGTGGCCAGAAACGCGAGGCTTGCGGCTTCCACCAGCGAGGCCAGCGTGCCCACGGCGGCGAGCAGCGCGGCCAAGCCCCCCAGCGCGATCACCGAACGATCGGGTACGCCGGCTTGATTCTGCTTGCCAAACCACGCCGGCAGCTCCTCCGCGTCGGCCACAATGCGTGCGAGCCGCGCTGTCGCGAAAAGTGTGGCGTTGATGGCCGAGCCCGTGGAGAACGCGGCGGCCACGGAGACGATGATGAGGCCGGCCTGTCCGAGCGCCGCCTTGCCGGCGAGAGCGAGGGCCACCTCCTGGTGCTCCACCACAGCGTCCGCCCCGATCAGCATGGGCGTGCCGAGCGCCACGACGATGTACAGCAGGATCACCACCACGATCGCCGACAGGACGGCGCGTGGGAGCGTGCGTTCGGGCGCGTCAATGTCCTCGTAGTCATACGTGAGGAGCTGAAACCCTTCGTACGCCATGAACACCGATGCCGCCCCGAACAGCGCGGCCGTCACACCGGTGCTTGGCACGCCCTGTGAGAGCGCGGGCACGTCCCACCGCGAGAGTCCCCAGGCGGCAAGTCCTACGAGCACGGCAATCTTGATCCACACCAGCACGACCTCGACACCGCCGGCCTCACCCACTCCGCGCAGGTTGAGCCCCACGAACAACGCCAGGATGGCCACCGCCGCCACTCGGGGAAACCACGTCTCCAGCCCGAGCACGTAGCCGAGATACTCACCAAAGGTGTAGGCGTACACAGCATTGGTGAGCACATAGCCAACAATGAGCACCCACGCGAGACTGCCGGCAAATCCGTTCGCATGCACTTTGCGCAGGAACATGAAGGCGCCGCCGCCTTCGCCGTAGTGCGCGGCCAGCCGCACGTAGCTGTAGCCGGCGGCGAGCGCGATGCAGCCCGCGGCGAGGAAGCTCAGCCAGGCATATGCGCCGGCAATGCCCACCACCACGCCGAGTGTGGAGAAAATGCCGCCACCCACCATGCCGCCCACGGCCATGGACCAGGTGGCGTTGAATCCGAGCTTTGACGACAGGGAGACCTCGTGGGGAGACGCTCTCAGAAATATGCGCCGTCTGTCCTCCGTCCGCTTCGCCCCCTACCTTCTCCGGCATGACGACCGACCCCACCGCCGGCACCCGCCCCCCCGCCTCCGAGCTCACCGACCTCCCGGCGCTGATCACCGCCTACTTCGTCCGCACCCCCGACCCGGACAACCCCGCCGAGCGCGTGTCCTTTGGCACCTCCGGACACCGCGGCTCGGCGCTCACCAACAGCTTCAACGAACACCACATCCTCGCGATCACGCAGGCGATCTGCGAGTACCGCGCGCAGCAGGGCATCGACGGCCCGCTGTTTCTGGGTGCCGACACCCACGCGCTCTCCACGCCTGCCCACGAAACGGCGCTCGAGGTCCTCGCCGCCAACGGCGTGTCCGTTCGCATCACGCCGGCAGGCGACTGGGTCCCAACGCCGGCCGTGTCGCACGCCATTCTCACGTGGAACGCCGGCCGCGCCACCGGACGCGCCGACGGCATCATCATCACGCCCTCGCACAATCCACCGGCCGACGGCGGCTTCAAGTACAACCCGCCTCACGGCGGCCCCGCTGACAGCGACGCCACCCGTACCATCGAGGCGCGCGCCAACGCCAGTCTCGCCAACCAGCTGCGCGAGGTGCGACGCATCTCGGCCCGCGCAGCGCGCGCCGCCGAGACCACCTGTACGCACGATTTCCGCACGGCGTATGTGGAGGATCTGGCGCAGGTGCTCGACCTGGACGTGGTGCGCGACGCACCCATCGCCGTGGCCGCCCACCCACTCGGTGGCGCCGGCGTGCACTACTGGCAGCACATCGCCGATCGCTATCGACTGCCGCTCACGGTGCTCGACACCACGGTGGACGCCACCTTTCGCTTCATGACGCGCGACTGGGACGGCAAGGTGCGCATGGACCCGTCGTCGCCGTACGCGATGGCCGGCGTGCTCGAACGCTCCGCGCCGTTCGTGGTGACCATGGCGGCCGACACCGATCATGACCGCCACGGCATCATCACCCGGAGCAGCGGGCTGCTGCCACCCAACCACTACCTCGCGGTCTGCATTCACTATCTGCTCGCGCACCGCCCCGAGTGGCGCGCCGACGCGGCCCTTGGCAAGACCGTAGTGAGCAGCAGCCTCATTGATCGTGTGGTGGCGTCCCACGGTCGCGCACTCTACGAGGTCCCGGTCGGTTTCAAGTGGTTCGTGAACGGTTTGGTGGACGGCTCTCTGGGCTTCGTGGGCGAGGAAAGCGCCGGCGCCACGTTCCTGCGGCGGAACGGCCAGGTCTGGACCACGGACAAGGACGGCATCATCGCCGGTTTGCTGGCCGCCGAACTCACGGCCCGCACCGGTCGGGACCCGGGCGAACACTATCAGGCGCTGGCCGAGACGCTGGGCGCCCCGGTGTACGCGCGAGTGGACGCGCCGGCCAGTGGCGCGCAGAAAAAGCGGCTGGGCGCGCTCGCGGCAACCGACATCACCGCCACCGAGTTGGCCGGCGATCCGATCACCAGCGTGCACACCCATGCCGCCGGCAACGGCGCCGCCATTGGCGGAGTGAAGGTGAGCACCGTGAACGGCTGGTTTGCGGCCAGGCCGTCCGGGACTGAAGATGTCTATAAGATCTACGCCGAGAGTTTCCGGGGCGAGACGCATCTCACGCGTATTCAGGGCGAGGCGCAGGCGCTGGTGGATGCGGTGCTGCAGGACGCCTGATCGCTGTCGGGAGGGTGACCGGGACGAGCACGAGCGTGTGGAGACGTGGCGGACTCGACCCTGACGCTGCGTTTGTAGTCTGACGGCACCGTCGTACCGGCCCGCGCGGCGTGCACGGCGGGAACCCGACTGCGCGCGGACAGGCACAGCTGGCCGACCTGCGGGTGGCCAGCCAGCGCATGGCCCGATGGCCTGAGCGAAAGGTGGTGCGGCGACATGTCCTCAACTGACGAACTGCTGTGGGAACGCTGGGATGACGTTGACCACCTGCTTGATCAGGTGCTCGACCAGCCCGCAGAGCGGCAGCACGCGTATCTCGCCGAGACGGCCGGCGGCGATCAGGTCCTGCACGATCTGGTACTGCGCCTGCTGCAACGACTGTCCGGAGACCCGGACCGCCTGCAGGCGCCCGCCGATTCCCTCGTGCGGAGCGCATTCTCGGGTGACACGGAGGCACGCGAGTCGAGCGAGCTCGAGCCCGGGACCACCGTGGGCCGCTTCGTGATCGTGCGGTTCCGCGGGCGCGGCGGCATGGCCACCGTGTACGAGGCCCACCGGGCCGATGGCACTTTTGAACAGCGCGTGGCCCTCAAGGTGCTGCGCCGCGGAC
>JBBSPE010000044.1:0-27173 GCA_038259155.1 Gemmatimonadales bacterium
CGTTGTTGGTTTGCGACGCGCAGCAGGCACACCTGCTCTTCACCAACGGGCCCGCGCTCGGCGGCGTGCGGCGCTTTCGCGCCGTTGCAGAGGACGCGCCCCGCGTGGCCGAGGCCATGACCTCGCACCCGGGAACGCTGCGTGTGGCCGGTGCGGAGTCGCCGCTGCGTGCCGCCCTGTCGTCCACTACGGCGACACCGCTGCCATTGGCGGGCGCGGGCACGTCGCTGGCATCCATCGCGTCCAGCGCCGAGGCAATGGCGGCGGCGGGCGCGCCCTTGGCAGTGTCGCTGCAGCTCGAGACGGATCGCACGCGTGCTGCACGAGCCACCGGGGCGCAACGCCTGGCCGTTCGCCTCGCGCTGGCGGCCGCGGCATGCCTCGCACTGGCCGGAGCACTCCAGTTGTGGGACGTCCAGCGCGAACTCGCGGCCGTGCGCGCGGAACGCGAAGCGTTGCGCCCGCAACTCGGTACCACGCTGGTGGGACGAACCACCGTCGAAACGGCATTCCGTCAGTTGGCCGCGCTCTCGGTGCAGCAACGCGCCGCCCCCATGTGGTCGTCGGTGCTCGCGGATCTCAGTCGCCAACTGCCACCGGAATCGTATCTCACGGGATTTCGTGGGCGCGCCGACACGGTGGGCATTGACGGACTCGCGCTGTCCGCCGCTCGCGTGTTCGACGCCGTGGAGCGCGTTCCGCGCCTGCAGGAAGTGCGCGCGTCCTCCCCGGTACGCCGCGAAACAACCGCCGAGGGGATCGCGCTCGAACGGTTTCAGTTGTCCGCCGTGCTTCGCGACGCTCCCGCGCCGGCCACCACCACCTTGGGTGGAGGCAGCCGCTGATGGCACGACGCACGCTGTCCACCCGCGACCGCCGCGCACTCTGGCTGGGCGCATTGGTGCTGCTGCCCGCGCTGTTCTTCGTCTATGGCGTCAAGCCGTATCTGGCCGCGCTCGACTCGGCACGTGACTCGCTGAGCGCCGAGCGATTGGCGCTCGCCCGAGAGCGGGCGGCGGTGCAGGCGGCGGAGCGCAACCCGGGCATGCAGTCCCTCGCCGATTCGCTCGTGCGAGAAATGTCACCGCGACTGTTTGCCGGACGCGACGATGTGATCGCCACCGCCGAACTCGTGTCGCATCTGGGTGACGTGGCGCGCGAGCACGACGTCTGGCTGCAAAACGCCACGACGCGTCCGTCCGAAGTGGGCGAGGCCGGCGTGCGTACACTGCACGTGGCCGTGCGCGCGGAATCCGATCTGGAAGGTCTGTTGCGCTTCCTGCAGGCGCTGGAGCGCGGCAACAAACTGATTCGGGTGGAACGGCTCGACGTGTCGGTCACGCCCAACGTATTCAGCGACACCGACGTGGAACCGGTCACCATCTCAGCCACCATCACGGGCTACGCGATGCCTGGAGTGACGCCCTGATGGCCGGCGCGACCCAGAACATCGATCTGCGTGCGCTCGCGCGTGATCGCCGAGTGGCGCTGGCCGGCGGCGCGCTTGGTCTCGCTTCACTGGTGCTTCTCTGGAGCGTGTTCACGGCGCTGCGCCTCACGCCCACCGAGAGCGCGGAACCACCGCGCTTTCTTGCGACCGACTCGCTGGTCATGCAAAGCAGCGCCCCGTCGATCAACGTACCGAGCGTGGTGGGACTGAACGTGTTCGCCGCCGACCGCAGCGCGCCGCTGGCGCGCTATCGGCTGGATGGAGAAGACCCCGTGGCGATCGCTGCAGAACCTGCGCTGGAACCCTCGCTACCCGTGGTGGTGGGCACCGCGGTGGGCACGGGCCGTGCAAGCTTTGCCATGTGTTCCCTTGATGACTCGCCCACCATGATCGTGCGCGTGGGTGACAAGATCGGTGACTACACCGTGCGTGTGATCACGCGCGGTGTCGTGGAGTTCTCGACGCCATCCGGCGAGCGGATCTCCGTCAGTGCGAATCCCTCCTGAGTGCGGACGTACCCGATGAACATGACCCTCCGAGTCATCCTGCTGCTCCTCTGTGCCACGTCGCCGCTGTTCGCGCAACGTGCCGGGCGCGGTGGTCCACCACCTCCCGATACCACCGCCATGCGTACCGCGCCGGATGGCTTGGTCATGGACTTCGTGAATCAGGACGTCTCGGTGGTGCTGCGGGCGATCGCCGAGGTGGCCGGCCTCAACATCACGCTCAGCAGCATGCCAGCGGCTCGCGTGTCGCTGCGGTTGCAGCAGCAGCTCACCCGCGACGAGGCCATTGACGCGCTGCGCGCCGTGGCCGAGGGGAGCGACATCACCGTGACCGAAGGCGAGACCGTGATCCGACTGGTGGGGCCGCCGCCCACGCCCGCCCCCACGCGACTCTCGGCCGCACAACAGCTCGCGCAGGCTCGCGAAAACCGATTGCTCAACCTGTACACCGTACGGCTCAAGCACTCGTCCGCCACGTCCATCGCGCCCATGCTCATGAACCTGCTCACGGGGAGCGGCAGCAGTGGCGTGAGCGTGAGCAACGGCCGTGCCAACGTGACCCTCGGTGCGATCCAGAACGTGCAGCGTGGCGGTGCTCGCGGAGGCAACAACAACGCGCCAGGCGCGCCGGTGGAGGCAGCCAACGCCGGAGTGGCCATTCGTGAGGCCTTGGGGCAGGCGTTCGGCAACTTCGGTCAGAATCAGTCGAGCGCCCTTGCGTTCTCGGACATCCGCATCGTACCCGACGAACTCACCAACTCACTGATCATTCGCGCAACCGAAGAAGACTTCCAGGCTGTGCAGCAGCTCGTGCAGACGGTGGACCTGCGTCCGCTGCAGGTGCTCATTGAAGTCACCATTGCCCAGGTGGAACGCAACAGCGACCTCAACCTCGGCGTATCGGGCAATGCCACGCGCACGTCGGGCGACACGTCGGCTGTGCTGCCCGGGGCCGGTACGGCGCGAGACTTCGTGTTCATGCTCACGGGCGGCAAAGGCTCGGTGAACTACGACCTCGCGATCAACGCGCTGCAGACACGCGGCGACGTGAAGGTGCTGGCGCTCCCCATCCTGATCGCGCAGAACAATCGCGAAGCCGTGCTCAACGTGGGCTCCAATGTGCCGTTTGTACAGGTCACGCAGGCCGGTGGCTTCGACCCCAATGCGCGTGTACAGACCATTCAGTACCGGCCCGTGGGCAAGCAGCTTACCATCACGCCCACCATCAACACCGACGGCTACGTGAACATGGAGGTGACGCAGACCAACGACGACGTCACCAACAACCTCCTGTTCGACGCGCCGATCATCAACCAGCGGCAGGCGCAGACCGCCGTGTTCGTGCGCGACGGACAGACCACCGTGATCGGCGGGCTCTCCGACAACACGTCCGAGGAGTCCACCTCCGGCATTCCGTTCCTCAGTCGTCTGCCGCTGCTTGGCTGGCTGTTCGGCAACACACGCACGAGCAACCGTTCCACGGAACTGTTTCTGTTCCTCACACCGCACATTGTCTCCAGTGATGAAGACATCGACCGGTTGCGCGAATCCCTTCGGAGTGGCAGTCAGCTCCTGCAGGGCGTGAACATCGAGGGCCGCATCAGCCCCGCCGGTGACACAATCAACATCGGGGTCCCCGATACCTCGCGCGTGCGTCCGGCGCCACCGGATACGCTGTGACGGACACGGACACGGACGCCGAGTCGCTCGCCGCGCACCTGCCCGGCATTGAACGCCTGACTACGTCGCTATCGGCCGACTGGCTGGAGCAACACGCGGTGCTGCCCGTCGCGCGCAACCACGGTGTCGTGACCGTTGCCACGTGGCACGATCACGTGCAGCCGTTGGTGCTCGACGACCTGCGGGTGGCCTTCGACGCCGACGTCACGGTGCTGCACGGCACCGAGCACGATCTGCGCAGCGCCATTCGCCGCGTGTACGCACAGGACAGCACCACCGCCGAAGGCATGATTGCCGGCATGACGTCGGACGTTCGCGTGCTTGGCGCCGATGAAATCCCGCTTGATGATCTGGTGCACCTCGCCAACGAAGCGCCGGTGGTGCGGCTTGTGAACCTGCTCATCATTGAGGCGCTGGAGTCGCGCGCGTCGGACGTGCATCTCGAGGGCTACGCCGACGGACTGCAGGTGCGCTACCGCGTGGACGGTGTGCTGCAGCCGGCACCATCGCCACCGCCGCACCTCACGGCCGCGATCATCAGCCGCATCAAGATCATGGCCGAGCTCGACATCGCGGAGCGGCGCATGCCGCAGGACGGTCGTATTCGGTTGCGGCTGCAGAACCGGCCCGTGGACGTGCGCGTGTCCACCGCGCCCACGCTGCGCGGCGAAAGCGTGGTGCTGCGCCTGCTCGACAAGGAGCGCGGGACAATCTCGCTCACGCAGCTGGGCATGGCGGCCGACACCCTGGCGCTGTTCACCGAGAGCATCTCCCGCCCGCACGGCATTGTGCTCGTCACGGGCCCCACGGGCTCCGGAAAAACCACCACGCTCTACGGCGCGATTGAGCTGCTGCGCACCGGCCGCGAGAAGATTCTCACCGTGGAAGATCCGGTGGAGTACGAGCTGCCGGGTGTGCCGCAGATTCCGGTGAACGAAAAGGTGGGCGTGACGTTTGCCGCCGCGCTGCGTTCACTGCTGCGTCAGGACCCGGACATCATGCTCGTGGGCGAGATCCGCGATGCTGAAACGGCACAGATCGCCACACAGGCCGCGCTCACCGGCCATCTGGTGCTGTCCACACTGCACACCAACGATGCACCCACGGCACTCACGCGTCTGCTCGATCTGGGCGTTGCGTCATACCTGGTGGCCAGCACGGTGGACGCCGTGCTGGCGCAGCGGCTCGTGCGCGTGATCTGCCCGCACTGCAAGGAAGTCACGCAACCGGACAGCCGCGCTGCGCGCGCTTTTGACCTCGCCGCGCTCAACCTCGACACGGTGTGGCATGGCGCCGGCTGCGAACAGTGTCGGGACACGGGCTATCGCGGCCGGCAGGGTGTCTATGAACTGCTGATCATGGATGCCGAGCTGCGGCTCGAGACGCAGGCCCGTCGCGGCTCAGAGGAACTGCGCGCCATTGCCATACAGCGCGGCATGCGCACGTTGCGCGACGATGCACTCCGGCTGGTGCGGGCGGGCGTCACCACGCTGGACGAAGTGCTGCGGGTGGCGCGCGCGTAGGCGTGTGTGACGGGTTGCCGAGGCTCAGTGCCCCCCGTCGCCGCTGGCAGGGGCCGGCTCTTTGCCACCGAACAACTTCTTCCCCGCCGTCACCACACCCACCGCCACGCCGCCGGACACCAGACCCACGAGCGCCTCGAGCAGCGTGGACACCACGAGGCCAAGCAGCGACGCGCGCTCGGCGGCATGCTCCGCCCAGAGCTCGATCTGGTGCGCCACCGGCGGTATCCCGTGCGCGATGATGCTGCCGCCCACGATGAACATGGCGGCTGTTCCCAGCACGGAGAGCGACTTCATGAGGTACGGCGCGGTGGTGAGAATGCCGCTGCCGATCGCCCGCTGCGTCCGGTCCCACGACCCCTGCCCGTCCTGCGTGTTCAGCCGCAGTCCCAAATCATCCAGCTTGACGATGCCAGCTACGAGGCCGTACACCAGCACCGTGACCCCCATCGCAATGACGGTGAGCGCCACGATCTGGCGGCTCATCGGTGCAGCGGACATGGTGCCGAGCGCGATCACCACGATCTCCGCCGACAAGATGAAGTCGGTACGGATCGCACCCTTGATGCGGTCTTTTTCCAGTGCGACCAGGTCCACGTCGGGCTTGGCCAGCGCCTGCACGCGCTCGCTGCGCCGATGCGTTTCCTCTTCGGCATCGTGCGGCAGGAACTTGTGGGCCACCTTTTCGACGCCCTCGAAGCACAGGAACAGACCGCCGAGCATGAGCAGCGGGGCAATGGCAGCGGGCACGAACGCACTGATCACCAGCGCCAAGGGCACCAGGATCAGCTTGTTCAGGAACGAACCCTTGGCCACCGCCCACACCACGGGCAACTCACGACTGGCCTTGAGTCCCGTCACCTGCTCGGCGTTCAGTGCAAGGTCGTCGCCCATCACACCGGTTGTTTTTGTCGCCGCCGTCTTGGTGAGCACGGCCACGTCGTCAAGCAGCGTGGTAATGTCGTCCAGCAGCGCCAGCAGACTCGAGCCGGCCATCAGAACCGCACCGGGTCGGCGAGTTCCCAAGCACGGGACATTCGGCTCATCTCTGGGGACGTCAGCAGCTCGCCTGGTACGAGCTGCGGATAGATGTCGGCGTAGCTGCGCACCTCCATGGGGCTCACGCGCTTGATCACGAACCACGGTTTGAGCTCCCGCGGGTGCTCGAGTCCCGCGGCACCGAGCACCTCGAAGAAGCTTTTCACGGTTTCGCGATGGTACCGCGCCACGCGTACCGACTTGTCGCCCACATGCAGACCGTTCACCAGCTCGGGCTTCTGCGTGGCCACACCCACCGGGCAGTGATTGCTGTTGCAGCGCAGCGCCTGAATGCAGCCGAGTGCGAACATCATCGCGCGGGCCGCACTGCATATATCGGCGCCGAGTGCGAATTTCGTGGCCATGTTGAAGCCGGTGGTGATGCGGCCCGTAGCGATGATGCGAACGCGATCGCGGAGCTCCACCCCCACCAGCGCGTTGTGCACAAAGTTGAGGCCCTCGTTCAGCGGCGTCCCGATGGAGTCGGAGAACTCGATCGGCGCCGCACCCGTACCGCCCTCGCTGCCGTCCACACTGATGAAGTCCGGTGTGATGCCGGTGGCGAGCATCGCTTTCACGATGCCCAGGAACTCGTGGCGCTTGCCCACGCACAGCTTGAAGCCAACGGGCTTGCCACCACTTGCCACCCGCAACTGCTGCACGAACTGCAGCAGCTCCGTGGGATTGGAGAAGGCCTTGTGCGCCGGTGGTGAGATCACGTCGTGCCCCATCTCCACACCGCGGATCGCGACGATCTCCGGCGTGAGCTTGGACGCGGGCAGAATGCCGCCGTGCCCCGGCTTGGCACCCTGCGACAGCTTGATCTCGATCATTTTCACGTTCGGGAGGTTGGCGCGCTTCACGAACTCGTCCTCGCTGAAGTTGCCCTGCTTGTCGCGGCAGCCAAAGTACCCCGTGCCGATCTGCCAGATGATATCACCACCCGGCTCCAGATGGTACGGACTGAGACCGCCTTCCCCCGTATTGTGTGCAAAACCTCCCATGCGCGCACCCGTGTTGAGCGCCAGCACGGCGTTTTTGCTCAGCGAACCGTAGCTCATGCCCGACACGTTGAACACCGACGCCGAGTAGGGCTGCGTGCAGTCGGGACCACCCACCAGCACGCGCTCACACTCCGGATCGAGATGCTTCGGGGCCAACGAGTGGTTGATCCACTCGTAGCCGGTCGCATACACATCCTTCTGGGTACCAAACGGCACCGTGTCGAGTTGCCCCTTCGCACGCTGGTACACCACCGAGCGCTCGTTCCGGCTGAAGGGCCGGCCGTCGCTGTTGGATTCGATGAAGTACTGGTTGATCTCGGGCCGAACGAGCTCCATGAGATACCGTGCGTGGCCGATGAGCGGAAAATTGCGCCGCACCGCGTGCTTCACCTGCAGCATGTCCGCAATGCCAAGCGCGACCATTGGCAGCAGGACGAGCAGGGACCACACGGCGGGCGGCCACACCACGGACAGGGCAGCCACGCCTGACAGGACGACCACGGAGCCGACGAGAAAGAGAATTCGCATATGGTGGGAATGTCGACTGGAAGAAGCGGGGAGTTGAGACCGGCTGGAACCCGCGGCCTCTCGCGGAATCTCGCGGTGGCGTGCGTTTGGTCACAGGGGGGGACACAAACCTGCCTCTTAGGGCCAGTGCCATGAAGTGGCCGGGACCGCGAGGTTACTGGGTATGGTGTCCCGCGAACGTCCGCTACTGAAGTCCGTCTGGCACACGCTGGTGCGCGCTGTCGAACTCTTCTTTGGCAAGAAAGCGTTCCAGGCCTCGGCCGCGCTGGCGTACTACACCCTGTTTTCGATTGCGCCCCTGCTGCTGATCGTCATCACGATCGCCGGCATTTTTCTCGGCGCGGACGCCGTGCGCGGCGAGATTGCCTCGGAAATGCAACGCGTGATCGGGGCGAACGCGGCGGAGCTGGTGGAGGATATGATCCGGCGGGCGCGGCTTCAACGGGCGGGCGTGTGGCCAACCATTCTCGGCGTGGCCAGCATGCTGTTTGGTGCTACCACCGTCCTCGCGCAACTTCGCAGCTCGCTCAATGCCTTCTGGGACGTGCGTGCGAAACCCATGCGGTCGGACGTGGCCAACTTCTTCCTCACGCGACTGCTGTCGCTCGGCATGTTGCTCACCATCGGATTCCTGCTGCTCGCCTCGTTGCTGGCCTCGATCGCGTTGGGTGCGGTGATTCAGTATGCCAACGCATGGATCCCGGTGCCCACGCCGCTCGTCTCGTCGGTGAACGTGCTGGTCTCTCTTGTGGTGGTCACGTTGATGTTCGCGCTGATTCTGCGCGTCCTTCCGGACGTGCGGCTGTCGTGGCGTGACGTCGGACAGAGTGCCGTCGTGACGGGCATTCTCTTCTTGGTGGGTCAGTCGCTGATTTCGATGTACGTCACGCGCATTGGTCCGGATTCGCCATACGGAGCGTCTGGTGCGCTGGTGATCGTGGTGCTCTGGGTGTACTACTCGGCGCTGCTCGTGTACTTCGGCACGGCGATCGCGCGCGCACTGCTCGAGCATCAGGGACGCGACATCCAACCCATGCGCGGCGCCAAACGCATCCGGGTCCAGATCGTGGAGCCGGACGAGCACAGCGACGGTGGCGAGTGACAGCGACGCCAGCGCTATTCGCCAGCGCCACCCACGCCAGCCGCTAGCCCTTCCGCGCCGACTCCGCCATGAAGTGTGCCGCCCGGAACGCCAATGCCTGAATCGTGAGCGTGGGCTGGCCGCGGCCGCTGGTCACGAACGAGCTACCGTCCACCACGTACAGATTGGGCACATCGTGGGCGCGGTGATATTTGTCCACCACACTCGTGGCCGGGTCGTTGCCCATGCGCGCCGTACCCAGCAGGTGCACGGTGAAGCCCGGATCGTCGTTGATGGGCACATCGTGGATGGCCGTAGCGCCGGCTGCCGTGAGCACCTCGCGCCCCAAGCCCTGGAAGTGGCGGTACATGCGCAGGTCGTGCTGGTGTTCCTTGAAGGTGGTGCGCAGTGCTGGCAGGCCCCAGGCATCCTTGAGCTCGGGGTCCAGATCCACCGCGTTGGTGGCCACGGGCAGGGACGTGGTGTGCCCGTAGCTGAGCAGCGAGTGCGTGTACCACGGCTTGAGCCGCTTCTTGAACGCACTGCCCCACATGGGACCGGTGGGCGGCATTTCCAGCGCCGTGAGCAACGCTGGCACGTCAAAGCGAAAGTCGAAGCCGCCACCGCCAATGAAGCCGAGCGATGGATCGAGTTCGTAGTGCTCGTGTGAGATGCGCGTGACCACCGGGCCGCGGTGGCCGTTCACTTCGTGCTCGAATTCCGCGCGTGACGTGGCAGCGCCGTTGAACATGAAGTGCTTGCCCACCATGCCGCTCGAGTTGGCCAGTCCGTTGGGAAAGCGGTTGCTCTTGGACATGAGCAGCAGGCGCGGCGACTCCGCACCGTTGGCGCACAGCACGACGGTTTTCGCGCGCTGCATGACCTCCTGCTTGTTCTCGTCGTAGTAGATCACGCCCGTGGCGCGGCCTGCGTCATTCGTCTCGATTTTTCGCACGTAGCAGCCGCTGCGCACTTCGCAGCGACCCGTGCGCACCGCTTCGGGAATGAGCGTCCAGTTGCTGCCCGACTTGGCGCCCCACTCGCACGGAAAGCCCAGGCAGAAGCCGCAGTTGTGGCACGGCTGTCGCCCGTTGTACTCGCGCGAAAGGATGGCCATGGGCGCAGGTTTTGAGCTCCAGCCCAGCTTCTCGCAGCCGTGCGTCAGCAGCACGCCCGGCCCCGTGATGTTGAGCGGCGGCAGCGGATACTCACGCGAGAAGTGTGGCTCACCGGGCGCGGCGTTCGCCTGACCCGAGACTCCAATCGCCCACTCCACGGCGGAGTAGAATGGCTCGAGTTCGTCGTAGGTGATGGGCCAATCGGCCAGCGCCGCACCCGGCACACCACCCTTTACCGAGAACTCGTTGAAATCGATGGGACGGAAGCGCCAGTAGTTGCCGGTGAAGTGAAACGACGTGCCACCCACGGTCTTCGCGTAACCCACGTAGTTGCGCCGCTCGGCCTTGTCCTGCGGCGTCTGGCGGTACGTCTGCGGCTGCGTCTCGGGATCGTTGGTCCAGCGCGGGGTGAAAAACGCGCCGATCTCGTCGTGCTCCATGTCCTCGGGCCCAAACGGCTTGCCCTGTTCAAGCACGAGCACGTCAAAGCCTTCGCGCGTCAACTCACGCGCCACCGCACCACCCGCCGCACCCGAGCCGATTACGAGGAAATCCACCTCGGCGTCGCGCGCAAAGGTTTTGCCCGAAGTCGGCAGCAGCTGGCGCGGCATCAGAGCACCCGCCCGAGCAGCGCCTGCTGGTTTTCCGGGCGGTCATACCAGCCGAATGGCGGCTTGTGTTCGAACACGTGTTCCTGTCCGATCAGGTCCCACCCGATGTAGTCGGCGTTCCCGCCATACTTGGGAAGTGCGAACATACCGGCGATCGTGGCAAACCACACGGACTGGAAGAACGGACCCTCTTCCATGCCCTTGAGCAGCGTATCCTGCTGCGCATCGGTGAGGGCCGAGAACATGGTCTGGCCGGGATGCGCCTTGGCGACGGCGGCCTCAAGGTCCGGGATTCCATTCAGCACGGTGTCGCGCTGATCGGCGGCAAAGGTGTTCAACGCACCGTCAATGAACCAGATGACGCCGGCCTCGCGGGCACCAGGTGTGTCATCGGTGGGAATGATGCGCGCCGCCACGGCCTCGATTTCCCGGGCCTGCTCCGGCGTGAACACATGAAGCTCGCGAGGCGGCGCGGGGCTTTCCGGCGGCAGACGATGCGACACCATGTCCGGGTCGGCCTCCGCCCGACAAGCGGCGGCGCCTGTGAGCCAGATCGCGCCGAGCGCGCTCAGGCCACCAACGAACTCACGGCGGGTGACGGACATGCGGGGCTCGCTTGAGACGCGTGTCTCTCCGCATCCCGACAGCCGGCAACCTGCCGGCGCGCGTGCAGAGCGCGAACGCCCAATCCGACCGGCGCCCGACGCCCTATACTGCAGCCCGGATCACAACTCTGCCAGCAGCGCCACGCGTTCCCGGGTGGACACGACCACGCCGCCCGCGGGCTCCACTGTCACGGCGAAGAGCGACGCCTCGTGAACCGGTACCCGAGCGGAGACGGGGATGAACACCTCCGTGGCGCCGGCGGGAATATCGAAAACCCCGCCGTCCACCGGGTATCGCTCGTCGCGCAGCTTGTCGAAGATCCAGAGCTGATACTGCAGCAGCGCCTTGTCGTTCGGCTGCAGACCAACGATGCGCATGACGCCGCGCTGTGCGGCGCCACTCCACAGGACCTCTCCACCCGCGCCGATCGATGAGGCGTCATCGGTGCCGGTAAACGCCACGCGTGTGAGCGCCGGATCGGCGGCCAGCAGCGAATCCCGGAGCACTTCGCCCGGCGATGGCACAACGGGCGTCACGACGCGCGTTTCGGCGACGGTTTGCCGTCCGTCGCTCGCCGCACCCCGATTATCAAGCGTCCAAAGGGCCAGTACAGCAGCAGCAGCAAGCCATCCACCCCAAACAGCGAATGTGCGCGCTGCCGAGGGCCGACCCGCCATAGCCGTCGCGCGACCAGAGCCAGACGTACTCGCCCGTGACACGGCCGGCGCCGAGAGTACGGGTACCACCCCCGGCCCGTTTCTTCGCTGTTCGCGGACGAACAGTTCTCCGGCCTGCGTGGCCAACATCGCGATCGCGGGCGGCAATGCGTCCTCCGCCGTGCGCGCGTCCGCCGCCAACGCGGCTGTCAGTTCGCCAATAAACAGTTCGTCCTGTTCAACAGGGGCTTCGTCGCTCACCGGCTCCTCGGGCGCGCCGTGCATGTCGTGGGGGGTGCGCATATCAGTCCTGCTCCTCAGACGATCCGTTCGTCGTCGCCGCCAGCAGAGCGCGAGCGCGCTGCAGACCACGTCGAATGTGCGACTTCACCGTGCCCAGCGGAGTGCCGGTGGCGGTTGCGATTTCATCATGGCTGCGCCCGTGCAGCAGGGAGAGCTCCAACATCTGGCGTTGGGCCGGTGGCAGCGCGCGGAGAATGGCGCGCGCCGTGTCCACTCGGGCCTCGCGGTCCAGATCAGGCTCGTAGTCCACCGCTTCGTCGTAGTTGTCGGGCAGCGGCTCCAGTTCAATGGCGCGCTGACGGCGCCGCAGACGGTCTATGAGCCGACGCCGCGTCACCATCGCCACCCAGCCTGGTTCCGTGGCCCGCGCGGCGTCATACCGACTCGCCGATCGCCACAGCGCCACAAACGTTTCCTGCACCGCGTCCTCGGCCTCGCTCAAGTCCGGCGACCAGCGTCGCACCAGCGACCACACAAGCGCCCCATACCGGGCCACAAACTCCTTCACGGCACCTTCGTCACCCTCGGCGATGCGCGGCAGGAGGGCCGGAGGTAACGCATCATCCGTTTTGTCTGACCCGACAGGATCTGCTCCCCCAGCCGACGCTGACGCGTCCCCAGTCCCTGACACGCGTGCCGGAGCAGCCGCTTCCGCTGTTACAAGCGAAAGATGCGCCCGCTTGGGCTCCTCGTTGGATCCGGGTGCAGACCCGGCATCGGATTCCCTCACCATGTCCCGTCCAGTGCGTCGCCGGCGCGCAGTGATGTCTTGACCGTGTGTCATGTCCACTCCCGGCGCGTGTGATGCAACAGCATGTACAGGATACAACCGTCACGGCCAAGGTGGCACAGACACTGTCCTCATCTATTCGCCTGATTGCACGGCCCGGATGCATCGAGCGCGACCGTCCAGCCCACGCGGCTTGCCGAGGGCGCAGCGCGCTCGCATCGTTCGACATTCGCTTTCAGTCGGCCGCCGCCGCCCAAGCCCCGCCGGCCGCAACAGCGCCTGTCCCCTCCTCCAGAGCCTGCCCGTGCCTACGCCAGAAGAACTGCTCGACCAGCTCCAGTCCGACCTCGCCCGCGCTCATCACGATGAAGCAGCCACCGGTCTCGATCGCCGACAGTTCATGTTCTATTCGCTTGTGGCAGCGGCTGCGACGACCTTTGGGGCGAGCGCCGCACACGCTCAGCGCGCACTCTCCTATGGAGGCGGCGCCGGCGCACTGGCCAACAGCGAACTGGCGCGCCGCGCACTCGAGGGCACGCTCGACAACCTCGAAGGGCCGCTCGACGCCGACGCCATCGCGTCGTTCCTGGCCCAGCAGGAAGCCGTGCCGCTTGGCAATGGCGAGCCACCGGCCGAACAGTTCATGCCGTATCCCGGCGGAACGGGTGCGCTCATGGCCAAGCTGGTGCGCGAGCGTGGCGCCGCGGCCTTCGAGCGGGCCACGTTTACGGTCGAACCATTCATTGGCGCCGTGCCCACCAGCGCCGAAGACATCGTGTTCCTGCCGGCGCACCGGCTGTCGGCGCTCATCAAGGAGCGCAAGATCACATCGGCCAAGCTCACCGACCTGTACCTCACGCGGCTCAAGGCGCTCAATCCCACGCTCAACTGCGCCGTCACGATCATGGAGTCGTCAGCACGCGCTGAGGCGGCGCGCGCCGACGCGGAGATCGCAGCCGGCAACTATCGCGGCCCGCTGCACGGTCTGCCGTACGGCGTGAAGGATTTGTTCAACACGAAGGGTGTGCGCACCACGTGGGGCGCGCCAGACTTCAAGGACCGCCTCATTGATGAGGACGCGGAAATTGTGGTGCGGTTGCGCGAAGCGGGCGCGGTGCTCATCGCGAAGCTGGCCACCGGACTGTTCGCACAGAACGACCAATGGTTTGGTGGACGCACCAACAACCCGTGGAATCTCTCGCAGGGTTCGAGCGGCTCGTCGGCCGGCCCCGGATCGGCCACCGCGGCGGGCTGCGTGGCGTTCAGCATTGGCACCGAGACGCAGGGCTCCATCGTGTCACCGGCCATCCGGAACGGTATCTCGGCGCTGCGCCCCACCTTCGGGCGCGTGAGTCGTGCCGGTGGCATGGTGCTCGCCTGGACGCAGGACCGCGTGGGGCCCATGTGCCGCACGGCCGAGGATTGCGCCATGGTATTCAACGCGGTGCATGGCGTGGACGAGAACGACCCGAGCACAGTGACCACGCCATTCCAGTTCAATCGCGACCTGTCGTTGTCATCGCTGCGCATTGGCGTGGACGAGAACGCGCCGGAAGAGATGATTGCCAAGCTGCGCGAAATCGGCATGCAGCCGCGTACCATTGGCGCGCGTCCCACGGTGCCGGGTATGGCCGGCGGCGGATTGAACGCCGAGTACGCGGCGGCGTTTGACTCGTACGTGCAGCGCAAAGCCAAGGAGACGGGTCTCGATCTCGACACCCTGCCTGCACCCAACGCGCAGGCACAGCGTCCGGGCCCCAACGATCCGCCGCCGAGCCCCATGGCGCCGGCCGACTGGAACCCGCGCTTCGTGCGCGGACGCGCGGTGCCGGCGTTTGAGTATCTCAACAACCAGCGCCGTCGCTACATGCTGGTGGTGAAGTGGGGCGAGTTCATGAAAGACCTCGACCTGTTCATCGGCAATCCGAGCGCCGACATCGGGCCCAACGCGCAGACCGGGCATCCGTGCGCGGTGCTGCCCTACAAGTTCGAGGTGCCCGAGGTACGAGGTCGCGGCGGGAACGCCCCGGCCGACACGCCCAAGCTCAACCCACAGCCCATTTGCGGCGTGATCACGGGTGCGCTGTACAACGACGACGCGATCCTGTCGGTGGCGCACCAGTTCCAGAAAGCCACCGATTTTCATTCGCGCCGTCCCACGATCACCTGAGTATCGGCGAGGCGCAGCACGGTTCCCGGTCTCGGACAGTGACACGACCTCCGCAGGCCGGGTATGGGGAAGCAGAACGTGTTTTCCTTCTCCCCGGTGGCCTTCATGACACGCCTTGTCTCATTGCTCGCGCTTGCCCTCTTGCTCAGCACCACTGGCTGCAGTCGGCCAGCAACCGACTCTGGTACCGGACCCACCGGACTGGTGGCAGGCGGTGTGACCGCCACGCGCGTCACGGACGGCATTGAGCTTTACAACGGCTCGGAAACCGTGATTGCGTATCAGGTCGTCAACAGCGGCTGGCTTGGTCTGCTGGCGCCATGCTCAGACGCCGGTGCCACCTGCGCCACGCTGGTGCAGGGCGCGCGACGGGTGGTGCCGACCGGCGAAATCCTCGGCGCCAGCGCCGGTGCGTTCACGCAGACGCGTGTGGCGTACTGGAGCGTGGTGCAGGGAAGCACTCAGGCGGGTGCGTCCGAGCTACTGGTGGTGATGTAGCGCACGCGGCCTGCACCGCCGTCGTGCGTTACCGTCGGAACAAGTAGGCCAGCTTCACGAAGAATCCGTCGTCGCGCCGTTCCAAACCGCTGAACGTGAGCGCACGATCACCGGCCAGCGTGGACCCGTAGCCAAGGAACGCCACCGTACCGGGCGTCGGCTCGTACGACGCCAGCCAGTCCACGCGCAAGCGATTGTTCTCGCGCGCCGCCGTACTGGTACCGGAGATCACGAGCGGAATGCCGCTGACCGGATCGACAAGCGCCGCCTGGCGCTCGTTGCGATACTCGGCGACCACGCGGAAGAACACCGCCTGGTTGGGCTGGAACTCCGCTTTCACGCGCGGCAGAATCGTGCGCGCAAACTCGCTGCCATCACGCGTGCGGTCGAGCTGTTGCATGGCCAGCGTGCCGAACACACGCACCGCGGGAGTGGGACGCAGTGTGAGCGACGCTGACACGGACTGGCCGGTGCCTTCCGCCGCCTCCGGAAAAATGGCGCGTGTGCCGCGCTGCAGGGTGAGCGAGCCCTGCCACAGACGCCAGGTTGGTGTGCTCACCGTGACGCTGGTGTTGGGCGCATTGAACACGCCGTCGGCCAGCGGAAACGGCTGCGGTGCATCGGGCCCGACCACCGCGTAGCCCGCATACATGGTGGAATCAAAGCGCACAAAGGACAGGTCCACTCGTCCCGACACATTCCAACCGCCTCGCACCCGGGCCGAGAGGCTGAGTTCGTGCGTGCCCTCGAGCGCACGACTGGAAGGTGCGTTGTAGTCGAGAATGCGCGTGACGCCACCAAAGAGGGTGGCGCTTTCAATCAGCGCGCCGCGGCGCCCGTACAGGGCAAGACGGTTGAAGCCACGCGCCGAGACGATGCCCGTGCGGTTCACGAACCCGCTCCAGGTTTCGAAGTCGTCGCCGATGGCGCTCACTTTGTAGTTGTAGCCCCACGCCCGACCGGTGCGATCCGTCTCCAGTTCCCACAACGGATCCACGCGCACATCGTCATCGCGCGCGTCGCGCGTGAACGACGCACCAGCTTGCGCCTGCACGTAGTACAGCTTGTTGAACAGCAGCCGCGTGTCGGCCGACACCACGCGGTTGTAGTCGCCGTCTTCATCACGATTGGTGACCGTGACGCCGGCAACCGAGTTCGCGCCCACATCGCGTCGCAATCGTGTGAGGTTGACGATCGCTTGTGTCTCGTCGGTCACGCCACCGTCGCGCGCCTGTCCGAACTCATCAAGTGCCGTGAGGTGGGCAATCGTCCACGCACCAAACTTTCCCGTGAGCTTGGTGCCCGCGAGCGGATTGGCCACCGTGCGCGTGTACACCAGATTGTTCGGCGACGCGAACAGCTCGATGCCTTCCAGAAAGAACGGGCGACGTTCCGGGAAGAACAGCGCAAACCGTTCGTTGATGGTCACCAGCCCCGCGTCCGACTCCACTTGCGAGAAATCAGGATTGATCGTGGCGTCGAGCGTGAGCTGCGTGAAGCCAAAGCGCAGGTTGGCACCCACGTCCGTCTGCGCGGGCAGGCGGTCGTAGCTGCCATCGGCCAGACGCACACCGGGAAAATCAGCAGTGAACGTGGGCTGGATTTCCGTGACCACACCGCGACTGATGCCCTCGAGCCCGGTGATCATGCCCGCCTGCGCGAGAAACGACGCGTTCGCACGGCGCACGTCGGTCCACGTGTCCTCGTAGCCGGTGCGGCGCGTGAGTCGCGACACGTTGAGCCCCCACGTGAGGTCCCCACCCGCGCTCCACCGCAACGATTTGAACGGTACCCGGATTTCGGCCACCCAGCCGTAGTCCGTCTTCATGCCCTTGCTCTGCCAGATGAAGTCCGGATTGCGGTCTGTGGTCCCCGACCCGCCACTGCTCGCTGTAAAGCCGCCCTCGCTGCGCACGCCGTCATCCTGGATGCCGTACGGGTTCACGGCGAAAAAATATGCACGGCGGCGATCGTTGAACGTGTCCAGATAGATCGTCACCTGGTCGTCGTTGCCGATGTTGTCGCGGTCGGAGACGGTCGCGCGCACGCTCTCCGGCACGCGATCGTACGCCCGGATTCCAAAGTGGATGGCCGTGGGCGAATACCACACCAGCACCACGGTGGAGTCTTCGGCCGGACGCGAATCCACCGGCTGGAACTGACGGAAGCCGTCCAGTCGCGTGGCGCGCTGCCAGACGGCTTCGTCCAACTGACCGTCCACGACAATTGAGGTCTCAACGCGCGGCGGCTGGATGGACGGCGGCGTGGCGGGCGATTGGGCCCAGAGCGCGGCGGGGAGTGCGAACAGCAGGAGAGGGAGTGGGGAGCATCGCATGCAGCAACGATAGCGGCCCAGCCGCAGAATCCCAGCAGTCGCGGTACGCAGCCGGCGCTTCAGATTCGCGACGGGAACGCCGACCAACCCCACACACACCGAGCTCGGCGTCTTCCCCTGCTCCGGCGTTCCGCTGCGCACATCGTCGCGCACTGGACCGCAAGCCAGAGGCGTGGACCGACGAACAGATCCAGACGCTCGAGGAGCCGGCCATACTGGACATTGACCATTTTCGGTAACACAACCGCCGAGTGGGTCTAGCGGACGGTGAGACCGTCCTCAATATGCCGGCGCAGGTCCTGCGCGAGACCTCTCGCCCCGTCGCCCTGCTGGCCCGCACCATCGGCAATGAATTCGCCGCGCTGTTGCCGGCCACCACCCCGGACCTGACACGCCGATGAGCGTCTTCAGCAGGCCAAGGCACAACGGGCCACGCCGGCCCGTCTGGACAGCTGACGGACGAAAGTCGCGCACTGGCACGAGAATGCCGCGCGCGGGGTATGCTGGTGATCCGTGCCTCAGGTCACGCTGGCACGCGGTTCCCCCCCTTGCACCAGACCGCCATGCCTCTCGTCATCCAGCTCGCTCGGCGACGCGTTCCCCCGCGCCCGATTCACGCTGCCGCCGTTGCTCTCCGCGTCATCCTGCTCGCGCTGGCTGTAGGCGCCAAGCCCCTGACCGCTCAGGTCGCACCAGTCGTTGAGCGGTCCGTGCCGTTCGACTCGGCCGGTCGTGTCACGATCCTGACACCGACCTTGGTCGCGCGACTGGGCTTGTCGGCCCCGGACTGGCCTGTGACGGAGCCATTTCGTGAGGCCCGTCTGCTGTCGGTCTCGAACGAGCAATACGTGCTGTCTGTCCAAAGCGCCGACAATGCCACGCTGCGTTATGCACTCACGGCCAGTGCGGCGGCGGCGCTTCGCCAGCGCGTGGAAGAGGGCCTCGCGGCGCAGGTGGCGCGAGGTGATCGGAGCGGTGTCACCGGTTCGGGCATGGAAGTCTCCGAGCCGGCGGGCAACATATTCGTTCGCAACCAAACGATTCTGGGACTTCTCGGCTACGGTCCCGCCACCGCCGCCCTGCTGAGCGACGCCGGCGGCGGCACTTCAGCCGGCGGCTACTTTCTGGCCGCCGGAAGCTCGTTCTTCATTGCCGCGAATCTGGTCAAGCATCGCACGGTGACACGCGCGCAGGCCAGTCTCGCGTCCCACGGCGGCACGCGCGGCGGACTCGCGGGTTCGGCCGTCGCCGCCATCGCGAGCGCACGTGGCGGACCAGGATATGGCGGGCCCATTCTCGCCGGCGCTATTGGCGGCACGGTCGCGGGCTTTCTTGGCGCCCGAGGCCTGAGCGACGGCGAGGCCGGCACGTCCGGACTCGCGGCCGATATGGCGGCACTCACCACGCTCGGCGTGGCCGGTGCGCTTGACGCGTTTGGGGAGAGGGAAGTCGTGCGGGAGATCGACTTCGGTTCCGGTCCGGTACCCATCACCGAGGTCAATCGCGACTTGCGCTCCGGCGGCAAGATTGCGCTCGGCAGCGCGATTGGCGCCGGACTGCTGGGCTATGCCATCGGCCCGCGCTACGCTCGTCGAGCGGCGTACAACGTGACGTCCGGCGACGCCAAGGTCGCGTTTACGGGCGCGCTGATCGGCGCCGTGTCCGCCCTGTCCGTTTTTGACAATTCTGCCGAGGAACAAGCGGCGTTTGGTGTGACCACCGCGGGCTTGCTTGGCGGATTCTTTCTCGCGGACCGCCTGCTCGTGCGCGCTGCTGATCGCACCGGCGCGGAAGGCACGTTGGTGCAGCTCGGCGCGTTTGCCGGCGCGCTGATTGGCGGTGGCATTGCCGCTGGTGCGGAGAGCGAGGGTCGCGTCATCACGTTGCTCGTGGCGGGCGGCGGAATGCTCGGACTGCTCGCGGCCGATGCCATCGTGGAGCCGGCCCCGGACGCGGGCCCGCTGCGCGGCATCATGCAGAGTTCGTCCCGTCTTGTGCGACCGGGGACGGCCCGGGGCGAAGCCGAGTCGCGTGTGACCGTGTCCCTCGCACCGCTTGTCACCGCGTTCGCGTTTCAGCCACGTGGCACAGCACGAACCGTGAACGGGGTACCGCAGCTGGCACTGAGCCGTCAGCCGGTCTCCCGCCGCATCCCGGTGGTGCGCGTGGCGTGGTAGGCGAAACCGCCCACATGCCCTACGTCCCACCCCGCTGGCTCGGCGCACACGCGGCCACATTGTGGGGGCGTGTCGTTCGCCGTGAGCCAGCACCCGCGATTTCGCTGGAGCAGTGGGACACGCCCGATGGCGATTTTGTCGAGATGGCGCGCCTCCCACCCGCCGGTGATCCACGCACCACGCCGCGGCTGCTGCTGTTGCACGGGCTCGAGGGCGGTCTGCACTCGCACTACGCACGCGGACTCTTTCGTGAAGCGGCCGCGCGCGGCTGGGGCATGGACCTGCTGCTCTTCCGCACCTGCGGCCCCACACCCAATCGGCTTCCCCGCTCGTATCACTCGGGCGAGACGAGCGACCCGTGGGTCGTGCTGCAAAGGCTCGCGACGGAATCACCGGCGCCACTCGGCATCGTGGGCGTGTCGCTGGGAGGCAATGTGCTGTGCAAGCTGCTGGGCGAGCGTGGCATCACCATACCAGGCGTCGTGCGCGGCGCGGTCGCCGTGTCGGTGCCGTTCTCGCTCGCGCGCGCGTCGCGGCACATTGGCCGCGGGTTTGGCACCATCTACGAACGATCATTTCTGCGTTCGCTCGTGCCCAAGGCGCTCGCGAAGATTGCGCGGCATCCCGAACTTGCGCCCCTCGCCAGTGTGCAGCACGCGCGCACCTTGTGGGAGTTCGACGATCGCTTCACGGCGCCGCTGCACGGCTTCACCGACGCTGCCGACTACTACGCGCGCGCCAGTGCGCAGTCGTTTCTCGCGGGCGTTGCCACGCCGTTGCTGCTGCTGAGTGCGCAGGACGATCCGTTCCTTCCCGTGGATGTCCTGCACGATGTCGCGCAACAGATGCGCGGCCATGCGCACATCACCACGGAGTTTCCGGCGCGTGGTGGACACGTGGGCTTCGTGAACGGGTCCACGCCGTGGCGTACGACATACTACGCCGAATCGCGCGCTGTCTCGTTTCTGGCTGAGCACTTGACCCGTGTGGAGCAGCAGGCCGAGCAGCCAAGTGCGCACGCCGACACGTAGGGTAGCGCGCGATTGGTGTGTTCTCTGGATTCAATGCGGAGGAGTCTCATGAAGTCACATACCGTGCTCAGCTCGACAGTCCAACGCACGCGACGCGCCGTTGCGGTCGCCGCTCTGCTGGTGGTGCCCGCGATCGGGTGCACGTCCCCGGTCTCGGCACAGGCGAGCGGTGCGGCGACCACACCAACCGCGTCATACGACCCGCTGCACGTGAGCGCGAATGCCACGCGTCCCACGGCGGACTTCGACGTGGTGGACGCCGCACGCCAGCGCACCATTCCGATTCGCGTGTACCGTCCGCGGAGCGACGGACCGGCGCCCGTACTGCTGTTCAGTCACGGGCTCGGTGGCGCTCGCACCAACAATCCCTACCTCGGCGAACACTGGTCGGCGCGCGGATATGTGGTGGTGTTTCTGCAGCATGCGGGCAGCGACGAATCCGTGTGGAAGAACGTGGGACCGCTGCGCCGCATGCGCGCCCTTCGGGGTGCGGCAAACGCGCAGAACTTCCTGTTGCGCACGGGTGACGTCCCGGCCGTGCTCGACGCGCTCACGCGGTGGAACGCCGACCCCACGCATCCGCTGGCGGGCGCGCTCGATCTCGCGCACATCGGCATGTCCGGCCACTCGTTTGGTGCCGTCACCACGCAGGCCGTGAGTGGACAGACGTTCCCGGACGGACGCGCCGCCTATCGCGATGCGCGGATCGACGCCGCCGTGATCATGAGCCCCAGCACTCCAGCAAAGGGAACCGCCGCGCAGGCCTTCGGCACCGTCTCCATGCCCTGGCTGCTCATGACCGGCACCAAGGACGTGGCCCGTGTGGGCGGACAGACGCTCGAGAATCGGCTCGAGGTCTATCCCGCGCTTCCGGCTGGAAGCAAGTACGAACTGGTCTTGTTCGACGCCGAACACTCCGCGTTTGGTGATCGCGCGCTACCCGGCGAGTCGGATGCCCGCAACCCAAATCATCACCGCGCGATTCTCGCACTTACCACTGCGTTCTGGGATGCCTACGTGCGAGACGACCCGGCAGCCCGCGCCTGGCTGGACGGCCCTGAGGCTGGGCGCGTTCTCGAAACCAAGGATCGCTGGATGCGGAAGTAGGCAACGACCGCGCGGCGCTCGTACATTCCCGGGATGACGCGAACGCGCTCCCTCACGCCCGTAATCTGCTCGTGCTTCGCGGCGGCGCTCGTCACCGCCTGCACCATCGAAAACCGTGCACCCGACCGCACGCCAGCCAACACCCCGACCTCCCCGGCCGGCGCCAACGCCCCGGCCGGACTCGTGGTGGGTACCCCCGGCGACGCGGACACCCTGCTCGTGGATATCGCGTCGCTCGACAGCTCCATTCGAGTGGACCTGCGATACCGCGACAGCGCGAACTTCACCGGAACGCCGCTTCCTGGGTACGATGCCAATCGGGCACTGCTCCATCGCAACGCGGCGGCGGCTCTCGCCCGCGTGCAGGCTTCACTGCGCGAGGAGGGGCTGGGACTGCTCGTGTGGGACGCGTATCGCCCGGTGCGCGCCACCGAGGCCATGCTGGACTGGGCCCAGGCCGCCGGCCGTGACTCCCTGGTCACCGACGGCTACATCGCCGATCGATCGCGTCACAATCTCGGCGTCGCGATCGATTGCACACTGGTGTCGCTCGAATCTGGGGAACGGCTCGACATGGGCACGCCGTTTGACACGTTCAATGAGGCGGCAAACACCGCCAACGCCCAGGGCGAGATTGCGGTCAATCGATTGCGCTTCGTCACGGCCATGGCGCGCGAAGGCTTTGTGAACTATGACAGGGAGTGGTGGCACTTCTCGTTCACCGTGCCCAATCCGCTCCGTTTCGACGTTCCCATCCGATAGCTCCACCGTACGCGTCGAGCGAAGCCCGCTTGGCGCCGCGGCCCCACCCGTTCCCTTCTCGCCATGCATCCGATTCGCGCCTTTCTGGGCGGCCTTGCCGTCGCTGGCGTTCTGCTCGCGGTCACCCTCACGTTCAACGATTCCGCCGCCACCACGATCGAGGCACCGGCCGCCGCTGCGGATCAGCTCGCACTGCCGGCCGACGCCGAGGGCGCGGTCAATCGCCTGAACGCGTCGCCCCGCCACGGCGAGTGGGTCACCGTGACCGAAGGCGCCGACACCGTGCGCTCTTGGGTGGTCTATCCGGAGCGCGCCGACAAGGCGCCGGTGGTCGTGGTGGTGCATGAAATTTTCGGACTCACCCACTGGGTGCGTGGCGTGGCAGACCAGCTCGCCGCCGAGGGGTTCATTGCCATTGCGCCCGACCTCATGACCATGAAGCACCTGCCTGAGGGCCCCAACGGTCCCGAGCAGGGCGCCGCCACCGCCGCCATCCGCACGCTCGACGCGAAGGACGTCCAGCGCCAGATCGCCCTCGTGGCCAACTATGGCATGAAGCTGCCGTCCGCGAAGCCGTCCTACGGCGTGGTGGGTTTCTGCTGGGGCGGGAGCACCGTCTTCCAGCACGCGGTGGACGCACCCGGGCTCGGCGCCTCAGTGGTGTACTACGGCTCGTCCCCGGCCACCGAGACATTGGCCAACGTCAAGGCGCCCGTGCTCGGCTTCTACGGTGGCAACGACAATCGCGTCAACAGCACCATTTCCGCCGCCAAGACTGCCCTCGACGGCATGGGCAAGAGCTATGAACCTGTCATCCTCGATGGCGCCGGCCATGGATTCCTGCGCCAGCAATCCGGACAGGACGGCGCCAATATGCGCGCCAGCGAGCAGGCCTGGCCGCGCACCGTCTCCTTCTTCAAGGACAAGCTCGGCTCGCGCTGAGCTCGATCCCAGCACGAAGCAGCCAGCGACACGATGAACACTGAAGCGTGGTGGCAGTGGTCCGACGCCTGGACCTTCATTGCCGTGTTCGTGGGCCTGCGCATCGCCTTCATCTGGTTGGCGACGCAGGCCATCGTGGCGCTCATTCCGGAGGGCGACATCTGCCTCACCTGCGGCGAAGAAACTCAACCGCTCGTGCACGAGGGAGGCTGGCGCGTGCTCGGCCATCGTTTTCATCGCCGTTTCTGTTTGAGCTGCGGGTGGGAAGGCGTGGCCCGCACACCGCTGTGTCGCCCGCCTGCCCGTCCCGCCCCTCCCACCGCGCCGCGAGCTAGCCGAGAGCCTGCGCGACGCTAGGTTTGACGTATGCGAACACCCACTGCCGAAACCCTCGCCAAGGTCGAAGTCCTCTCCGATCTTGAGCCTGTCATTGACTCCCTCATGGAACAGCATGAGGCCAAGCGCGTCCTGTGGTTCCCGAGCGAGCTGCTCCACCCGGAACCCGACACCGACCCCGATCAGTGGGTGAAAGACCTGCGCAAGCGCGCCGAGGGCATCAGCTTCCCCATGCGCGTTGCCCTGTCGCTCAACCTGCTCACCGAAGAAGGGCTGCCGCACTTCCACCGGCTGCTCGCCGTGTATCTCGGCAGCGACAGCATCTGGACCAAGTGGACGAACCTGTGGACGGCCGAAGAAGATCGGCACGGCGCCATTCTGCACGACTACATGCACGACTCGCGACTGGTGGACAACCCGGTGCTCGAGCGCATGCAGTTCGAGTACATCAAGGCCGGCTTTGAGCCGGCGTGGGACAGCGATCCCTATCGCGTGTTTGTGTACACATCGCTGCAGGAGCGCGCCACACAGGTGAGCCACGCCAACACCGGGCGTCTTGCGGGCGAGAACGAGCCGCTCATTGGCGAAGTGCTCTCCAACGTGGCCAAGGAAGAAGCGCGGCACTACGTGTTTTACCGCACGATCTTCGCCGAGGTGCTCAAGCGTGATCCAGACACCGCGCTGGAGTCGGCCGCGCTCATCATGCCGTCCATCGAGATGCCCGGCGTGAACATGCCGCACTTCCGTGACATGGCCGACGTGATCCGGCGCGCCGGCATTTACGGGCCGCGCGACTATCTCAAGATCGTGGACGAGCTCATCAAGTTCTGGAAGATCGAAACGATCACCGGTCTCAAGGAAGCCGGCCAGAAGGCGCAGGAAAAGATCCTTGCCATTCCTGCGCGCCTCACGCGTGTGGCCGACATGATGGAGACGCGAAGCCGTGCCAAGACGTTCCAGTTCGCCGTGGCGTTCAACAAGGAATTTGACATGGCGTAGTGTGGGCCTGCTGCTCCTCGCGGCGGTCATGCCGCTGGGAGCGCAATCCCGGACGCCGGAAGTCACGCTGCGCATTGGCGTCGTGGACACGCCCGATTCGTTCGCGAGTGCGTGCGGAGCGGTTGGGCCCGTCTTCGGCGCCGAGGTGCGCAGTCGAGGTCGTGTCTTTCCGTTCGCGTCGCTCGATCGCTACATGCGGTCGGGTGGTGGCGATGTGGGGTGTTCGCTTGGCCCGTCACCAGGCGGGCCACCCTCCGGCGGACTTTCGCTGGACGGCACCACCTCCGCGATGGTCGGAGTGGGATGGCGAACGAAGTCGGCGTCCGTGCGGTTTTGGTCCGTGGCGGATCGGCGTTCGGTTTTGAACGCGACAGGCTTTGTCGCGGGTGCGCGGTTCGCGGCGGTCGAAGCACGACCCGGTGTGCCCGTGCGGCTCGAGGCGTTTCGCGCGGGCTGACAGTGATTCAGTCGTACCGCATACCGGCGCGCCGAGCGTGACCGGGCCCGGCAGGCCGCACCATCAACACGTCACGGTCCACCCAACGGAAACAGTCGCACGCGCTCGACGCCAAGCGAGTCGGGATCACGCACGAGTACATAGTCGGCGCCAAACTCGTAGAACTGATTGTACCGCGGTGTGGTGAGTCGGCAGGCGAACGTGCCGTCCGGTTGGAACGCCAGCCAGCGATAGGTCGTGGTGTCCGCACGCGGACGCGGGTACTCGCGAATCCAGAGTCGGTTGTCCGTCCCGATGCGCAGTTGCCCGAACGCCGGAAACTGCTCGGCGACGGGCCGTGCCTCGCTCACCATGGGCTCCACCAGCATCGCGTACATCGGCGGTGCAAGATCGGGGTAACGCGCCGCGAACGCTTCGCGCTCCGCTGCGATGTCTTCGCTCGTGATGTCACGCGGCCCATCATTCCATCGCAGGATGCGCTCCAGCGTGAATGCCGTGTCCACTCGATGGATGCGAAGCTCCGTGGCCGACGCATGCCCGATCACGACGCGCTCATCACGTGCCTCGAACTGCAGGAACGATTCGAAGAGCGGGAAGATGAATGGCAGGCGCGGGTCGGGGTCCACCTTGCCGTACCGACCATTGGCGAATCGCCCGAGCGTGTCGCGCAGCGTTCCGTCCGCGTCGAATCGCATGACGTCCACGTAGCGCAACGGGAATGTGGTCGGATCCTCATCACCGAGTCGATCCTCTTTCCCGAGCACGAGCTGCCCGTCCGACAGCACGCCGCGCGGACTCGGCGAGTTGAGAAACGGCGGAACCGGACTCACCGAACGTACCCAGTTGCCCTCTGGATCGAACACGAGAAACTGCCACGGGTCGTAGTCGCCCGCATACACCGTGTCGCCAGGCAGCACGTGCAGGTAGAACGGATCGGCGAACTCGCCCGGCCCGCGGCCTTGGCGACCCGACGCGCGGAGGAAGGTCCCCGTCGAGTCGTAGTAGCGAATGTCGTGCGTGCTGCGCTGGGCAAGCACGATGCGCCCGTCGGAGAGCCGCACCGCGCCAAAGAGACCGGCCAACATGTATTCGGCCTCGCCTTCCTCCACACCAATGGAGAGCGTGGGCTGTGCGCCGATCGTACAGGTGCTCGTCAGCTGCGCGAGGTCCTGTTCCACAATGGTCACGCCACTGCTGTCACGCACCACCACAGCGGCACTCGTGCTGGAGGGTTCGCTGCAGGCGGACAGCGTGGCGAGCGTCAGGATGGCAGGCATCAGCGCGAGTACGGCCACCTGCGCGGCGCGTGTGATCGGGTGTTGCATGGTGACGCGGGGCTGGGTGTGGACGCGGCCGTTCGCCATCAGGTGTCGAAGTGATACACCCGTCTCCCGGGCGCTGACCAACGGTGACGCGTCACGATGGCGCCGACGGAGCGCGGCGGCGACGCGCATCGCCGGATCGCGCCACCCCGGCTAGGCCACCTGCGCAAACACCCGCAACCACTCCGGCCAGTTGCCGCTCA
>JBBSPE010000045.1:0-26305 GCA_038259155.1 Gemmatimonadales bacterium
CCGCCACCCCCCCCGTAAACCGGGGATGCCGGTGGGGGCGCGCGCCCCGCGCGGGCCCCGCACCCCCCCGGCCGGGGGGGTGTCCCGCCGCGCCCGTCCGTCATTTCTGCCTTCGCCTGCCGCTCGTGAGAGGTGGTGTGCGTTTTGCCCCCACGGCGATCTTCAGGGCTTCGCGCCCCGCGTGGCGTGAATCTCGTCCAGCCGCGCATCGAGCGCGCGCACCAGCTGCTCGGTAAACGCGATGCTGGCCCCAAAAAATGCGGGGTCCACCTTGGCCGCGTCATCGCCGGGCTTGTGATAGTCCGGATGGTCCTCCACGCCCAAGTACAGGAACGGAATCTTGGCGCGGTGGAAGGCCGCGTGATCTGACGCCGAGGTCCAGTCATCGCTCGGCTTGGCACCCTTGGTGTCGTGTCCGAAGCGAACGGGGATGGCCGCCTGCCCCGCCGGCTCCTCCGCGATGGGCAGCAGAAACGGGTAGTGCGCCGTGCCGGTCACCCAGAGCGCTCCGCCATCCTGCCGCGAGACCATGTCGAGATTCACGTTCACGCCAATCCGCTCCTGCGGTACTGGTGGATCGGCCACAAACGCGCGTGAACCAGACATTCCGCTCTCTTCGGCTTCAAACCACGCGAAGATCACGTCGTGTTGCAGTGGATGGTCCCGGAAGCGCTCTGCGAGGCTGAGCAGCGCCACCGAGCCCGACGCGTCGTCATCGGCACCGTTGTAGATGCTGTCCCCGCGAATGCCGAGATGGTCGTGGTGCGCGGACAACACGAGCACCGGTCCGCTGCCAAGGGTGCCGGGGACGCGCGCCACGACGTTGGCGCCCATGGAGTCGCTGCCGGCGCGGGGCCGGAGCTTCACGGGCACCTGGTACGCGGCGCCCGCCGGTGCGATGCGCAGCGCGCGCAGCTCCTGCTCGATGTAGGCGCGACCGCGTGCACCGCCAGCGGTGCCTGCGGCCCGACCTTCCATGGAATCGTGCGCCAGTGCGCCGAGCCGTTGCATGAGTTGCGGCGACAACTGCGCGCCGAGGGCCTTCTGGTCGGCGGCCGAGGGTGCCTGCGCGCGCGCGGTCGCCGCGACGAACGTGACCGAAAGCGCGAGCACGCCGACGCAGCGGACGACAGCGAGCGCGCGGATTGCGCGAAGGCGTGAGCACACGGGATCAGCGGAGATGCGATGCATGGAACATGACGATGAGAGTCTCGGGCGAAGCGCGAACACGCGGTGTGCACCCCTTCAGGCGCTGCGCCACTATCGCAACGGGTACACCACAAACGTGCCCAGCTTTCTGTTCTTTCCCGCATCAACCTCGCTGAGATCGGCTGTGGGGACGAACATGACCACCGGCGCGTCGCGCAGCTTGCGTTGGATGTCCCCGCGCTTGGCGCGACGCTCAACGCGCTCCACGGTCCCAAGGGCCTCTGCCACGTGGAATCCGCCGGCCACGTGCACGACCACCGCGTTCGGGTGGGCATCGAGCGCACGACCCACGCTTTCGGCCATGGTCTCGTCCTTCATGCACTGCGCCTCGTAAAAGCGCGCGATCATCTCGGGGGTCATGGCGGGACCGCCGTGTCCACCCATGTCTTCCATCGTCTTGCCAAACTTGCGCGCGTATTTGCCGTTGGGTCCACACGCGCGCTCGGCGGCGACCCAGCCGGCGGCCTCGCCGATGAGGGTATCGAGCGCGGCCAACCCACCGCGCGAGACGGAGGACGCAATGCCGCGCGGAATGTTGGACGCAACCACCGGCCACTCGTGCGCCTTCGCGAACTCGACCAGCGGACGGTAGTCCGGCTGGTAGTTGGGCCATGGACGCGAGTCAGCGAGGAACGCGCTTTCGGGCATCGTGCCGGCGAGATACGCATCGAGCGCTGGCTGGGCGTCGCGCTCGATCATTTCGAGCGAGAGCACCACCGACACGCCGCGACGCGCGAGCCCTTCAAGCACGGCCAGCTGCAGCGCATGCGTACCGCGATCGTCGTGTTCCTCGCCCAGATACACGACATCAGCCTGCGCCAACTCCTGCAGCATGGCCTCGAAGTCCGTGAACGACTTGCCGCGCGCCACGCGGTGCGGGAGGTAGTGGGCATTGGGTGGCAGGTTCAGACGCGGTACGCTGTCATTGGCCGACGGCAGCGGGGCCTGCGCGCCGAGCGCCGGCGCGGAGATGGCCAGCGAAACGCACGCGCATGCCGCGAGCAACGCCGAGCGTGCGGTTCTTCCAACGCTTCGCGGAGGCTGCGCGCACCGACCGTGCAGCGCCACGCCGCCGTCGCGTGCCGCCGTCTCCTGCTCAAGACTCGTGATCACCATGCCCGCTCCACTCCCGTATAGTCGAAGAAGCCACCACTCTGCGCCGGCGCCAGTGCGTCCGTGACCGCCAGCAGGCCCGCCGCTGATTCGTCAATCGGAATGCGAAAGGCAGGTCCGTCCGGCGTGGTGGCAAACCAGCCCGGATTGCCGATCAGGCAGGTGATGCCGCGGTCGGCGATGTCGTGCGACAGCGCCCGCACCAGCATGTGCAAACCCGCCGCACTGGCACAGAGGGCGTAGTCGCCTCCCTGAATCTTACCCGCAAGTGAGCCCAACCATGTGCTCACGAACAACACGCGCGCCCCGCGCTCCCGCTCGAGCCAGGGCAACAGCGTGCGGACAAACAACACCGGCGCGACCGCCGTGCGTCGGTAGTGCTCGCCCAGCCCGGCGCCGGAGACCGTCGCCAACCGGGTGTCGCGTTCCACGTCCTCCAGCTTTTCGTTCACACTCGGCTCGGGCGGTGCGAGCAGCAACAGGTCAATGGATGGCGCCAACCCGTGCAGCACCGGCGCGGCCGCGGCCACGGAGCCCGCGTCCGCCGGGTCGAGCGCCAACAGCTCCAGCCCTCCATACTCGGCGCGCAGGTCGGCCAGCACCGGCACGCGCGCCGGGTTGCGGGACGCGGCGATGACCCGATCCCCCCGGTCCAGGCACGCGCGAACGAGCGCCACGCCGTACGGGCGCCCAGCGCCGGTGATGAGGGTTCGTCGTCCGGGAGGTAACATCAGGAAGCGGTCATTCGTGGCGGGAACAGGAGGTCAGGAGGACACGGACGCGGTCTTGGCGTCGCGCAGCACGCGCGCCACCTCAGCCACGCTGGCCTCGATTTCAATGGGTTGGTTGGCCGGTGCATCGCGAAACGCGGCGTCCTGATGCATGCGCACGAGAATGCCGGGGTCCTTGAGCACGTGTCCGGTGAGCACGGTCACCACACGATCGGTTGGCTGAATGACACCGTCGCGCACAAGCGCACGTGCACCGGCGACGCTGGCGGCGCTGGCCGGTTCACAGCCGACACCGGCGGCGTCGATCACACGCTTGGCGGCAATGATCTCCTCGTCCGTGACCGAAAGCACCACGCCATTGGTGTACCCGATGGCCTGCACGGCCCGATCGTGCGACGCAGGATCACCAATACGAATAGCGGTGGCCAGCGTCTCCGCGGCTACGCGATGCCGTTCACGGAAGCCGCCCGCGAAACTCCGCGCAAATGGTGCAGCACCGGCGGCCTGCACGGACGCCAGGCGCGGCACGCGGTCAATGAGTCCAAGCGCAAAGGCCTCGCGCAACGCCTTGCCGAACGCGGACGTGTTGCCGAGGTTGCCCGCCGGTAACACGATCCAATCGGGCGCATGCCAGCCCAACTGCTGGAGTAGCTCGAGCACGATGGTTTTCTGCCCTTCGAGCCGCCACGGGTTGATGGAGTTGAGCAGATAGATCCCGAGTTCCTGCGCGGCTTCCTGCACCAGGCGTAGGCACGCGTCAAAGTCGCCGCGTACCAGGAGCGTGCGCGCCCCGTACGCCAGCGACTGCGTGAGCTTGCCGAGCGCGACCTGGCCGGCGGGTACGAACACGAGCGCGGGCAGTCCGGCCTGCGCCGCGTAGGCCGCCAGCGACGCCGACGTGTTGCCCGTGCTCGCGCAGGCCACCGCCGTGGCACCAACGCGCACTGCCTGCGTGGTGCCCACGGTCATGCCGCGGTCCTTGAACGAGCCGGTGGGGTTCATGCCCTCGTGCTTGCACCAGAGCGCATCCACCCCCACGTACTGCGAGAGCGCCGTGCGCTGCAGCAACGCCGTGTTGCCCTCCGGCCAGCTCACAATGGCGTCGCCCACGGTGGGCATGATGAGCGACTCGAAGCGCCATACGCCGGACGCGTGCCCAAGCGGCCGTGCGCAGCAGTGTTGTGCGAGCGCATGCTGCAGTACGGTGCCGGTGATCGCGTTGCCGACCGAGTCCACCGGTGGCGCGTGCCGGATCACCAGCAGGCCACCGCACGCGGCACACTGCGGCGACGCGTGCGTCTCCGACCAGCTCGTGTCGCAGGCGGCGCAATACTGATCGGAGGCGGAGCCCACCGGGAGCATGCCGTGAGCCATCAGATGGCGTTCCATCGTGCACCCACCGTGTCGATCGTTTCAACGCGCGTATCGCAGGCCAGCCCCGCTGCCACAAACGCATCGCGCATTCCTGCAGCAGCACGCTCGGCAGTCTCTCGCGTTTCGCAGACCGCAAACGTGGTGGGCCCGCTACCGGAGAAGGAGCCGCCAACCGCGCCCGCGCGCTTCGCAGCGTCGAGTGCCTGCGTGAATCCGGGCACGCGCGGTGCGCGGGCCGGCTCGGCCACGTGATCCACCAGCGACCGACCGAGCAGCGCGAAGTTGCCGGTGACAAGCGCGGTGACCAGTGCAGACACGCTTGCCAATTGCGCCACCATGGTGGCTCGCGACACGGACTCCGGCAGCACAGCGCGTGCATCGGCCGTGCGCACGGCGATGTGTGGATGCGCCATCGCGAACCACGGCGACACCTGCACGGGCACCAACGTCGCGTCCGGTGGATCCAGGCCGAGAATGGTCACCACACCGCCCAACAGCGACGGCGCCAAGTTGTCGAGATGCCGACCCGCCACCGCGCTCTCGGCCTCCAGACAGCACGCCAGCAGTTGCATGGGCGGCAACGGTTCCCCAAGCAGCGCGTGCACGGCCACGGCGGCGGCCACGGCGCTGGCCGCACTTCCCCCCTGCCCCGCACTCAACGGCAGCCCCTTGTGCACGCGCAGCGCGAAACCTGCGTTGGGCGCGCCAACTGCGCGGCGCACGGCGTCGGCGGCAATGGCGCAGGCGTGGCGCGCTGGATCGGTGGGCAGGTCCGGGTGGCCGGCCTCTTCGAGCACAATCTCTCGGCCGGCGATGTGTCGCACCTGCACGCGATCTCCCGGGCCCGTGATTGCACAGCCGAGCACGTCGAGGCCAGGCCCGAGGTTGCCGATGCTGCCGGGCGCGAACGCCTCGACGGCGTTCAGCGCATTGCCCGCCCGTCCGGCATCAACAGCCGCCACGTTGGACGATCGCACGCTCACACGCCCGCCAGCTTGAGCACGTCGTTGAGCACGCCCGCAGCGGTCACCGCCGGACCCGCACCGGGTCCCGTGATCGCGAGCGGATTCTCCTTGTAGCGCGGCGTGGTGAACACGACCTGATTGTCCGTGCCGCGCAAGCTTGCCAGGGGATGCGACAGGTCCACGGCGCGGAGTCCCACGGTGGCGCGACGCGGCGTCACCTCCAGCACATAGCGCAGCACCGCGTTCGCCTCCTCGGCGGCCGCCTGTCGTGCCACCCATTCGTCGTTGTAGCTGTCGAGCGCCGCCACGTACGCGTCGCGCGAGAGCGACCGGGCTGCGGGCGGCACCAAGGACTCCACACGCACGTCAGCCAGCTCGCCCTTGAAGCCCAGCATGCGCGCCAGAATGAGTGCCTTGCGCGCCACGTCCATTCCCGACAGATCATCGCGCGGGTCCGGCTCGGTGAAGCCCTTGGCCATCGCGCGACGCACGACGTCACCAAACGGCTTGCCCTTGCCGATCTCGGTGAGCACGAAGCCGAGCGTGCCCGACGTGCAGCCCTCGATGCGCAACACTCGATCACCCGCGTCCACGAGCTTGGCGTACGTGTCGATCACCGGCAGGCCGGCGCCAACCGTGGTCTCAAAGAGCAGTCGCCGTCCCCCCGCGTCCGCCGCCGCGCGCAACGCGTCCACGGCCTCGCGCGACGCGGTGAGCGGGCGCTTGTTGGCCATCACCACATCGAAGCCGCTCGCCAGCGCGGCGCGCAACGCCGGTAGTGTGTCGTCGGCGGTGACGTCCACCAGCACTGGATGGGAGAGCGCGTGCCGCGCAATCGCCTGTACCGCGGCCGCACCGGTGAGCTTCTCCCCGCCCTCGACCGCCGCCAACGGCTTGCCCGATTGCTTGTGCGCCGCCAAGGCGGCGAGGCGACGCGTACCGAGACCTCGCGCGTCGAACACCAAGCCACTGCGGTCGCACACGGCCACCACGCGCACCGCCTGTCGCGCCTTGCCGCGGTCGAGCATGCGGGAGAACTCGCGCCCGATCTGCCCGAAGCCGAACAACACGACATCCACGTGCGTGGATGTGTTGGCCGCGCCGCCACCGATCTTGTCCAGCTGGAACTCGTTGTGCACCGCACGCACGGCCTCGCTCGCCTGCGCGTCGTCGAGTACCACCGTGATGTTGAGCTCCGACGACCCCTGCGCGATGGCCACGATGTTGATGTGCGCGCGTCCGAGCGCAGAAAAAAGCCGCGCCGCCAGTCCGCGCGTACCGGCCATGCCGAGACCCACCACGGCGAGCATGGCCACGTCGCGCGTGACGTCCACCTTCTCGATCTCTCGCCGCGCGCGCTCCGCGGCGAATGTGCTCTCGAGCGCCGCGCGTGCCGCGTCTGCGTTCTCGGCCGGAATGCACACGGAGATCGCGTGCTCCGACGACGCCTGCGTGATGAATGAGACGGAGATACCCGCGTGCTGGAGCGCTGCAAACGTGCGCGCGGCAATGCCGGGCACCCCGAGCATTCCGCTGCCGGTGACCGTCACGAGCGCCTGCCCCCGCACCGTGGACAGCGCTTTCACCGGATACTTGTGCAGGGTGCGACGGGACGAAATTTCCGTGCCGGTGGCATTCGGATCGGCAAACGGTCGCACGAACACCGGCACCGCGGTACGTGCGAGGGGGATCAGCGCCCGCGGGTGCAGCACCTTCGCGCCGTAGTACGCCAGCTCAGCCGCCTCGCGCACGTTGAGCTGCGGAATCACCCGTGCCGCCGGCACAATGCGCGGATCGGTGGTGAGCAGGCCCGGCACGTCCTTCCACAGATGCACCGCCGACGCCTTGAGCACGCGCGCCAACACCGTGGCCGTGAGATCGGAGCCGCCTCGGCCCAGCGTGGTGACCGTACCGTCGGGTGACGCCCCCAGGAATCCCGGAATCACCGGGATCTCACCGCGACGCAGCACGGGGGCAAGCGCGGCCCGCGCGGCCACGTCCGTGCGACCGAGATCCGGAAACGCGTTGCCGTGCGTCCCGTCGGTGTAGATGAGCGAGGTGGCCGACACGTACACGGCCGGCATGCCGGCGGCCTCGAGGCCGGCCGCGAGCAGCTGGGCCGAGAGCTGCTCGCCGCGCGAGATCAGAAAATCCCGGGTGCGCGGCGTCAGTTCGCGCAGCGACGCCACGCCGCCGAGCAGGGTGGCCAGCTCTTCATGCGCCAACGTCACGGCGCGGAGCAGCCGCTGTCGGACGGGCCCTCGCGGCGCAACGGCGCGCGCCACCTGCTCGTGACGCAACCGCAGCGCGGTGACGGCGTCCACAATGGCAGCGCGGGCGGACACCTCGGAGCCGGCCGCCAGCGCCGACTGGCCGAGCGCGAGTAACGCGTCGGTCACGCCGGCCATGGCCGAGACCACCACAATGGAGGGTACCGTGGCGTGCGCCGCCACGACTGTGATCGCGTGGCGCACCGCAGCGGCGTCAGCCAGAGACGCGCCACCAAACTTGTGGACGACCGGCGGTCGCGTGCGGGCTCGGGGGCGGCGTGAGGTTACCATGTCGGGCGGAGGATATCGTGCACCACGGGTACCTGTCCACCGTGCGGTCCCGAAAGGTACCTTATGATTCGTCAACACCGAGCTGCCGTGCCACTGTGGCGCTGCATGCGTTTCCATCACGAACTGCCCATGTCCGTCTCTTCCATCGCACCGGTTGCCGATCTGGCGCCCCATCCGCTTCCGCCCCGCCTGCTCGGGCTCACCCAGCTGGCCAATAATGTGGCGTGGAGCTGGAATCGTGACGCCCGCAAGCTGTTCAGCCTCATCGACAGCACCCTGTGGGAGCAGCTGCGCCACAATCCGGTGCTCCTGCTCCAGCAGGTGAGTCCGGAGCGTCTGACCACGCTCGCGGCCAGCCCGGAGTTCTGCGCGCGCTATGATCGCGTGATGCGCTGGCTGGCATCGGAACACAGCGACGAGAACACGTGGTACGCGCAGACCTATCCCGAGCTGCGGGAGCGCCCGATTGCGTACTTCTGCGCGGAGTTCGGATTCCACGATTCGGTACCGATCTACTCAGGCGGACTCGGCGTGCTGGCCGGCGACCACTGCAAGTCGGCGTCCGACCTCGGCGTGCCGCTCATGGGTGTGGGCATCTTCTATCGCGACGGCTACTTCGATCAGCGGGTGCGCCTGGACGGGTGGCAGGAGGACACGCCCGACACGTTCGCGCTGTCGTCGGTGCCCATCCAGCCCGTGCCGGGCCTCGACGGGGAGCGCTATCTCACGGTCGTGCGCACCTTCGGGCGCGACGTGCACATTCGCGTCTGGCGCATGATGGTGGGCCGCGTGCCGGTGTACCTGCTCGACTCCGATCTCGAGGAGAATCACGTCGAGGATCGGCCCCTGCTCTCGAAGCTGTACGCGGGCGGACCGGCGCTGCGGCTGCGACAGGAATGGTTGCTGGGCGTCGGTGGCGTGCGGGTGCTGCGTGCCCTCGGCATCGCGCCGGCTGCCTGGCATGCGAACGAGGGGCACGCGGCGTTCATGTTGCTCGAGCGCGTGCGGGCGCTGTGCGCGGAAGGGGTGGCGTTCGAGGACGCCCTGCGGCAGGTCCGGGCTGCCAGTGTGTTCACCACGCATACGCCGGTACCCGCAGGCCATGATCAATTCACGATTGATCAGGTGCGCGAGTGCGCCGGTCCGGTGTGGGAGGAGATGGGCGTGACGGCGTCGCAGGTGCTGCAGCTGGGCTTCCATCCGTCCGCCGGTCGGAATGTGTTTCACATGACGGCGGCGTGTATCCGGATGTCGCGCCGCGTCAATGGTGTTTCCGAGCGCCATGGCGCCGTGTCGCGCGCCATGTGCGAGCCGCTGTGGCCTGGCCGCTCGGTGGATGACGTCCCCGTGGGTCACGTGACCAACGGCGTGCACTTGGCCACCTGGATGGCCAACCCGGTCATGCAACTGCTCGACGAACATCTTGGCCCCAACTGGGGCACGGAGCGCTCGCCGGACGCGTGGGCCAAAGTCCTCACGCTCGACGACGAAAAACTCTGGGGTACGCACTTGCGCCTCAAGCACGTGCTCATGCGCCGCGTACGTGACGAAGCGCGGCGGTCGTACACGAAGCGGACGCTCGAGGCTCCCCAGCTCGTGGGCGCCGGCACGCTGCTCGATCCGTACGCGCTTACGATCGGCTTTGCGCGACGCTTTGCGACCTACAAGCGCGCCAACCTGCTGTTTCGCGATGTCGACCGGCTCCGCCGCCTCGTCACCAACCCGGCGCGCCCCGTGCAGATCGTGTTCTCGGGCAAGGCGCATCCCGCCGACACCCCGGGCAAGCAGGTGCTCCAGTCGGTGTATCAGTACACGCGGGATCCGCAGTTCGAGGGGCGCATTGCGTTCATTGAGGACTACGGCATGCACCTCGCACACCTGCTCGTGCAGGGCGTGGACTTGTGGCTCAACCTGCCCCGCGTTCCCATGGAAGCGTCGGGCACCAGTGGCATGAAGGCCGCGCTCAACGGCGTGCCACAGCTGTCCACGGTGGACGGCTGGTGGGAGGAGGGCTACGATGGCACGAACGGCTGGGCCATTGAACCGGAACTCGACGACGACCAGGGTGACCGCACCGCCGACCGGTTGTACACCCTGCTCGAACAACAGATCGTGCCGGGGTACTACGAACGCAACTCGGCGGAACTTCCCACGCATTGGCTGGCCACCATGAAGAACGCCATGCGCGTGGCCGGCACCCAGTTCACCGGGCGCCGCATGGTGGAGCAGTATGTCCGGGCGTACTACGCGCCCTCCATCCTGGGCGACGCGCTCCAGGACGATCCACCGATCTCCTGAACCGCTTGCGATGACCGCCTCCGCCCTGCCGACTCCGTCGATGTCGCTCCCCGCCGTGCCTGCGCCGGCCGATGGCTCACCCACCATCGTGCATCTCACCGCCGAGTACTCGCCGTTCGCGCGTACCGGCGGGCTGGCGGAGGCGGTCAATGGGCTGGCCACGTTTCAGTCGCGCGCGGGATCGGCCGTGGTGGTGTTCGTACCCCTCTACCGTTCCGTGCGTGATCACGCGCCGGACCTCGCGCCGCTTGGACGACCCATTCGCGTGGAGCTGGGGTTTCGCTCGGTGGAGGTACGGTTCTTCCGCGAGGTGCACGCAGCGCCCGGTCCCCGCGTGGTGTTCGTGGACGCGCCCGCGTATTTCAATCGCAGTGCGCTCTACGGAGAGAATGGTCAGGACTATCCGGACAACGCGCGGCGGTTTGCCGTGTTCTCGCGTGCGGTGCTCGACGGCATCACGCGGCTGATCGCCGGACCGGTGCTGGTGCACGCCCACGACTGGCACACGTCGCTGGCGCTCATGTACATGCGCACCTACGGCGATCTGCGCGAGCGCTTCGCCACTACGCCCACCGTGTTGTCCATTCACAACGCAGGCTATCAGGGGCACTTCCCGGAAAGCATGCTCGCCGAGTGCGGCATTCCGCCGGAAGTGTACAACTGGCAGATGGCGGAGTGGTACGGTCGCGTCAACTTCCTCAAGACCGGTCTTGCATTTGCCGACGTGGTGGTCACAGTGAGCCCTGAGCACGCGCGCGAACTGCGCACCGCGGGCGGCGGATTCGGCCTGCACGGCAGCTTCCTGTCACTCGGCGACCGCTTTGTGGGCATCACCAACGGCATCGACCAGCAGGTATGGGACCCCGCGCAGGACGACCAGATCACCGCCAACTACACACGCGGCAACACCGACGCCAAAGCACGGTGCAAGGCCGCGCTCCAGCGCTCCTTTGGCCTGCCGCAGCGCAAGCGCACGCCGCTGTTCGGCATGACCGGCCGCATGGTCACGCAAAAGGGGCTTGATCTCATCCTCAACTCGCATCTCGTGTGGAACATGGACGCGCAGTTCGTGTTCCTGGGCCAGGGCGAGCCACGGTACGAGCGGGCGCTCACGCAACTCGCGAGTGCGCGTCCGCGCCACGTGGGCGTGCAGACATTTTTCACCGATCGGCTTGAGCACCGGCTCATGGCGGGTGCCGACATGTTTCTCATGCCGTCGCAATACGAGCCGTGCGGCCTCACGCAGATGCGCGCGCAGCGCTACGGCGCACTCCCGATCGGGCGACGCGTTGGCGGCATCGCCGACACGGTCGAGGATGACGTGACGGGCTTCCTGTTCGACGGCTTCAATGCCGGCGCGTTCGATCACGCCATCTCGCGCGCACTCGCTCGCTTCAGCGACCAGGACGGCTGGGCTCGACGCATGTACACGGCCATGGGACGCGACTTTGGCTGGGAGCGATCGGCCGAGCGGTACAGCGACGCCTATCGGCGCGCTTTCGCCGTGCACGCCGCGCGTCGTTGACCGCGCCCCATTTGCCGGACAGTTTCGCCGGCCATGTGCGCTCGGTGGTGGTGCACGCGCACTGCTACCAGCCCCCGCGCGAAGACCCGTGGCTTGAACTGGTGGACGTGGAGCCCTCGGCGGCGCCCGACCACGATTGGAACGCGCGCATTGACCGCGAGTGCTATGCGCGGCTCGCGGCAACCGAAGTGCGTGTCGCGCCCTCGCGTGACGACGAGCCGCTCACGCCCGAAGCACTCGCCGCACTCGGCGGCGACGCCCACACGCGCGCGCTCGCCATCCTGAGCCGCGAACTCGGACCGCCACCCGCGCCAGATGCCCCCGGCGGCCTCGCTCGCATTGTCAACTGCTACGCGTGGTGCACGTTCGACGTGGGGGCAACGCTGTGCGAGTGGCTGGAGCAGCACGCGCCGGACACGCTCGCCGCCATGCTCGCCGGCGATCGCGCCAGCGCGCAACGCCTGGGCGGACACGGGAATGCCATCGCCGCGCCATACCACCACATCATCCTGCCGCTGGCCTCGCGCCGCGACAAGGTCACCGAAGTGCGTTGGGGCATTGACGACTTCACGCGCCGCTTCGGGCGAGCGCCGCAGGGCTTCTGGCTGCCCGAAACCGCCGTGGACGAGGAGACGCTCGAGGTCCTGGTGGAGGCTGGCATTCGCTTCGTTGTGCTGGCGCCGTATCAGGTGCGCAACCCGGACCCCACGGGACGACCACTGCGCTGGCGCACCGCGCAGGGCGAGCTCGCGATCTTCACCTACGACGGTGGGCTCGCTGGCGAGGTAGCCTTTGGTGGACTGCTGCGCGATCCGGTGGCATTGGCATCGCGCCTTGCGCCAACCGATCCGGATTCGCCGATACGCGCCACGGTCCTTGCCACGGACGGCGAAACGTTTGGACATCATCATCGCGGCGGTGACGTCACGCTGGCCCGCGCCATCGCTCGCATCGCCGCGCGTCCCGACGCGCGCATCCACAACTTCGGGTCGTTGCTCGAGGCCATGCCGCCTGAGCATGACGCCGAGCTCGTGGCGCCCAGCAGTTGGAGCTGCGCGCACGGCGTGGAACGCTGGCGCAGCGACTGCGGCTGCAAGCTCGATCCCGGCGCCGGCACCTCGCAGGCGTGGCGTGGGCCGCTGCGTCGCGCGCTCAACTGGCTGGCCGACGAGGCACACGCGGTCTACGCGCTCGAAGCGACGTCGCTGTTCCACGACGACCCGTGGACCGTGCGCGACGGCTACGGCGCCGTGGTGGCGTCCACCGGCGAGACGCTGGCCGCCTACGTGCGCGCCGCCGTGCGCGAGGACCGCCGCGACGAGACACAGGCCGTGCAGCGTGCGCGCGAGCTGCTCGAACTCGAGCGCGCCACGCTGCGCCTCTTCACCAGCTGTGCCTGGTTCTTTGACGACGTGGCGCGCATTGAAGCCCGACAGGTGCTGCGCTACGCCGCCCGTGTGCTCGAACTCACCGGCCGCGCGTCACGACTGGAAGCGGGCTTCGTGGAGCGGTTGGCCGACGCCCGCAGCAACGATCACCGGGCCGGCACGGCGGGCGACGTGTTCGTGCGCGGCTCCCTGCCCCATCGCAGCACCGATGCGCGCGTGGCCGCAGCGGCCGCGGCGTTGGCCGCGGATGGTCGCCTGCACGACGCACTCGGCGCGCCGCTTCGGCTCGGCGCCTACGAAATTGCGGTCGGCGATGTCGCCGACCCTGCCGAACCCTTTTGGGTGACAGTGTCGCACCGACGGACGGGACGCGAATCGGTGTTTCAGGCCGCCGTGGTAGGTGGGCACGCGTCCGGTGTGCCGCGCGTCTCCCTGCGCCCCAGGATTCGCGGCCGACTGGAAACGCCCGTGATGTTCGACGTGCGCGACTACCCAGACGTGGCCGCGCGCGCCATGCTGGCGACGCGCGCGCTCACACCGTTTCCCGACGCGCCGTTCGCATCGTTCGAACCGGCCTGAGCGAAGTCCCGGCTGGGGCTCGGCTCAGGCTCGGCTCAGGCTCGGCTCAATCGCTGCCAGCCGGTATCACGGGTGCGCCCACCGGCTGCACCGACGGCATGGCAATGGTGCCCGGCTGGGCCGCCGTCATGGGAGAGTCCACACGGTCGAGCGGCGGTCCGAGCGTGACATCGCACACACCGTCAGCCGTCTCGGTGATGAGCTGATCCACCACTGCGCGGAGGTCACCCGTGCGCGCGTACGTGGCAAGCTGTCGCTGCGCGCTGGAGCCATGCTGGAGGATGTCGAACGCATACTCCACCTCCTTGCGCGTTCCCAGTTCGTCGAGCACGTCATCAAGGAACGAGTCCACGAGTTCGCGAATCGCTTCGGGCGCCGACAACTCGATGCGCTTGCCGAAGTCAATGAGCTTGCCGCCGAGTCCCCACCGCACGGCACGCCACTTGTTCTCTTCGATGAGATCGGCCGGATAGACGCGAAACGTCATGTTGTCGCGCCGCAGCTTCCACATCTTGGCCACCACGGCCTGGAGCATGGCCGCCACGCAGATCGCCTCGTCCACGCGGGTGTTCACGTCGCAAATGCGGAACTCGAGCGTCGGATACAGATGGTGCGGACGCACGTCCCACCAGATCTTGGACGCGTCGGGAATGCTGCGCGTCTGCACCAGCGTGTCCACCACGTTGGTGTATTCCGACCAGCCGTTGAAAATGCGCGGCACGCCCGTGCGCGGAAAGTTCTTGAACACGATGCTGCGATAGCTGTGCAGCCCCGTGTTGCGCCCAAACCAGAACGGCGAGCTCGTGGACAGGCAGAGAATGTGCGGCAGGATGTAGCGGGCCGCATTCAGGCAGTCAATGCGGAACTCGTCGTCCTCGATGCCCACGTGCACATGCGTCCCGAAAATGAGCAGCCGATGCGCCAGATCCTGCAGCTCCGCCTTCACGCCCAGGTACCGCTCCTTCGGCGTCATCTCCTGGTTCATCCAGTTGGAGAACGGATGCGTGCCGGCCGAGGCGATCGCCAGGCCGTGCTGCGCCGCGGCGCCGATCACGGCTTTGTGGTGCTTGGTGAGCTCCACGCGCAACTCAGCGATCGTCGCGCAGGGCTTGGTGCCGATTTCCACCTGACACTGGTGCAGCTCTGGTTTCACCTCGAGCAACAACGGGTCGTCGGACCGGATCAGTGACTCGAACCCCGGCGTGAGGTCGCGTGTCACCGGGTCGATGATCTGGTACTCTTCCTCGATTCCAACCGTGAGCGACGGCGCCTTCATTCAGCTCTCCAGGGATGAACCCACGAGCGTACTGGCCGAACGGGAGCGTTCGGCCCAGCGTACCGCAGCCGCAATGAACCCGCCAAACAGATGGCGAGTGTGCGGGTCGGTCATTTCGAACACTTCCGGGTGCCACTGCACGCCCACGACGAACGCTTCACCGGGCAACTCGAGCGCCTCGATCGTGCCGTCCAGCGCGCGCGCCGATACCATCAGCCCGTCGCCAACATCACGCACCGCCTGATGGTGCATGCTGTTGATCATGATTTCCGGTGGACCGTCGAGCAACGAAGCGAGCCGCGACCCCGGTTCCACGGTGGCTGCGTGCGCCAGATGCGTACGCGCGAATCCCTGCGTGGGGAAATAGTCATGCTTCGCCAGTTCCGGGCGCTGCGTGGCGAGGTCCTGCCACAGCGTACCACCGCGTGCGACGTTGATGATCTGGCAGCCACGACACAGACCCAGCACGGGTTTGCCGTCTTCGATGGCCCACTTGGTGAGCTGCAACTCCACGCGATCGCGCGCCGGATCCAGATTGCCGCATTCCGGCAGGATTGCGTCGCCGTACTGCCGCGGGTCCATATCCACGCCACCGGGAATCAGCAGGCCGTCCAGCCGCTCGTAGATCGCGCGCAACGTCTGCAGATCGTCGTCGAACAGCGGAATCATCCACGGCACGCCGCCCACCATGGTGGCCGCCACAAAGTAGCGCTGATTCATGACCCACGACTGCGGCAGCGCCGGCGGGATGCCGTCAATGGAATGCAGCGTCTGGGTCGTGAGGCCGATCGTCGGCCGGTACGGGATCCCGCTCATCGTGTCTCCACCAGAAATGTCGGAACGTTTGATCCACCGCCCGACGTCACGTTGAGCAGCGGGTCGGTCGCAATGCGCGTGAGGCAGCCGTCCACCACGGCTTGCTGCACGAGGAACGGCGCGGTGTCCACCATGCGGTCCCCCACATGCAGACTGCCGTCCACCCAGGCGGGAAACGGCTCCTCGGGCAGGACGACGCGCTCCTGAACGATATACGGGTGGTCCAGTGCTGTCTGCAGGCTGGCGGCCCAGACGTCGTCCGACACCGTCCAGCCGAGCACGATGCCCTTGCCGCCGTAATCGTCGTTGGGCTTGAGCACGAGCCGGTCCTTGTGCTCGCGGATGAACGGCAGCAGGTCCACGTCCGCGCTGTTGTGTCGTGTGACGCGCTCTTCCACCACCCGCGTCCACGGCACGTGCGCGGCCACCGCCGCCCGCTCATCATCCGTGAACAATGCCTGCTGCCGCTCGTCGCTCACCACCGCCAGGCTGGCCTTCTTGTGCAGCAGCTTGCAGCGGAACGGGTTGACCATGCACACAGCGCCATCCTGTACGGCGCGCACCACCGGCGAGTCCACGCCGCACTGCAGCACCAGTTCGTCAATGAGCACGCGCTTGTAGATGAGCGTGACCGGCGTGCCCGCGATGCGCAGCACGCCGCCCGCGTATTCCGCATCGCGCGGGTCGCCGATCATGACCGGCACGTTGAGGGCCTTGAGCAACCGCTCGAACAGCACGAACTCGCTGTAGGTGGGCACTTCCTTCCAGTCCAAAATCACCACGGACGGCGTCTCGCGCGTGCCACGCCACGCCTGATACGATTCGAGCAGCGCCTGAACCACGCCCGCCGCGGCCGGCACCGGCAGTGCAATCATCTGCCGCCGAAAGGCGCCCATGGCCGGCAGGTCGAGAAACATTTGGGAGAGCGCGTCGTTGTAGGCGGAACCCGCCGGTGTCTCGGCGTTGTATTCCGTGTACTTGAGGCCGTTCGGGCCCGGGGCAAAAAACGCGTCCAGTCGCGAGACCGGACTGGACACGGGAAGCCGCGGGTCGGCGTGAATGAGCCGCTCCTCCCAATCCAGCAGCCGGAACTGCTCGCGGAGGGCGTCATCCTGCATGGCGGCAGCGCGCACTTTTTCCATGGCCGAGACCACGAGACGCGACGCGCGTCCCACGTGGCGATACTGCGCAGCCGTCATGAAGCGCGGCCGAAGCACGCCACACAAGGGCCGCTCGCCGAACAGGAGCCCGTCGGCCGCCTGCCGGCGCATCATCATGTCCATGGACGCGGCCGCGATGTCGTCCGTGAGCCCGTCGTGGTCGCGCGCGATCGCCTCGGCGGCCAGTGGATCGTCGCCCAGTCCCGTGGTGCCAGCCGTCATGTGCGCGCCGCCCTCACGTGGCCGGTGTGGATACGGGCACGGGGGCCTTGGCCGCGCCGCTGCCCTTCGCCTTCCCGCCGCCGTTGGTGCCGGCGGTCTCTGACTGGCCTGCGCCCTTCGGGCCGCCTTCCGATCCGCCCGCCGCTGCGGCGAGCGGTGGAATCGCGGTTTCAGGGCGGTCAGCGCCAGACGGAAGCGTGGCCAGACGAATGGTCATGTCGGCCATGTGCTCCACCACCCATTCGAAATACTTCGGCGTGAGCGAGTTGATGTCCATGTCCGGCGCCGGATTCATGAAATCGATGGCGTACGGCACGCCGTCCTGCACGGCGAACTCCACGGTGTTCATGTCGTAGCCCAGCACGCGGCAGAGTGTGAGCGCGTCGGCTGCGATGCGGTCGTGCAGCTCCTTGGACAGATAGCCCGGGTCGGTGATGTATTTGCGCTCGCTCGGGCTGTATGGCATCACGAGCACATGCTCCCGGCCGAGCACCATGCAGCGCACGTACTGCTCCCACTTCACGAACTGTTGAACCACCATGGTGAGCAGGCCGCTCTCGTTGTAGTGCGAGATCAGCTCCTCCATGGACTGGCAGATGTACACGTCGCGCCAGCCGCCGCCGTGGGCGTCCTTGAGCACGCACGGGAACCCGATGTGATCGGCCACGTCCTTCCAGCCGAGCGGGTCGGCCAGGTTGCGGAGCGACTCCGTGTGGGAGATGCCCGCGATGTAATCCTTATTGGGCAGCACCATCGTCTTGGGATGGGCGACCCCGTGCCGAACAGCGAGTGTGGCGTCGATGAACTTGTCATCGGCGGACCACATGAAGGGGTTGTTGATGACCGTGGTGCCCTGGATCGCGGCGTGCTTGAGGTAGGTGCGGTAGAAGCCGACCTCGTGCGAGATGCGATCGATGATCAGGGAGTACGGCACGGGCTGCGCCATGCGCGTAGCGTCGAGTGAACAGAACTCGGCGACGACACCGGCGCCTCGCTGCTTGACGGCGTCAATGAAGGCGGGGGGAAAGGACCACTCGCGTCCAACAATGAGTCCGATACGCGGATCAGGCGCCATGCGGGTGTCTCCAGGGGAGCAAAGAAGGAAAGGACGGGATCGCGTCTCGCGGCATCATGTGCCGAAGGGCGCGATTTCGCCATGGGCAGCGGAGAGGAATCGCGTGATCGCGGACCAATTGGCGGGCCAACAGACGTGTCGATTTCGTGCTTGACGCCACATTCGTGATATCTCGGCCTGTGGAAAAGCACCACGGAAACACCAGCAACCGCGTCCCAATCACAAGACGTGTTATCCACATCATCACATCCATGGGAGCGTTGCCGGATACACACTTGAGTAGTTATCCACACGGTTATGAACCTATATCCACATCTATGTCAACAACTTAGAGCTTTCAGGATGTATTGCGTGGGCAGCCGGATCGTCGTACAATGCTCGCCCGACTCACGACCTCGCGTCGCGTCGATCACGTTCCTCGCTTCGATCAAACCCGCCATGCTCGTCATCGCCTGCGCTGCCCCAAAGGGCGCCATCGAACCCGCGCCGCTGACCTCGCTGCCCGTTGCCGCCTTCGACGACAGCTCGGCGGAACTCGCGGGCTTTTGGGCGTCCGACGACGCGTACTACGTGCGCGCTCGTACCGAGAGCGGTGCCAATCGCTGGTTTCGGATCGAATCCGGTCTCGACGCAGGCGCCATTGCCGACCTCGCCACTGATGCGCTCAAAGCGGCCGGCATTGCCGGCATGGTCGCCGACGGCGGCCCGCGACAGGGTGGCGTCGCGTTCCCGGCGGGCTCCGCGGGACGCACGGTGTTCCGGGTGTGGCGCGCCAAAGGCGCCGACCGGATGGGTCGGACTAGAATCCTGGGAGTTCGAGCTGGGCGGTCACGCCGCCTGCCAGCGTGACGCCGGCCGCCTGCAACCACGCCAGCAGAACGTCCTGTCCGTGATCACCGGCCATTGCCGAACGGGCGGCGCTCAGCCGCAGCTTGAACTCGGCCGACACGTCGGGCAGCGTGCGGCGCAACACGGCGATCGTGAGCAGCTCCGTGGCGTCCGCGAGATGCCGGATCGCGAACTCGGCCATTCGGGCGCGAAGCGCGGCCGTGCTGAGCACGGGCGCCTCGCCGATGCTGCCATGCGCCGCCCGCCGCTCCCGGAACTCGGCCAGGCGCGTGCGCGCCGCCACGAGCGGACGCGGCAACACATCGGGCGTGTCATCACCAACCGGCGCACTCAACGGCGCGCCCAGGAGGCCGAGCCACGCGAGCCACAGGGTGCCTCGCGCGTACGGCTCCCACGCCAGGTCGTCGAGCTGCGCCGCGTACGACTCGACCGCCGCGGCGATGCCGTCCCGTTTCTGCCACCAGTCGGCGTACACATCGGACTGTCCGCTCACCATGGCGAGCGCTCCGAGGCGCAAGGCCCACGTCAGGGCGGCGTCACCCGCATCGATGGGGGGCCGAAGGGCCGCCCCGCAGCGGTACGCCCGCGACGCGCCGAGGGTGAGCATGCTGCGGGCAAGATCGCGCCCGGGACTGGGCACCGTGTCGAGCGCGGCCTCAAGCTGCCCAAGGGCAGCGAGTTCGTAGGCCGTGCCCAGCAGCGCCAGCCCGTCCGCGATCGGCTCGCCCAGCCCCTCCCCGCCGGCGACGGCGGCTTCGTCCGCACGCTCCAGCAGGAGCAGCCGACGTTCGAGCGGCACGGCCGACACCGCCCAGTGCTCGTCGAGGGTCGCACGGGCCACGGCCAGCGCGTCGCGCTGGTCGAGCGATCGATCGGTCTGGCCCGCAAGAGCGTGCATCACGCGATTGCCCCTCGAGGTGTCGAGGTGGACGGCCGAGACGCAGTATGCGGGCCACCGTGGGACCACGCGGCACGCCTCTCGGAGAGGGTGCGGCGCCGACCAGCAGGCGATCGAATGCTGCAACGACCGGTCCCGCGTGGGTCCGGCTGAGCCGGAGGCGTCCGGTGGCCAGACCTTCGCGGGGACGTACGGCTGAACCTGATTCCTGCAACAGAATGTAATTCATGCGCTTACAAAGCGCGCGTCGCATTTATGTCACAAACACGCGTCTGTCAAGAGCGGATTGACGCGGTAGACGGAGAAACACACGGTGGGCTTCGAATCTTCTCACATGGCGCGGCGCCGACTCGCCACCCTGGCCATGAGCAATACTCGCGTTCAGGACGCGCTCGCCGTGACCAGTGCAACACCCGGCGAGCCCAAGGCGCCCTACGCCGTCGCCACCCCCGACTTCGGACCGTCAAGCGCCAGTACGGCAGACGACGGGCGAGCGCTCGCGGTGGAGCTGGAGGCGCTCGCACAGGACATCGCGAATACGCCGGGGGCGGGCGGCGCCCTCCTCGCCACGTACGCCGAGCAGGCGCGTGTGCTGGAGCTGGTGGCGCAGGCCGCCGCCCGATCGCCTGGCGCGCCCCTGCCATTCGACGTCCTCACCGCCGTGCGGGCGGCCGTGGCCGGCGTTCGCACCGGCCGTTGGGACGCCACGCACCCAGAACACTAGCGGTCGCGGAACCGGGCACGCGCCGCCGAGCGGGCCTCGCGCACCAGCCGTTCGCCGTCGAACAACTGGCGCCCTTGCCCGGAGGTCGTCCGCCCGTCGCCGCCGTACGTGACCACCGGACGCGACGGCTCCACCGACGCGAACCGCGCGGACACGCGGCGGTCGTCGCCGTGCAGCATCGACTCGGCGTGCAGGATCACGTCCAGCACGACCTCGCTCCGCATGAGAATGAGCAGCGCCTGCTCCGGATTGCCCGCCAGCAGCACCGAGAAGCCGTGCCGTTCGAGCAGACGCCGCAGGAACTCGCGCAGCACAACATCGGGCTCGACGACCAGAACCGTCACCGGTTTGCCGCCGGGCCAGACGAACCCATGTTCGTGTTCTCTTCCGTCAGTCATTTTCCTAGCTGAGATCGTCGGACCAAGGCGCAGCAACGGCGGAGCGGGCGCGCAGCGACACGACGATACGCAATTTCCGCCGCCACCGCTTGCGTGGCGCGCACGCGCTGTACAGCGTGAGGGTCAGTTGGCGCGCATCACGACCATTCGGCACGTGCAACCGCTGGCGTGGGAACTGTCCCCGCCGCCGCCGTGGTTCCCGACGCGTTCCCCCTTTCGACTTGGAGCCACCCGCATGTTCGCTGCTGGACCTGGGCCTCGTTTGCGTTTGCTGCGTGCACGTCACAGGACGCACAGGAGCCGTCCCCCCGCGTGCGCGCTCGCCGTGCTCGGTGTGCTCGTGCTCGTGCTCGCGCTCGCTCCCACGCTGGCGGGAGCGCAGGCCGCCCTCCCCAAGACTGACGGCGAGCGCGCGTGGGACACCGGGCAAGAGGCAGCACTCCGCGGCCAGGATGACGCGTCCATGCGTGCCTACGGCGAAGCACTCCGGCTCGCGCAGCAGGACAATGATGAGGAGCTCGCGAGCGCCGCCCGCCTCGGTCAGGCGGAGGTGTGGGACGTGTGGCGTCGGTGCGCTGACTCCGCGCGCGCTGCATTCGAGGACGCCGTCCGGCTCAGCTCCGAGGCCGACTACTCGGCCGCCGACGCGTACGTGCTGTGGCTCGCCCGGCGCGGTGATCAGGCGGGAGCGCGCGCGCTCCATGCGCGCACCTACGCACCTATCGAGAACGATGTGCCGCGTTCCATCACCCGGGAAAGTGTCAACTTCCTCCTCGGTCTCGCCGCCATCCAGATCGCCAACAGCAGCCGCAGCGGCGCGCTCTACAGCCTCCGCTCGGCCGCGAGCGTGGCTGCGCGGCTGGCGGTGGGCGACGCCGACAGCAGCGCCTTCGGGACCGTACGCGAAGGCAACTATTGGGTGCTGCATGACATGGCGCAGCTGTACTTGGACCCGGCGAGTCGAACCGTGCGGAACGTCCCGGCAGGGAGAGATCTGATCGCGCAGCTCGATCGGGCGTCCACCGTGTCGGATCGCGGCGGACAACCTCGGTTTACGGTGGGCCGTCTGGCGGATCGCGTTGCGCGTATGCGGCGCACCTGCAAGACCGCCGCCTGCCGACTGCCACCGCCGCCGCCCTCGCCGCGCTGCCGATAGTCCATGGAAGCCCCCGCCGCCTCAGGGGTGGTAGAACATGAACACCAGGGCGCCGTACGCGTGCGGCGCGATCTGGCCATCGTACTCGCGCCCGCGGCGAACATGCCGGTACTCCGACGCACCGCCGGGAAACCGCCAGCCAAAGCCGACCGTGGTCTGCCACACCGACCCGCGCCGCACCGCCGTGGATGGCCGACCGCCGGCCACCCCGTCAAGAAACACGTCACCTGCGACAGCCTCTTGTCGCACGCCACCGACGAGATAGGGACCAAGCGGTAGGGCGCGGCCGCCGTCGAGCGGCGTCCAGAACCGACGGCGGTCGATGGCCAGCTGCAGCTCGGCACCGGCGTCCGCCGCGATGCGAACGGTTCCCAGCTGGGCTCCCCAGTCCACGCGGGTGCGGAGGTGCGCGCCCAGCAGCTGTGCCTCGAGCTGATACTGCTCCAGATAGCGGACGCTCAGCATGGGACGCGCATCGATTTGATTGCGCCATCCCAGCTCCGGCGCCGTACCGGTCACGGCGTGAATGGCTCCCTGCACCGGCTCGGCCAACGCCGGTCGGCCGGTGGTGCCCACTTCGACCTGCAGTTCGCGCGTGCGGCGCGGCGAGACCCACGCCACGCCGCCCAAGACGCCCAAGAAGCCCGCGTGTAGCCGTTGACCCGGCACATTGAAAGATTCGTTGCTGGCGGGCGTGTAGATCGCCTGGCGGATGCCCAGCGTCGCCCGGACGCAGCCACTGACCCGAGCGGACGCGAGCCGACAGCCGGGCGCACCGCCTACGCGGCGGCGAAGCCAGACTGGTGCATCGGCCCAGAAGGCTACGGCACCAACACCGCCCGTGTAGTCGTAGTCGGTGGCCGCGCCGCTGTCGCGCAAGGCGAACAGGTCATTGTCGAGGAACGCCCGAATCACGCGGGACACTTGCGTGGCCGTGTCGTTCGGGGCGATGTCCGAATCCGGGGCGCCGTTCGCCGACTGCGCAGCCGCAGCCGTGGCTGCCACGGCCCACAGAGCGAGCGCAGCAACGGCGCGGCGCAATGATGGGAAGCGAGCCGGGGAGTGGATGACCAAACGCATGTTGCGCGCACACTAACCGCGCGCTCCCACAAGAACCAGCGGGCGAGACGTCGTGACGATGCGCGATCAGCAGCCGTCACGACGGCCACACCGATTCCCTACCGCTTCAGCGTCGGCTGCCGGTCCACACGGCGACGAGCCCGCACTGCACGTTGCCGGCCGTTCGCTGGAGCTCGGCCGGAATCGAGTTCACGCTGGCGTAGATCTCGATTGCCGCCACGCTCTGCATCTGGATGAGATTGTCCACCGACATGAGCGAGGACATTGGCGGCGGGTTGATGCGATTCTCGAGAATTTCCTCGAACGTGCCTGTGACGCGCATACCATCCAGCAGAATGGACATCGCGCAGTTTCCGCCGCGACCGGTGAGCATGGTGCCGTCGATTCCCACGCGGCTCACACTGACGGTGGATTCGCCGCGCAGCAGCTGCGTGAGACGAATCGGATTGCGCATTTCAAGTTCCTCGGGCGTGATCATGCGCGCCGTATAGGCGCCAGCCTGAACGCGTTGCACCCGGTCATAGAATCCGGAGCGACCCAGCGGCGTGTTGGCACGCGCCGTCACCTGCAGGCCCTGGATGGACCTCGGCAACTGACGCAGGAGGATCGGATAGTCCCCGTCCGCAGAACGGTCCACCCAGTCGTAGAACGGATCGAAGCCGATGCGACGCACCAACAGCTGAAGGGAATCGCGCGCCGGCTCGTTGAATACGGCGCGACCCGAGTCGTCGGCGACACGGGACACACCGTCCTTGATCGTGACCCACGCGTAGGGCACAGGCTTGGCGGCGGCGTCGAACACGCGCACCACCATGCGGTCATCCTGAGCGCCAAGGGTGGTTGTCGCGGCGAGCAGCAGCAGCGCGAGCAGTCGGATCATGGGCACTCCTCAAATCAGCAGTAGTCAGGACAGCGTCGGGAACCTGCGCAATATACCCGACCCACACCATGTCAGATCCGCCTCGTCAGTCGCAAATCGGGTACCCGAGACGGGTTGCCGCGACGGGGAAAGGCGTGCAACCTTCCGTTGCCGTCACATATGTGCCCCGTCATGCGCCAGCGCGGGCGTGCGGGCACCGCTCCCCTTTCCCTCCGTCCGCCTCGTCCGCCGGCATGACCGCTCCCCGCATCGCCACCTGCCCCACCTGCAACGCATCGCTCACGGACGGCGACCGTTTTTGCAAGCAGTGTGGCGCGGATGTCAGCGGTATTTCGGCGTCGCTCACCCTGCGGAGCGCCGACGATTGGACCGGCACACCGGTCCCCGAGACCAGCCCGACGGTCGGCTCGCCATGGGAGACCGTCCTGGCGCGACTGCGTGAGTCCACGCGGGGTGAGTTCGACGTAGGGCGCGAGCTCGGACGCGGCGGCATGGCCGCGGTGTTTCTGGCCCAGGACCTGGCACTCAACCGAAAGGTCGCCATCAAGGTCATGGCGCCGGGCCTCATGATGGGTGAGGGCATGGTGCAGCGCTTTCGGCAGGAAGCCATCACGATTGCCAACCTGTCGCACGCTCACATCGTCTCGATCCACGCCGTTCGCCAAGCGGAAGATCTGCACTTCTTCGTGATGCAGTTCGTGGAGGGGCAGTCGCTCGAGACGGTGCTGCGCACACACGGTCGATTGCCGGTGCCGGTTGTGCGCGCCGTGCTGTTCCAGGTGGGCTCCGCCCTGGCGTACGCGCACCGCCGCGGCGTGGTGCACCGCGATATCAAGCCGGGCAACATTCTCATGAGCGGCGAGGGCGACGCGCTCGTGACCGACTTTGGCATTGCGAAAGTGGCCGAGGGCCCCAACCAGACGCAGACGGGCATGGTGGTCGGGACCCCCACCTACATGAGTCCTGAGCAGTGCTACGCCACTGACCTCAGCGGCGCAAGTGACCAATACTCCCTGGGCATCGTGGCGTTCCAGATGCTCACAGGCCAGACGCCGTACAATGGCTCGGCGTTCGCCATCATGAAGGGGCACACCACCGACCCCGTGCCATCCATGCGCGCACTCGCACCGGATGTGCCAGAGGAAGTCGAGGCGGCGGTCGCGCGCATGCTGGCGAAGTCGCCCAGCGATCGATTCACGACGTTTGGTGAGGCACTCGCCGCGATGGGGGCCCACTCGGTGGGCGAAGACGCGCCCATGCGCGGTGAGCTGATTCGTCTCGCCGCGGTGGAAGAGCGCCGCGCGGCCTTGGGCAGCCTCTTGCATACGCCCTCGGGTCCGGTGTCGCGGTCGCGGGTGCGGTCCAGCAGCGGCGCCACTCCGCAGCCGCGCACACCACCGCCCTCGGCTGCAACGGTGCCCATGACGGCGGTGGCGATTGCGCCACTCGCCGGAGAGCTCGAGCCCGGTGACACCGCCACAATGCGCGCCTCCGTCCGCGGCGCCGAAACCGAAGCAGACATTGTCTGGAGCGCCGAGCCGGCGTCGGTGGTCCAGATTGACGCCGACAGCGGCCTGCTCACGGCCCTGGCGCCGGGCGAAGGTGAAATCGTGGCCACGGTGGGTCACGTCACGGAGCGGACCCGATGCGTGGTGGTGCCACCGCGCGTGGCGGCCGTGCGGATCACTGCACCCGCCGAGCCCATGCATGTCGGCGAAAGCGCATCGCTCGTGGCGCAGCCGGTGGACAAGCGGGAGCAACCGATCGAGGGAGTCGTGGAGTGGGGCACCGTGGGCACCGCGCTCTCGGTCAATCACGCCGGCGTGGCACAGGCACAGGAGGTGGGGCGCTCGGCGGTCACGGCGTCCTGCGACGGCGTGTACGCCACCGTGGTGATCCAGGTGCTGGCCGCCCGGGTATCGTCCGTGACCATCGGGCTGCCCGACGAACCCGTCGAGATCGGTCACGCCGTCACGCTCGAGGTGGTGCTGCGCGATGCCGCCGGGACCGAGCTCACCAACCGATCCG
>JBBSPE010000046.1:0-26179 GCA_038259155.1 Gemmatimonadales bacterium
CCATTCGCGGGTCGAGCGACAGGTCGGACTGTAGCGTGGCGAGCGCGGGGTCGAGCGCGTTGGCGCGACGGGTCGCGTCCGTCGCCGCGTCGTGATGTCCCATATCCCCGAGCACAAACGCGCGCAGGAGGTGCGCCTCGGCAACGCCCTCGTCGCTCAGCAGGAGTTGATCGAGCGCGCGGAGCGCCTGATCGTTCTCGCCGCGATGATAGTGCACTTCGGCCAAGTGGAGTCGCGTGGACGGATCGGCCGCGTCGATGGCGAGTGCGCGTTCGAACCAGCGCTGGGCTTTGCGCAGGTCGCCCGACGACTGCTCCAGCAATCCGTACTCGCGCAGGGCGACCGCGTCGTCGGGGTCATCCGTGAGCAGGCGGTCCAGCTGGGCGGACGCCGCGTCGGGACGGCCGAGCAGCCGGAAAAGGCGCGCAAGGTCTCGACGGGCATTGGCGTCGTGCGGGCGCGTGGCCAACCGGGCTTCGAGAGCGGCGATAGGCGCGTCGCAGGCGCCCGGACTGGACGCGGCAACCTCGAGGTTCCGTGCGGCCACCCGCATGCGCGGCGCGATCTGCAGCGCCTGCAGGAACGCCTGCACCGCGTCAGCGGCGAGGCCCTTGGAGTAGTACAGCACGCCCAGATTGTTGCACGCGCCGGGATCGGTGCGGTCGATCCGTTCCGCGAGCGCGCGCAGCAGCGTGCTGCTGCGATCGGGCGTGCTTTCCGTTGCCATCGTGTCGCCGGCAGCGCGCCGTCAGGCGAGCCGGAGCGCCCGCAACATCACCTGCAGCGACGCGGGTTCCGGGAGCAGCAGGAAAAATCCGCGCAGCGATTGTCCGAGATCCGTCAACATGAACTCGCTCTCCACGCAGAGCACGCAGTCGAGATCGCTCGCGAACTGCGCATACGCACTCGTGAGCACGGCCGCCGACATGTCCACCACCAGAGACGGCGGTGACGGCAGCAGCAGCATCCCCAGGAAGTCCGACAGCGCGTTCATGTAGGCGCCGCAGAGAATATTGCCGGCTTCCTTGATCGCCGACGTTTCGAGTTCACCCAGCGCCACGGAGCTTCCCACGGGGCGGCGCAGCATGAGTTCGGCGAGGCGCATGACCGTGGGCTTCGGGAACACCAGCAGCGTCCGACCGCTCAGGTCGCCCAGCATGTGCATCATGACCGCGGCAACGGGCTCCTCATCCTCCCCGAACTGCGACGGGATTGCCTCCAGCTGCATGATGTTGATGGCCGGCACCTTGATCATGATGGTGCTGCCCGTCATCTGCGAGAGCGCGGTGGCCGCGTGGCCGGCGCCGATGTTGGCGGTCTCGCGCAACGCGTCGAGCTGGATGAACTTGAGAGACTTGATCGCCTCCATGTGCGCTCCAAAGGAAGTCACGGCGGTCGCCGAGGATCAGGCGAGTGCTCCTACATCGACGATGAGAGCCGGTCTCCCGTCACCGAGAATCGTGGCCCCGCTGAACAGCGCCGCGGCGCCTCGTACGGCATCGAACGGCTTCACCACGATGTCCTGCTGTCCCAGCAGCGCGTCAACGGCGCACGCGACCCGTCGTCCGCCAACGTCCACCACGATCACCTGCGTGCCGGCATCGTCTCCGGCGACCTGCCCGAAGTGTCCGCACAGCCGCACGAGCGGCAGCGATTCATCGCGAATCGTCACCGTGTCGGTCGTCCTCGTTTCGGAAGCGGCCCACACGTCGTCGAGTTCCACGGCCTCCGTGATCGCGGCGGCCGGCACCGCGTATGTCTGATCACCTACCTGAACGAGCAGCGCGCGCACTATCGCCAGCGTGACCGGCAGGCGAAGGGCGAACATCGTGCCGCGGCCGGGTTCCGTGGTCACCTCCATGGAACCGCCGAGTGCACGCACGCGGCTGGCCACGACGTCGATCCCGACACCGCGACCCGAAACGGCCGTGACGGTCGCCGCCGTCGAGAAGCCCGGTTGCGCGAGCAGCGTGATCAGCGCCTCGTCGTCGAGTGTGCGCACCTCCGCCGGCACGCGCCCTTCCGACTGCGCGCGCGCCAGCACCCGTGCCCGGTCAATGCCGCGTCCGTCGTCTTCCACGGCGATCACAATGGAGCCGCGATCACGCAGCGCGCGCAGCACGAGACGTCCCGCTCGCGGCTTGCCGACGGCCTCGCGCTCATCGGCCGTCTCGATGCCATGATCGATCGCGTTGCGCAGCAGGTGCACGATCGGATCACCGATGGCATCGAGCATGGAACGGTCCAGCGCAATGTCCCGACCCTCCATCGCGAACGTGATCATCTTGTCGAGATCCCGCGCGACGTCCCGCACCAGTCGCGGGAATCGGTCAAAGACGTGTCCCACGGGCACGAGCCGCGTCTGCAGGATCTCGTCCTGCAGGGCGCTCACGAGGCGGGACGCGTCGAGGGCCGCCGCCTGCACCTGCCGATCGCCTGACTGCTCCGCAACCTGCAGCAGCCGATCGCGCGAGATGACCAGTTCCCCGACGAGATCGAGCAGGGCATCGAGTCGGTGCAGATCAATGCGCACACTTCGCAGCGACTCTCGATTGCCCTGCCGCTCGCGCCGACTGCGCACCCGCACACTGCGCACATCGCCCGCGCCGCGCACAGCCGCCTCGAGCGCGTCGTCGGCCTCGGTGCTGTCCACCACCACCACCAACTCGCCCTCAAAGCGGTCCGTGAGCGACTGCACGGGCGGTTCGGTGCTCTGAACGCGGCCGAGCGCTTCGAGGCGCGTGAGCACGAGTTGCGCGCGCACGGCCTTGAGCGGTGCATCCGGATCGAACGTGACGGCCACAACCCGGGTGTGCGATACGGCGTCCGTGTCGAACGAACCGGTGCCCCGCACCGCCGATGCGACGTCGGCAATTGAGAACTCGGCCGTCTCGGCAAAGCTGGGCAGTGGCCGCGTGGCCAGTTCGTCAACCCGTTCACCGAACGGCGGGGCGTCTGCTTCGTCGTGTGATCCCGCGCGTGATTCAACGCGTGATTCAACGCGTGATTCAACGTGTGATTCGCCCGTCGCCTCGACTGCCCGCGGCGCTTCCCATGCAGCGGTGTGCGCGACCAGACGGCGCAGCAGCGCCGCCTCGGGAGCACGTGGCGCGCGTCCGTCCACCGCGTCGTCTACATGACCCGCCAGCGCGTCGGCGGCGTCCTGGCAAAGCGTGGAGAAGGCAGTGCCAAGCGACGCGCCGAGTCCGTGATCGACGCGATCGCGCGCCGCCGCGAGCAACGACTCACTCGCGTGCGCGAGCTGTTCCACTGGCGCGTACCCCATGGCGCCCGCCATGCCCTTGATCGTGTGCATGGCGCGAAACAGCGCGTCCACGGTATCGCGAGTGGGCGTTGCGTCACGCTCCGCCAACTGCAGGAGCGCTTCGTCGATGGCGGCCAGATGCTCGCGCGCCTCCGTGCGAAAGAGCTCGGCGTAGCGCGAAAGATCCACGTGAGCCGCCGACGGAGTGCGACTCAGGCCGCGAGCACGCGCTGCACGGCCTCGAGCACCCGGCTCGGCTGGAACGGCTTCACCACGAAGTCCTTCGCTCCGGCCTGGATGGCCTCGACCACCAGCGCCTGCTGTCCCATGGCGCTGCACATCAGGATGCGCGCCGTGGGATCACCCTTGGTGATCTCGCGGACCGCATCAATGCCGCCCATGTCGGGCATCACGATGTCCATCGTCACCAGATCCGGCTTCAGCTGCTTGTACTTTTCGACGGCCTGCACGCCGGTTTCGGCTTCGCCGACAATGTCGAAGCCCGCCTGCTGCAGGATGTCGCCCACCATTGTGCGCATGAAAATCGCATCGTCGCAGATCAAAACGGTCCGACTCACGGTCCTTCCTCCGAAGAGAGCATCACCCGCGCCAGGAGCGCGGCAACGTCGATGTGGACGACACGCTGGTCGTCGTGCATCGAGACATCGCGCGCAGGTAGCGGCTCCGCGTCGGCCGGCCCGGCTGGTTGGTCGAGCGGCCGCACGTCGCGCACTGCATCCACGACCACGCCCACGGCGCGTCCGGCATGCTCAAGGAGGACGATTGACGGGGGGCTGACGGCACGGATGTCTCCGGCGGACGTGGAACCGGACACCGGACCGAATACAGAACCGGGCTCCGGATCGGTGGAGGGTTCGCTCGCGGTCGCCGCCAACAGCGCGCCGAGATCGAGCACCGTCACCACCATACCCCGTACATTCACCAGACCCAGCGAGATCGGTGGTGCGCCCGGGATCGGGGTGAGCACCTGCTGGCGGAGCACCTCGCGCACGTGCTCCAGCGGCAACCCGTAGGTGCGGCCGCGCGCCACGACGATCAACGCCCGCGGGCGTTCGTCGTCAAGCAGCTCAGGGATCGTCGGGGTCGGCGTTGAAGAAGCCAAGGGCGCGCAGCGGATCAGGGTGGTCGTTCAGTTCTGGCATGCGAGCGATCGCCAGCAGCGACTGGCGCAGATCGTCCGGCAAGGGGCTGTGCAGCTCGAGCGTCTCGCCGGTGACCGGGTGCGGAAGGCGGAGCCACGCGGCATGCAGGAAATGCCGACGCGGTGGAAGCGACGCGAGCCGACGCCCCCCGCCACCTCCATAGGTATCGTCACCGACCACCGGATGGCCCAGCGAGCTGAGGTGCACGCGAATCTGATGCGTGCGCCCCGTGTGCAGGTGCGCCCGGACCAGATCGACGCTGTCAAAGCGCGCCACCCGCACCAGCGTCGTGCGTGCCGGCTTGCCTCCAGTGACGATCGCCATGCGCTGCCGGTCTCGCGGATCATGGGCCAGCGGCGCGTCCACACCGACACGATCCTGCGCGAGGTGGCCCCAGCAGAGCGCCGCATACACCCGTCGGATGGTGCGCGCCGCGAGTGCGGCGCTCAGGCGGCGGTGCGATTCCTCCGTCTTGGCGACCACGAGCAGACCCGACGTCTCCTTGTCGAGGCGATGCACAAGCCCAGGCCGTTCTTCACCACCGCCGGCGGCGAGCGCGCCGCCTCGACCCACCAGCGCATTCACCAACGTACCCGTCCAGTTGCCGGGCGCCGGATGCACGACCATGCCGGCGGCCTTGTCCACCACCAGCAGCGCATCGTCCTCATACACGACCGAGAGCGGCAGCTCCTCGGGCACGATGTCACGCCCCGGTGGCGGCGGCACTTCCACGTGCACGGTGTCTGCCGCGGCCGTCCGATAGCTGGCCTTCTCTGCGCCACCGTTCACGGTCACGTGCCCGTTCGCGATGAGCGTCGCGGCCTGCGTGCGGGAGAGCGAGCACACCGTGGCAACGAACAGGTCCAGACGCTCGCCCGCGCGCGCGCCGACGGCATGCGTGCTGCGCCGAGGCGACGGTGCGTCGCTGGCGGCATCCGTACGATCGCCCGGCCGGCTCAACGGCTCCTCAACGGCTCACGCGCTGCCGGGCGGCATGCACACGCTCGTACTGCCACATCGCAAGCACCAAACAGGTGGCGCCCACGGTCACTGCCGAGTCTGCCACGTTGAAGGTCCAGAAGCGTACGTCGCCGACTCCCACGTCAATGAAGTCCACCACGCCTTCACGGTAGCGCAGGCGATCGAGGAAGTTGCCGAGGGCACCGCCGATCACGATGGGCACCCCGATCGACGCCAGCCACGACTCGGCGACCAGCTCACGCGTGGTGCGCAGCAGCACCACAATGATCACGAGCGCGAGCACGCCAAAGAACCAGCGTGACGCCGAACCCACCGACATGCCGAACGCGGCGCCCGGATTGTACGACAAGGTGAAGCGCAGGTACTCGCCGATCACCTCGTGCGGCACGTGGCGCGGCATGAGTGCACCGACGGCCCACAGCTTGGTGGCGAAGTCCAGCGACACCACGCTCAGGAGCAACGCCCAGAATCCGGCGCCGCCCGGACGCAGTGGCTGGCGTTCACCGGGAGACATCACGCCGACGACTCCACCGAAGCATTGTCAGGCGTGACGACGGGTGCGGTCGGCGTCGCGTTGTGCACGGCGTCCGGATCTTCGTGCCACAACACCCACGCGAGCAGACAGGCCCCGACGCTGACGGCCATGTCGGCCACGTTGAACGTGGGCCACCGCGACACGCCGATGCCCACATCGATGAAGTCCACGACGCCGAACTCGTGACGCACGCGGTCAATCAGATTGCCCAGTGCACCGGCGGACACGAGGGAAATGGCGAGCGTCCGCGTGACGTAGCCGTCCACCGTCTGCGTGTACATGCGCCGCAGGATGACCAGCGCAACGATACTGAGCGTCAGAAAAATCCACCGCGAGTACGCGCCAAGGGACAGCCCGAAGGCCGCGCCCGGGTTGTACACGAGTGTCCAGCGGAGGACGTTGCCCACCACGGGCTGCGGCACGCCGCTCGGGGACAGCGTGGCCACGGCAATGGCCTTGGTGATATAGTCCGCGAGCACGAGCACCACGATCACCGGCCAGTAGATCAACGCGTTCATCCTACCCCTTCTTGGCGTCTTCTTCACGCTGCTTGCATTCAATGCAGTAGCGTGCGTGCGGCAGGGCGTCCAGTCGATCAAAGGCGATGTCCTGGCCGCACTGATGACACTTGCCGAAGGTCTCCGGCGAGCGATAGAGGCGTCGCAGCGCCTGATCGATGTGCCACAGGAACCGGCCTTCCTGGCTGGCAAAGAGAAACGCCTTTTCGCGCTCCATGGCGTCCGTCCCCTGGTCCGCCATGTGGAACGAGTATGCCGCCGTGTCACCGCTGTCGCTTTCGGCGTTGGGGCCGAAGGTATCGCCGTGGTGCCCCAACTCCTTGAGCACGCGCCGACGCTCTTCGAGCAAGCGCTGCTCGAAGTGGGTCAGCTGCTTCTTGGGCATGGGCTTGGGCTTCTGAGGCACGTTTGAGGCAGTCATCACGATGCGTCCTTCCTGAGCGCGAGCCGAACGACCCGTCCATCGACGTCGTCATCCGGCAGCGTGGTCCAATTATCGTCAGCCGTTCCCGTGTGGAACGGAGAACCCGCGTCCAACCCCACGTACACTGTGGTCGCCAGCACTTCGCCGGCAATGTGACGTTCGAACACCTGCGCAACCCGTTCGATGTCCACGTCGCCCGCCACCGCGAGGTGAATGCGATCACTCACCGCGAGTCCGGCATCGCGCCGCAATCGCTGTACCCGACTCACGATCTCGCGTGCCAGTCCCTCGTCGCGCAATTCCGGCGTGATGGTGGGATCAAGCGCCACCCCATGGCCGGCATCCTCCTGCACCACCGCTGCGCCGGCGGCTCGGCGCACGATCGTCACGTCCTCAGGCGTGATCGCGCGCGCTTCCCCATCCACGTCCACCTGCACGGTTCCGCCGTTCGCGAGCACCCGCAGCGGCGCGTCGTCGAGCGCTGAAACCGCCGCGGCCACCTTGGGCGTGATGCCGCCGAACTTCTTACCGAGAACGCGAAAGTTGGCCTTGCCCTCGAGTGTGACCAGCGCATCGGTGCTGGTGACAAACTCCACGCGCTTCACGTTGAGCTCGGTCGCGAGCAGCGACGCCAGCGCCACGAGCGGCGCGGCGTCTCCCGGCACCACACACTGCATTGACGGCAGCGGCTGACGCACCCGGACATCGGCCACGTCACGGGCGGCGTGTCCAAGGCCGGCCAGCGTACGGATCGACGTCATGGCGTCCTCCAGCGCGTCGTCGGTGTACCCGTCCGGACGCACGTACGCGGCCAGGTGCACGGAGCTGCCCACGAGCGCCCGGTGCAGCCAGTCACTGATGAAAGGCGCAAACGGGGCCAGCAGTCGCGAGACCACCAGCAGCACCTCGTGCAACGTGGCGAAAGCCGCCCGATTGTCGGCGGTGTCCACATCGTAGAAGCGCGCCCGCGACATGCGCACGTACCACTTGGACACGTCGTCATCGACGAACTGCATCACGCGACGCGCCGCACTCGTGGCGTCGAACCCGGTGAGCATCGCGTTCACTTCCGATTCCACGCGTGTAAGCCGTGCGAGGATCCAGCGATCGAGCAGCGGACGGTCGGCCACGACCGGATCGCGGTCGGACGGTTCCCATCCGAAGTTCGCGTACTGCGCGAAAATACCGCCGTAGACGTTGCGGAGCGTGAGCAGGAACCGGCCCGCTGTCTCTCGAATGGCATCCTCGTCGAATCGCCGAGGCGTCCACACCTGGCTGGACGCGATGAGGAACAGCCGCACTGCGTCTGCTCCGTGACGCTCCAGCACTGCGAACGGGTCCACCACATTGCCGCGGCTCTTGGACATCTTCTGTCCGTTGGCGTCGAGCACGAGATCGTTCACCACCACCGCTTTGAACGGCGCCGGCCCGTCGGCATTGTTGGGCATCGCATCACCCAGCACCGACGCGATCGCCAGCAACGAGTAGAACCAGCCACGCGTCTGGTCCACCCCCTCACAGATGAAATCGGCCGGATACTGCGCCGCCACCACGTCGCGATTCTCAAAGGGGTAGTGCCACTGCGCGAACGGCATGGACCCGGAATCGAACCACGTGTCGATGACCTGCGGAACGCGACGCATCGTGCCCGTGCCGCTGCGGGCCGGCCACGTATACGCATCCACGTACGGCTTGTGCGGATCGAATCCCTCACCAAGCGCCCTGCCCACGCGCTCGGCCAGTTGGGCAAAGCTGCCGATCACCTCGATGTCGGAGGGATCGGTGTCGTTCACCCACACGGGCAGCGGGGTGCCCCAGTACCGGTCGCGCGAGATGGCCCAGTCCACATTGTTGGACAACCACTCGCCAAAGCGCCCCGAACCAATTTCGGGCGGATTCCAGTTCACCGCCGCGTTGCGGGTGAGCATGGACTCGCGCACTTCGGTGGTGCGGATGAACCAGCTCTCCCGCGCGTAGTACAGCAACGGCGTGTCGCAGCGCCAGCAGTGCGGATACGCGTGCAGGAACTTCTGCATCTTCCACAGCACACCACGACGCTCGAGCTCTTCCACAATGCTCGGATCGGCGTGCTTCACGAACATGCCCGCGACGAGCGGTACGCCCTCCTCGAACTCACCGCGCGCCGTGACCGGCTGCAGAAACGCCAGGCCGTGCCGCTTGCCGGCGGCGTAGTCGTCGGCGCCAAACGCGGGCGCCATGTGCACCACGCCGCTGCCATCATCGGCCGTCACGAACTCCTCGGCCACGATGATCTCGTGCGCACCCTCGGCCGGATACGCCACCCAGTCGAGCGGACGCGTGTAGCGACGGCCTGCAAGGTCGGCCCCCGCGTGCGTGGTGACCACGTCCCAACGGTCCGCCCAGTCTGCGCCCAGCACCGCGGGCACGCGCGACTCCGCAAGGATGATGGTCCAGTCACTCACCGCCTTCTTGCGCAGCTCCGTGTACACCAGCGTGGGGTGCACGGCGAGCGCGGTGTTGGACACCAGCGTCCACGGCGTGGTGGTCCACACAATGATGCGCTGCCGCGTCGTATTGCCACCGACCGGTTCGAGATCGAGCGCCACATAGACACTCGGATCTTCGACATCCTGGTAGCCCTGTGCCACCTCGTGGCTCGACAGCGACGTGCCGCACCGCGCGCAGTACGGCAGGATTTTGTGGCCGGTGGTGAGCAGGCCCTTGCCGTGCAACGTGGCCAGTGCCCACCACACCGACTCCACGTAGTCATTGTGGTACGTGACATACGGGTGCTCGTAGTCGAGCCAGTAACCAATGCGCTCCGAGAGCGACTCCCAATCGGCGCGGTACTTCCACACGCTTTCGCGGCATCGACGGTTGAACTCCGCGACACCCGTCTCTTCAATGAGCTGCTTGCCACCGAGCTTCGCGACGTCTGCGGGGTCGAGCCCCTCGCGCGCCGCCTTTTCGCGCTGCAGCTCCTTCTCCACCTCGATCTCCACCGGCAGGCCGTGCGTGTCCCAACCAGCCTTGCGCGGCACGTGAAAACCCAGCATGGCGCGGTGCCGGCAGAACAGGTCCTTGACCGTGCGTGAGAACACGTGGTGGATGCCCGGACGTCCGTTGGCCGTGGGCGGTCCCTCAAAGAACACGAAGGGCGGTGCATCGGCACGCGCCGACTGCAACGACTCGAACAGCGACTCCTCGCGCCAGGTGGCGAGCAATCCCTGCTCCAGATCGTGCGCCCGCTGGTCGGCGGGCGGCATGGGAAAGCGCGACGCGAGCGGCGCCGTGATGGCTTCGCTCACAGACGCTCCACCACACCACGCACCACCGCGCGCAGGCGCGGCTCCGCCTCCCGCGCGATGCGCAGGATGTCCTGCAGATTCGTGGGCTCGAGCGCGTCCGGCAGGCACAGATCGGTGATGATGGACAGGCCAAGCACCCGCATGCCACCGTGGCGGGCGACGATCACCTCGGGCACGGTGCTCATGCCCACGACATCGGCGCCGATGGTGCGCAGGAAGCGGTACTCCGCACGCGTCTCGAGGTTGGGACCCGGCACCGCCACGTACACACCTTCGCGCAACGTGATGCCCGCGTCGGCGGCCACGCGACGCGCGAGCGCGCGAAGCGGCGCGTCGTACGGCACCGACATATCCGGAAAGCGCGGGCCCAGCGTTTCGTCATTCGGACCAATGAGCGGATTGTCGCCGAGCATGTTGATGTGGTCGGCGATCAGCATGAGATCACCCGCCTGCCACAGCGGATGCATGCCGCCGCAGGCGTTCGACACCACCAGCGTGGTGGCGCCCAGCGCACGCAACACGCGCACCGGAAACGTGACCTGCTGCAGCGAGTAGCCCTCGTACCGGTGGAACCGCCCCTGCATGGCAACCACGGTCTTCCCGCCCAGCGTGCCGCACAACAATCGGCCGCGGTGCGACTCCACCGTGGAGAGCGGAAAGTTCGGCAGCTCTTCGTAGCCGATTTCGACATCGATGTCGATGTCTTCGGCGAGTGCTCCGAGTCCGGTCCCCAGGATGATGGCCGCATCGATGGTGTGCGGGAACCGCTGGCGGATGGCGTGCGCCGCCGCCTCGATGCGCTCGTGCGCGTGCAGCCCCAGCGCCGGGTGCGCAAGGCCAACAGCGGTGTGTTCCTGGGTGTACTGCAGCTGGGGAAAACCGTGCGGCATGGTCATGAAGATTCCTCGTCCGCCACGGCATCGAGCCACGACGGAGTGGGCATGGAAGGACGCGTGGGGAGTTCAGTGCTATCGCCAGTCTCGGGCAGCACACTCGGCGTGTCACCCGACGAGACGTCGAGCCGGAAACCGATGTTGTCCTGAAGGCCAGACCGCTTCGCACCGCTGACCACCGGTGGCGACGCGGTCTCAGCCGCCGCGATTTCCGTTGCCTGTCGTTCCACAAGGGTTCGCATCTGCGCGAGGTACGCCTTGCGGGTACGCCAGAGCGACTGCAGCTCCTCTTCGGCTCGCCGCAGGTCCTGCTGCACCGCACCAACAATGCGATCCGCTTCCGATTTCGCCTCGCGCAGCACCAGCTGCGACTCGCGCTCCGCCTGCTGGCGAATGTCGCCGCGAAGCTGCTGCGCGGACACCAGCGCTTCGTTGAGCGCTTTGTCCCGGTCGCGGTACACGCGCAACTGCTCCAGGAAGTTGCTGACCTTGGTCTCGAGCTCCTGATTGGCGCGCGCCATGGTCTCGAGTTCGTCGGCCACCTGGTCGCGGAAGGCATCGACACGCGCGCGATCGTACCCGCGCAGCGCGTTGCCAAAATCCCAGCGGCGCGCATCGAGCGCGGTGAGCCGAAACCGATCGTCTGTCATGCAGTCCTCCGGTCGCGGAGCGAAATAGAACGCGGCATCTCAGCCGTCGCGCTCGCCAAAGAGCAGCGTGCCGAGCCGGACGTGCGTGGCACCTTCTTCCACAGCGATTTCGAAATCGTTGGACATGCCCATGGACAGTGCCGTTGCGTCGTGGCCAGCCGAACGAACGGTCGCCAGACACTCGCGCGCCCCCGCGAACACGCGACGCAGTTGTGATTCGGTCGCGTCGAACGGCGCCATGGTCATGACCCCGCGCACGCGCAGCGCGGCATGCGCACGCAAACGGTCGGCAAACGCTTCAACGTCGGCGGCGGCCACACCGAACTTGCTTTCTTCACCACTCACGTTCACCTGCACGAGCACATCGCATGCACGGTCCGCATCGGTGGCAGCCTTTTGCAGCGCCTCGGCCAGCCGATCGGAGTCGAGCGAATGCACGAGATCGAACCCGACCGCCGCGCTCGCCTTGTTGCGCTGCAGATGTCCGATGAGATGCCAGCGCACCGGCACATCCACCAACGCACGCTTCTCGTCGGCCTCCTGCACGCGATTCTCCCCGACGTCCCGGAGCCCGGCCGCGTGGGCGGCCAGCACCGCCTCCGGCCCGTGCGTCTTCGTGACTGCCACCAGCGTGACGGACTGCCCGTGCCCACCACGATCACGCGCGGCGTGGATACGGTCGCCCGCGTCCTGGACGCGGCGTGCGACAGCGTCGGCAAACGCCGAGGTGACAAGCGGCGAGGCGGGAGATTTCACGAGTGCCCGGGGAGAGTCGCAATACAACACACAAACTGGCCTAGCACATGAAGTTAGATGCGCGCTGGGACAGCGACAAGTGACGGCCGTCGCCGAACGCCGCGGCGAATCAGAGGGCGACGACCACGTGTTCCGCCGTGGCGCGCGGCTCGCGGCCGGCCAGCAGGTCACGGACCTGCAGCGGTGACAGATGCTGGCGCAACCGTCCACCCTGCGCGATGCTGATGGACGCGCGGTCCTCGCTCACCACGAGCACCATGGCGTCGGACTCCTCCGCCAGGCCAAGGGCCGCTCGGTGTCGCGTGCCGAGCGCGCGATCGAGGGTGGACGTCTGGGACAGCGGCAGGATGCACCCCGCGCCGATGATCGTGTCCCCGCGAATGACCACGGCGCCATCGTGCAGCGGCGAATAGGGCGTAAAGATGGTGGTGAGCAGGTCCGCTGACACCTTGGCCTCAAGGACCGTGCCACTCTCCACGTACTCGCTCAGCGGCATCTCGCGCTCAAGCACGATGATCGCCCCGACCCCCGATCGTGACAGGCGTTCGACGGCATCGACAATCTCATCAGCCACTTCTTCGCCCTCGAGGCGCCGAAACACACGCGTCATGCGCGAGGGGCCAAGATGTGCCAGCGCCGCGCGCAGCTCCGGCTGGAAGATCACCAGCAGGGCAAAGGCACCATAGGTGAAGAACACGCCCAGCAGGTACGTGATCATCGTGAGCTTGAGCAGCCACGCCAGTGTGTACGTGACCACGAGCACCGCGAGGCCGCCCAGCATCTGCAGGGCACGCGTGCCCTTGATGAGCAGCAGCACGCGAAAAAAGAGCAGCGCAACCACCGCGATCTCGAGAAGATCACGCCAGCCGATGCGGACAGCCTGCAGGACGGCGAAATCTGGCACGGTGGATGGGTGGGTGAAGTGCGACGGGAAACGTGCACGGGTTCAGGTGCACAACGGGCGGCCCCGGAAATCTTTCCGAAGCCGCCCGAAGCGCGCCGTACTGAAATTGCAGCGCGGCACAGCGCCGAAGCGCTTACGCCGGGGACGGCTCCGGACCGCCAAGCAGCGGCGGCGGCACGGGACGAGCCGGCTGCGGTGACGCAGGCGGCGTCGTGGGCAGCGAGGGCACGCTACCCGGCTCGGGCTGACGCGGAGGCAGTGTGCCACCATTGCGAAGGATGGCAAAGTCCTCGCGCACCAGCGTTTCGCGCTCGAGCAGGTTGGTGGCCATGGCGTACAGCAACTCCTTGTGCTCGGTGAGCACCGTGCGCGCCCGTGAGTAGGCCTCGTTGATCACGCGCGAGACTTCCGCGTCCACGAGTTGCGCCGTCTTTTCCGACACTTCGCGGCGGCTCCCGATCTGCGCGCCAAGAAACACCTCCTGCTCGTTGTCGCCCACCAACACCGGACCAATGGCGTCGCTGAGCCCCCACTGGGAGACGTACCGGCGCGCGATGGAGGTGGCCTGCTGAATGTCGCTCGACGCACCCGTGGTGACACGATCGCGACCGAATACGAGCTCCTCGGCCACACGCCCGCCGTAGGCCATGACCAGACGTGCCTCGAGCTGCTCACGCGTCACAGATACGCGGTCGTCCTCAGGCAGCGTGAACGCGACACCAAGCGCGCGACCGCGCGGCACGATGGTCACCTTGTGCAGCGGATCGTTGCCCTTGACCATCATGGCGCAGACCGCGTGACCCGCTTCGTGGAACGCCGTGAGACGCCGCTCCTCTTCGCGCATCACCAGCGACTTCCGCTCGGCCCCGAGCATAACCTTGTCCTTGGCCTCCTCGAGATCGTTCATGTAGATCTTGTCGTGGCCCTTGCGGGCCGCCAGCAGCGCGCCCTCGTTCACCAGATTGGCCAGGTCCGCGCCCGCCATGCCCGGTGTGCCACGCGCCAGCGACGTGATTTCGACGTCGTCAGCAATGGGCTTGTTGCGCAGGTGCACCTTGAGGATGCCTTCGCGGCCGCGCAGGTCCGGCGCGTCCACCACGATCTGGCGGTCGAAGCGGCCCGGGCGCAACAGCGCGGGATCGAGCACGTCGGGCCGGTTGGTGGCCGCGATGAGGATCACGCCCTCGTTGGACTCAAAGCCGTCCATTTCCACAAGGAGCTGGTTGAGCGTCTGCTCCCGCTCATCGTGCCCGCCGCCAAGCCCGGCACCACGATGGCGACCCACCGCATCGATTTCGTCGATGAAGATGATGCACGGTGCATGCGCCTTGCCCTGCTCGAACAGGTCGCGGACGCGCGAGGCGCCCACACCCACGAACATTTCCACGAAGTCGGAACCCGACATCGAGAAGAACGGCCGACCGGCCTCGCCCGCCACGGCCTTGGCGAGCAGTGTTTTGCCGGTGCCCGGGGGGCCGACGAGCAGCGCACCCTTGGGCAGACGACCACCCAACTTGGTGAACTTCTGCGGATCCTTGAGGAACTCGATGATCTCCTGCAGCTCGACCTTCGCCTCGTCGGCACCAGCCACGTCGGCAAAGGTGATTTTGGGCGTATCACCGCTGAGCAGCTTGGCCTTGCTCTTGCCAAACGAGAACGCCTTGTTGCCGCCCGACTGCATTTGCCGGAACAGGAAGATCCAGAAACCGATGATGATCAGCCACGGCAGGAAGCCGATGAGCAGCGTGGTGAGATTGGCGCGCGACTCCTGCGCGTCAACCTCCACGCCGTACGTGAGCAATTTCTCGACTTCGATGTCGGAGTTCTCCACCGGATACATCATGGTGAAGCGATTGACATCCTTGCCGTTGGCCTTGATGGCCGATCGGAAGGACCCCACGGCGACCCGACCGCCCTGGATGGTGACGTCCTTGATGTTGCCGGCCTTCAGCTGCTCGATGTAGAACGTGTACTTGATCTTTGGCGCGGCGTCGGATTTCCCGCCGGTCCAGGTCAGGATGGCGACCGGGATCAGGATTACGAGAATCCAGAAGGACAGCGTCTTTGAGAATCGGCCCCAATTAAAGGGCTTCTTCGGCGGTGGCGTCATGGGCGAGGGCATGGGTAACCGACCTTATTCCAGGCTGGCGACATACGGGAGGTGCCGAAAATGCTCGGCATGGTCCAATCCGTAGCCGACGAGAAACTCGTGAGGGGCATCAAACCCGACAAACCGCACGGGGGATGCAAGATGTTCCGCAATGTGCTTGTGGAGCAACGCGCAGATGGCCAGCGACCGCGGCTGCCGCTCCGTCAACAAGTCCATGAGCCGGGCGAGCGTTCGCCCGGAATCAACGATGTCCTCGACGAGCAGGATGTGCTTGCCCTCGAGTTCCGTTTCGGGATCATACAGCAGGCGCACCACCCCGCTGCTCTCCATGCCGTCGCCGTAGCTGGACGCCACCAGAAAATCGACCTGCAGCGGTCGGGCGACATGCCGCACCAGATCACTCAGAAAGATGAAGCTCCCCTTGAGCAACCCGAGCACGAGCAGGTCGCCATCCGGATACGCCGCGGTGATCTCGTCGCCGAGTTCACGCACGCGTGCCTGAATGGTGTCAGTGTCGTACACGATGCGCCGGACGGCCCGACCGGCGAGGCGTGGATCAGCCAAACTCGCGCTCACTGCGATACCAGATGAAGTCCGACCGTCCGGATCGGTGCGGCGCGGCGAGGCCGCGACAAATTCCAGGTACCCACACAACTTCCCCATCGAGCAGGACGACCGGCCAACCCACCCGGTCAAGGCGCGGAACACCAGCTTCCGCAAGATATCGCGAAATGCGCCGTCCCGCGCCCTCCGGCTGCGTGACAAGGCGATCGCCCGGTTGCCAACCCCGCACCACCACCGCCCCGGAGGCGGGGAAGGCCGCCAGATCGGGCGAGCGGCCCTCGCCCAATCCGTCCCACGCGACGGGTTCGATCCGCCAGCCTGGCCACCGAATTGACGACCCGACCGATACCTCTCGGCGTGACGCCACCCGTGCGGCCAGTTCGCGACGCACCGCCGTGCCCGAGCGGATTTCCAGAATCGCACGCCGACGAACCACCGCCACCCCACCGGGCAACTGCAGTTCCCCCGCGCGCGACGCCCCGATGGTAAACCGAACCAGCCGCTCCGTTCCCTCGCCGGTGAGCGTGATCCCGCAGCGCGCCAGCAGCGCTGGCCAGAGCACCGCCAGCGAGGTGGCGGGCCACCGCGCGATGCCCGCGTACGGAAACTGCCAGATGCCCGGCCCACACTCGGTGAGCGGGGCGTCTTGTAGCACCGCGTCCACCAGCAGCTCCACATCGCGACGCCACGTCGCCGCGCGCTCGCCGAGCGCCAGCATGTGGCCCGTGAAGCCGGGGTCCACCCGCGCGATGGCCGGCAGCAGATCGTGTCGCACGCGTACCCGCTGGTGGCGCCGGTCAGTATTGGACGGATCGTCGAGCCAGCGCACCCCGTGCGCCTCGGCCCATCGAGCGACGTCGGCCCGCGTCACCGCCAGCCAGGGACGAACCACCGGACCGTCAGCGGCCAGCGCCGCCAGACCGCGAGCCCCGGCCCCCCGCAGCACCCGTTGCACCACGGTCTCCAGCTGGTCGTCGCGCGTGTGCGCCGTGGCCACCCGCGCCCCGAGCGCGTTCGCGTGGCGATTGAGAAAGGTCCAGCGCGCCGCGCGCCATTCCGCCTCGGAGCGGCCCGCGTGCCGGGCGCGCTCGGTTACCACCGGCAGCCCCAGCTCGCCGGCCGTGCGGCACACGAGCGCCGTGGCCGAACGTGCATGGGGTCCGGTGGCGTGGTCGAACGTGGCCACGGCGGCGATGCGAGACCGAGCCCAGTCGTGCATGGCGTGCAGCAGCGCCATCGAGTCGCGTCCGCCGGATACGGCCAGCAGCAGCGGTTGGGCGTCTGCGGGCAGTGACGCGATGGCCTGCGAAATGGCGTGGGCGATGCGAGGTGCAGGAAATGGCGTAGCCATAACGGCAAAACTATCAGGTGAGCGCGCCGTTCCCGACTTTGCCCGCGGGTTTTCCGCTTGACGGCGCCCTGCGCCACGGATTAGCATTTCCTCGTTGCCGTGCTCAGCGCGGCCCCTTCCCACACCGGGGCGGAATCACTGGCGTGATTGCCCCCGACATCAGATTCGGAGCGCGCGCGTGGAAGACGCAGGAACCTTCGGCACGATCTGGGCATCCCTCGGCATGTCGGCATACTTCATGGCGCTGACCTGGATCAACTTGCTTCTCGGGCTCATGCTCTCGCCGCTGTTCACGATTCCACTCACCTGGTTCCAGAGCAAGCAGGGCGGTCAGCCCGAGTAGCGCCGCGCGATCTCACCGCGCGATTCTGGCACCACACGCGCCTGCAGCATAAAGCCCCCGACCTCGCGGCCGGGGGCTTTGTCGTGTGGCAGATTGCCGCCGTCACATTGCGGGCTTGGGTCGCGTCTCACCGAAGGACACCACAACGGGCCCACCGAGTGCTGTGTACTGGCCGGTGAAATCACTGAGATCGTTGTCGTGGTACGCTTCCTCACCATGCTCGCTGATGTCCACGCCCAGGACCTCCGCCTCCACCGCGATGCGGACGGGCATCACGAGGCGCACGAGACGCAGCAGCACCACCGAGGCGCCGGCAGCAAACACCGCCGTGGCGAGCACCGCGACCGCCTGCACGCCGAGCAGCCGTGCGTTGCCGGCCAGCAGTCCATCGGCGCCCGCCGCATTCACGCTGGTCGTGGCGAAGACACCGGTGAGCAACGCGCCGGAAATGCCGGCCACGCCATGGCAGGCGAAGACGTCGAGCGTGTCGTCCACGGACGTCTTTGCGCGGTAGTTCAGCGCGAGGAACGACAACGGCGCCGACAGCGCGCCAATGGCCAGCGCGCCGAGCGGCGTGACGAAGCCTGCGGCAGGGGTGATTGCCACGAGTCCCACCACTGCCCCGGTTGCCGCGCCAACCGCCGTGGCCCGACCCGACCTCATGATTTCGGCGATCAACCACGCGACCACTCCGGCCGCTGCGCCTGCGTGCGTGGTGAGCAGCGCGTTGGCCGCCACGCCATCGGCCGCCAGCGCCGAGCCGGCGTTGAAGCCAAACCAGCCGAACCACAGCAGGCCGGCTCCGAGCAGCGTGAACGGCACGTTGTGGGGCAGCGTCACAATGCGCTTGAAATCACGACGCGGGCCGAGCTGGTGCGCGAGCACGAGCGCCGTGATGCCGGCGCTGATGTGCACCACGGTGCCACCGGCGAAGTCCAGCGCGCCCAGCTCGCGCAGCCAGCCGCCCTCACCCCACACCCAGTGGGCCAGCGGATCATAGACGAGCGTGGACCACAGCACGCCAAACACCAAGTACGCGCTGAATCGCATGCGCTCCACCACAGCGCCCGAGAAGAGCGCCACGGTGATGCCCGCGAACATGCCCTGAAAGGCGGTGAACAGCACGTGCGGAATGGCGGGAGCGTACGGCCCTCCCGCAGCGCCCACGCCGCGCAGGCCGGCGTAGGACAGATCGCCCAGCCAGCGGGATCCCTCACCGAACGCCAGCGAGTAGCCGAATACGACCCATTGGACCGTGACGATCGCCAGCGCACCCACGCACATGAGCATGGTGTTGAGAGTGCTCTTGCCGCGGACCAATCCGCCGTAGAAAAAAGCGAGTCCCGGCACCATGACGAGCACCAGCGCGGCGCTCATGAGCACCCAGGCGGTGTCACCCGTGGAAAGTGTGGTTGGCTCCATGCGTCAACGACCTCCCCGGGTGCCGGTGACGGCCGCAGGCGTGATTGGCGTCAATGCGTCACCATCCCGCTCGCCCGTGCGAATGCGCACCACCTGCTCGAGCGGCTGCACGAAAATCTTGCCGTCTCCCACGTTGCCGGTGCGCGCCGCGGCCAGAACTGCCTGGATGCATGGCTCGACATACGGATCGGAACAGGCCATCTCGATGCGAACCTTCTCGTGAAACTCCACCACGACACTCTCTCCCCGGTACTGCTGCACCACGTCGCGCTCGCCGCCGTGCCCACTCACGCGGGAGAGCGTCATGCCGGTGACGCCGATGCGGACCAGCGCCTGTTTCACGTCCGGCAGCTGCTCGGGACGTATGATGGCCGTGATGAGCTTCATGGGAGTCGGGTTGGGGTGAATTGCAGCAACGCGCCAACGTCCTGAGGACGTTCGCCAATGGGGAACACGTGTGCGACCTGTGTATTGTGGTCAATTGCACAGCTCGTTGCACCCCGCGACACACCGAAATTTCCCACCACGGCGAAACGCATCTGGCGACAACCGCGGGGCACCGTCAAGCCCGATCGGGGAACGCGCCGCTCGCCGTCAGGTGGCCGGCTCGAACTCCGCGTACGCGCGTCCACGCCACGCACGCGGCTGCCGCGCCGTGCTCAATGTGAGACGAATCGCCGCCGGCACGTCGGAAAGGAACGAGAGCCAGAACGGCCAGCCGCGCTGGGCGTACGAATGACGAAGCGCCACGAGCATGAGCAGCCGCGTGATCAGGGCAACCCCGTTCACCAGCGCGAGTGCCTGCACGCCCGACAGCGTTCCGCCGCGCACGATCGGCACGAGCGTCCCGCTGACCCCCAGTCCGAGCAGCAGCGGGAGCGGGAGCGCCTGCGTGCTCCACACCAGCGCCACATCAAACCAGCGTCGCCAGAGCGGCGTCGCATCCTTGAGATCAAACGAACGCCCCCATTCGCGCCACATCTCGGCGAGGGACGTGTAGGCGCGCACTCGAATGACGCGCGAACCGTCCAGGAACCCGACGCGCGCACCGTGCGCCGCCAGATGCCGCGCCAGCGAAACGTCGTCGCAGAATGACCCACGCGCGGAACTGTACCCACCGTGCGCTTCGAGTGTGCTGCGCCGCGCCAGGAAACACTGCCCGTTGGCCATCACCCGATCGGGCGGCGGATCCTGCGCGCCCGCCGCGCCACACCGGTACACCAGCGTGAGCAGCATCGCCGGCTGCACCAGTCGCTCGGCATCGGTCTGCCCGGTGAACTGGGGCGCAAAGGAGACCACGTCGTAGCCCAGACTCTCGGCGGCCCCGACCACGGCGGGCACAAGTCCCGGCAGCGGCTCCGTGTCCGCGTCGATGCCGAGCATCCAGTCGCCCCGGGCGTGACGCAACCCCGTCTCGAGCGCCCACACCTTGCCCACCCAGCCATGCGGCAGCGGATCGTCCGTGAGAAGTCGCACGCGCGGGTCACGCGCCGCCGCCGCGGCCACGATCTCGCGCGTGCCGTCGGTGGAGCGGCTATCCACCACGAGGATTTCCGTGAGCGGCGCCGGCTGGCGCATGAGGCCCTCCAGGCACGGTCCAATGCGTGCCGCCTCGTTCAGCGTGGCCACGATCACCGACACGGAGGTGTCAGCGCGCGGCGCGGCGGACGGCGCCACCGGCGGGCGTCGGGTGCGACCTGGCAGCAGTCGCCACACCAGCGCGGCGAAGAGGACCACCTGCACCACCACCAGCAGCCACACGGCGAACTGCGCCGGATTGTTGGACACCCCGCTCACGCACGAACCTCTGGAAGCTCGGCCACCGCGTCCGCCGCACGTCGCGACGCCGCCCGCTCACCGGCGGACGGCAGCGCCGACGATGGCTCTGACACTGCCAGCCGCGCAATCGCACGTACCATGTCGCCAAAAATGAACAAGTGGGCCGGATACATCGCGTACCAATAGAGAAGTCCAAAGAGACCGCGTGGGGCGAATAACGCCGTCTGCAGCAGGCGGGTTCCGCTGCCTTCCGGAACCGCCGTGAACTGTAACCACGCCTTGCCCGGAAGTCTCATCTCCGCCCGCAGCCGCAACAGACGTGGTGGCTCGACGCGTTCCACACGCCAAAAGTCCACGGCCTCGCCCGGGAGCAGCTGCTCCGGGTCGCGCCGGCCGCGTCGGAGCCCCGGTCCACCCACCAGTCGGTCCAGAAATCCGCGTATCCGCCAGAGAAAATTCCAGGCCAGCCAACCGCGATCGCCGCCCAGCTTGCAGAACGCCCGGAACACCTGCTCCGGGGTGGCCTCCACGTAGGTGGCCCGCGCCTCCTCGAGCACGCCCTCACGGTCCAGCAACTCGTACGACTCACCGGCCCCGAGCGCATCGCTCCAGCGCGATTCCACGGCGCGCTCACTCATGCGGGCGAGCGCGCGTTCCACGGCCGTGCGGTAGCCCATCGGCACGATGTCCGGGAACAGCGCCTCAGCTTTGCTGGTGTCCGCGATGACCGGATGCACGATGCCCTCCACGAGCGGGGTCACGACCGTGCGCGGAATGGGCGTGACCTTGTCGATCCACAGCGCCGCCAGCGACGGCGCGAGCAGTGGTGCCGCCACGATGACTCGGCGAAGCCCGCGAATGTCGCCGTACTCGCGCAACATCTCGCGAAAGCTCAGCCGGTCGGCGCCGCCGATGTCCACGACGCCCATTGCCTCGCGCGTGCGCGCTGCCAACAGGTAAGTGAGCACGTCGCGCACCGCGATCGGCTGGACCTCGTTGATGATCCACCGCGGCGCGAGCATGAACGGCAGGCGTTCCGTGAGGTAGCGCACCATCTCGAACGACGCGGAGCCGGAGCCTACAATGGGTCCGGCCCGGAACTCCGTGACGGGGAGCCCGTCGCGCAAAATGGCGCCGGTATCCGCCCGACTCTGCAGATGCCGTGACACATCGGTCGCCGGCGGCACGAGCCCACCCAGGTACACGCAGTGCCGCAGCCCCTGCCCCGCATGCACGAAGTTCCGCGCAGCGATGCGGTCACGCTCCTCGAAGTCGTGACCGGCAGCCATGGAGTGCACGAGGTAGTAGGCCTCGGACACGCCTTCGAGCGCACGCTCCAGCGACGGGAAGTCAAAGAGATCTCCCGTCACGAGCTCCACGTCATTTTCCCACCAGCGGCCGCGCAGGCGGCGAGGATCGCGCACGAGCAGGCGCACGCGCACCCCACGCTCAACAAGGCGCGACGTGAGCCTACCCCCGATATAGCCGGTGGCGCCCGTTACGAGTACCGTCATTGGTAGGAGTCTCCCAGATGTCGCTGGCGGGCGCAACCCGTTTACTGGCGCGCGTCGCCACTGAAAGGAAGCCTGTGGCACCCGCTCGCCGTTCCCGGATGGCACTGATCTGCTCTCACCGCACCCGTCCCTCATGCCCGATTCGACCGACGCGTTGCCCGTCGCCGCTCCCTCAGACGGAGCGCCGAGAACGCCCCTCACGCGCGACGCGAGAATCCGCGTGCCGTTCATTGGCGGCGCGATGTATCCGTGCAGCAATCCCGAGTTGGTGGGCGCGGTGTCGGCCGCGGGCGGCATTGGCATCATCCAGCCGATCTCGCTCACGTACGTGCACGGCCGCGACTTCCGCGCCGGTGTGCAGGAGATCGTGCGCCTCGCCAACGGGGCGCCGGTGGGGCTCAATGCGCTTGTTGAGGCCTCGTCCAAGACGTACCACGAGCGCATGGTGCGCTGGGTGGAGATCGCGCTCGAGGAGGGCGTGCGCTTTTTCGTGACGTCGCTGGGCAATCCGCGCTGGGTGGTGGATCGCGTCGCCAGCGCGGGCGGCATCGTCTACCACGACATCACCGAGCGCAAATGGGCGCTCAAGGGACGCGACGGGGGTGTGCACGGCCTGATTGGGGTGAACGATCGGGCCGGCGGGCACACCGGCCGACTGTCCGCGCATGCGCTGCTCGACGCGGTGGGAGATCTGGGGCTGCCGGTGGTGGCCGCGGGCGGTGCGGGCAGCGCCGAGCCGTTTGCCGACCTGCTCGGCATGGGTTACGACGGCGTACAGGTGGGCACGCGCCTCATCGCCACGCACGAGTGCACCGCCGACGCGCGCTACAAGCAGGCGATTGTGCAGGCCGGCGAGGAGGACATCGCCCTGACCGAACGGCTGACGGGCGTGCCGGTGGCCGTGTTGCGGACCCCATACGTGGACAAACTGGGCACGACCGTAGGCCCGATGGCGCGCGCCATGTTTCGCGGGCGCCGCACCAAGCACTGGATTCGCACGTTCTACGCGCTGCGTTCGTTACGCAAACTCAAGAAATCGTCCGAGCACGGCGGCGAAGCGGACTACTGGCAGGCTGGCCGCAGCGTGGCCACCATCACCGCGATCACATCGGTCGCGGACGTGGTGGCCAGCTGCGAGGCGGCCTGGAAGCGTCGCCTACTTGCCTGACGACGAACCGGCTGCCCGCACCATGGGCGCTTCCACCGGCTTCTTGTCCTGCAGCCAGTAGCCGAACCACTGACGGAGCCGTCCAAGACGATCCACCAGCAGCCACGGCTCACCCATGCGCGAGAGATCGTGGTTGGAGCGAGGGTAGCGCACAAACTCCACCGGCACTCCGTACTTCTTGAGGCCGAGGAACCACTGTTCGGCGTCGGTCATGGGCGTCCGGAAGTCTTCCTCCGACTGCACCATGAGCGTGGGCGTTTTCACATTCGGGAGATAGCGAATGGGGGACAGCGAGTCATACATGGCCGGGTTCTCCCACGGCGTACCGTAGAACTCGAACTCCGTGAGTCCCTGCGCGTCCGACGAGCCGTACCACGACCACCAATCGGAAATCATGCGGTCCGTTTGTGCCGCCTTGAAGCGATTGGTCTTGGCCGTGACCCACGCGGTCATGACGCCACCGTACGAGCCGCCGGTGACACCCATGCGGGTGGAGTCAACGTCCGCACGCTTGGATGCGATGTCCACGGCGCGCATGAGATCATCATAGTCCTCGGCAAACCATCGGCCGCGCGTGGAATACGTGAACTCCGCGCCATAGCCGGACGAGCCGCGCGGGTTGGTGAAGAGCACCCACATGCCGGTGGCGGCGAGATTCTGGAATTCGTCAAACCAGTTTTCGCCGTACGCCGAGTGTGGACCGCCGTGGATGTACAGCACGAGCGGATACTTCTTGCCGGCCACGTAGCCATACGGCTTCATGAGCCATCCTTCGACTTCCACGTTACCGATGCCCTGATACGTGAAGCGCTCGGCATCACTCCACGCCACTTCGGCATTGAGTTTGTCGTTGAAATGCGTGAGCTGCCGCTCGCTGGTGCCGTCGGCGTTGGCGACAAACAGTTCCGTGGGCTTGGCGAGGCTCGTGGTTACGTATGCCATCGTGCGTCCGGCGGCGTCGTACGACGCACCGTTGATGCGACGGCGACCAGTGACCAGCGGCGTGGGCGCGGTCTTGCCGGTGATGTCGGCGCGATAGACCGCGTCGCTACCGCCCGCGGCGGCGGAAAACTGCAGCGCACCGGTGGCCAGCCACTCCACGGCGTCAGGCTCGTACTGGAAGTCACCGAGCACGTTGGTGGGCATGCCGCCGCTGGCGTCCACCACGTACAGTCGCGCCGATTCCGTACGGCCGGCACTTCCGACAAAGGCGAGTCGGCGGCTGTCCGGCGACCACGTGATCTGCGATTCGCCACCAATCCAGGTGGCGACCTTCTTGGGCGTGCCGCCCGCCACCGGGACAACGTAGACGTCCGCATCGTTGCGGACTTCGGCATCGCGCTCCATGGAGAACGGGAGGTCGCGGAGCGAATCCTGTTCCGCCTGCACCACGGAATCAGAGCGCAGCGCGTGGTCGGCCACGAACGCGATCAGCTTGCCGTCCGGCGACACCACTGGGCTCCGATGCGAATACACGGTGCGCGTGAGCATGGTGCGCGCGGTGTCGCCCATGTTCTGCCGCCACAGCTGCTGCGTGCGGATGGCGCGCTCCTCGCGGGGATTGGCGATGTATCCGGCACCGTTGCGCTTGATGGGCATCTCCACGTACTGCCGCCCGTCAAAGCGCGACGGGTCCGCCGGTCGCGTCAGCGCGCCAAACGGTGGGCGGGCCGGCGCCTCCATGCGGCCGTAGGGATCGGGGCCGCGCGTGGGCGCCGTATCACCTGCCGGTGGACCGGTAAAGATCGCGAAGGCGCCGTCGCGCGGCATGGAGCCGGAGGGCACCGTTTCGAGCTGCACGGCCTCGCCGCTGGGGGCGTCCATGCGCAAGGTCCAGGTGCTGCCCTTGCCACCGGGCCGATTGGACGAGAACTGGAGATACTTGCCGTCCGGCGTCCACCGGGGACTGGAGCTTTCGGTGGACGGCGCAGTGTAGCGCACCGGGTCGCCGCCCGCGGTGGGCACCACCCACACCTCCTGGTGACGTTTGTTCTCGGACTCGCGGACCGTGGTGACGGTGAAGGCGACCTGCCGCCCGTCTGGCGACATGGCTGGCTGCGAGAGACTGGTGACCTTGTACCAGTCGGCGAGCTGCATGGCGCGCGGGGCGCCGGTGTTGCGGGCCGCCTGCGCGGCGAGCAGCGGGGGAAGCGCAACGATCGCCGCGAGGCCGGTCGTCGTGCGGAAAGCGAAGCGTATCATGGGCGAGATCCGGCCTGGAACGTGAGGAGGGAACCAACACCCTCTACGCTATCACAATTGGGCCGCAAAATTGAGGGTTGCCCGAAAGCCGACCGTGTTATAGCGTGAACTCAAGGGCGTCACCTGACGAGAAGCGGTCGCCACGTGCCGCGCCTTTTCCGCCCGTTGTCCAACCCAGAACACAGGAGGTGATCCATTGTCTAATCACAGTCCCTTAGCCGGCTCGTACTGGGCAAGTGGTCTCCTGATCACCGCCCGTTAAAACGGGATTCCGGTTCTGGCGATCGCCACGAGCCGGCTCAGGACAACGACGGCCCCAGCGGGGTTACGCCGCGGCCGGCCGTCAA
>JBBSPE010000047.1:0-25935 GCA_038259155.1 Gemmatimonadales bacterium
CGGGCGAGCGCAACTTCGTTCAGGGTCCTTCAACCGCCCCAACACCCGGACCCCAAGGAGACTGTCCGCCCCCCCCGCTCGGCGCCACACCGCCGCTTTGCCGCCTCCCGCCTGGTGCCGCACCACCGGTCGCGGCCACAGCGCCGGGGGTCGCTCACCGGCGCGTCAGTCGCGCAGCGACAGTTGGCGCCGCGTGAGTGACCCCCGGCGCTGTGGCCCAACACCAAACCCAACCCGCAACCGGCCGGCGTACTACACCGCCGCCAGATCCGCCGCGCTGGCCACGCGGCCGTCGAACAGATGCACTTCGCGGTCGGCGTGCTGTGCGTAGCGCGCATCGTGGGTGACCATGCAGATGGTGGCCCCGTTCTGGTGGAGCTCCTGGAGCAGCCCCATCACGGCTTCACCGTTTTTGGAGTCCAGGTTGCCTGTGGGCTCGTCGGCCAGCAAGATCGCCGGATCGCCGGCGACGGCACGCGCCACCGCAACACGCTGCTGCTGACCGCCGGAAAGCTGGGCCGGAAAATGCTTGGCGCGGTGCGACATGCCCACGCGCTCGAGTGCGGCGTTCACCCGTTCCCGACGCTCGGCCGCCGGCATGTCGCGGTAGGTAAGCGGCAGCTCCACGTTCTCGAACACCGTGAGATCGCCGATCAGGTTGAAGGCCTGGAAGATGAACCCGATTTGCTGATTTCGGACGCGGGCCCGGTCCATGGGCGCCAGATTGGCGACCGGCTGTCCGTCAATGAAGTACTCACCGGCCGACGGCGCATCGAGCAGGCCGAGGATGGAGAGCAGCGTGGTCTTGCCGCAGCCAGACGGACCGGAGATGGCCACATACTCACCGCGCGCGATGTCAAAGTGCACATCGGCGAGCGCGTGCGTCTCCACCTCGTCGGTGTGGAAGATTTTCTTGATGCCCTTCATGTGGATGAGCGGCGTGTCCGAGGATGACATGGTGTGAAGTCCGGGTTGAAAGTGGAACGCGACTTGGGGCGACGGGGGGCGACTGGGGCGGCGAGGTGGCCAGCTAACGAATGCGAACGCGGTCGGTGTTGCTGTACGCCGACATGTCCGAGAGGATGATGCGATCACCGGGCTGCAGCCCCCGCACGATCTCGATGGTGTTCACGGAGCTGCGACCGAGTTCCACCTGCACACGCACGGCCTCGTCTCCGCTCTCGTTCACCTTGAAGAGACTGACCTGGCCCGTTCCGCCCGTCATGGCGGGGCGGCCGCTGTAGATCACGTTGTCAAGCCGTTCAATCTGGATGGTGCCGTCGACGCTGAGGTCGGGCACTGCGCCGGCTGGCAACTCGCCCTGCAGTGCGACGTCAATCGTCACGCTGCCGCCCTGCGCCGACGGATCCTTGCGCACCACGCGCCCCTGTACGATGCCGTTGCGCGTGTCGATGGTGGCCGACTGCCCGATGATCACGTCCTTGGCCTGCGACTCCGGAATGCGCAACACGGCTTTGAGTTTGCCGGGCTGCACCACTTTGGCGAGCGTGGTACCCTCGGGCACCCACTGCCCGGCCTGCAGCGTGAGATCCTGCAGCACACCCGCCTCGGGCGCCTTCACCGAGAGTGACCGCAGGCGCGCACGCTGGTTGGCGGCAATGGCGTCGAGCTGCACCACCTGCGCGGCCTGCACGGCAATCTGCGAATCAATGGCGGCCTTCATGAGAGCGAGGCGTTCCTGTTCAATGCGATAGCGCGTGGTCATTTCGTCGGCCGACGCCTTGCGGTTGCGCGCATCGAACGTGGAAATGAGCTGCAGCTTGTTCAGCGAGTCGGCGGCCTGGCTTTCCTGCTGTGCATTCACGTACTGCGTGTGTGTGGTGGCCACCACGCCTTCCTGCGTGAGAATGCCGCTGCGCAGGTTGGTCTTGAGGTTGAGCAAGTCGATTTCCGCCTGCCGCACCTGCTGCTCCGCCTGCATGGTCTGGATCTGCAGGTCGGGGTTGGAGAGTTCGAGCAGCACCGCATTCGCTTCCACCTGCTGTCCGGCTTCCGACATGAGCCGTTCCACGCGTGCCGAGGCTTGCGCGGTGATCCACACGATCTGCTCCGGTACGAGAGTGCCGGGCCCGCGCACTTCACGCACCACATCGCCCTGTCGCACCGAGTCAATGAGCACGGCAGCCCGCTCCACGGTGGGCGCCGCCGGCGACAGCCCGTTGAGGAGAAAGGTGGTGACGGCCACGAGCGCGATGCCGCCCGCGATCATGATCGGCTTGCTCTTGGACTTCTTTGGTGTGCGAACGATATCCATCAGCGGTGTCAGTCGTGGCGGAGTGCGTGCATGGGATCAATACCAGCGGCCCGACGCGCAGGGATGTAGCCTGCAGTCAGGGCGATAGCGGCGAGGAGGAGCACAGCGAGCGCGAACACGATCGGGTCGTGCCCTTCCAGTCCGTACAGCAGCGACTGGGCGGCCTTGCCGAGTCCGTACGCAGCGGCGACACCAATGGTGCCACCGATGAGCGTCATCCATCCCACCTGGCGGAGGATGAGTCCCGAGACGTTCGCGCCGCTGGCGCCGAGCGCCATGCGCACGCCGATTTCACGGGTGCGCTGGGCGACGGTGTAGGCGAGTACGCCGTACAGTCCGACGCCCGCCAGCAGGGTGGCCAGCAGCGCGAACGAGGCGGACAGGATGCTGATCATGCGATCGAGGAAGACGTTCTCCTTGATCTGTTGCGGCATGGTCTTGAGGCCTTCCACCGGCAGTGCCGGATCGAGCGTCTTGAGGACCGGCGGAATGGCGGCCAAGATCTGCGCCGTGGGGAGCGACGTGCGCACGTAGTAGTGCAGGTCGCCGGTAGACGCGCGCTGCTGCCACGGCGTGAAGAAGAGCGGTGGCACCGTGTCCTTCACGTCGCTGTACGCCGCGTCCTTCATGAACCCGACGATGAGCGTGGTGAGCGAATCGCTGCGGCCACCGTTGGACATGTACTTACCCACCACGTCGGTGCCCAGATTGAACTTGCGCGCGAAGGCCTCGTTCACGATGGCCACTGACGTGGACCCCATCACGTCGGAGGTGGTGAACTCGCGGCCCGCCAGCATGGTCATGCCGAGCGTCTTGAGATAGCCCGCCCCTACCATGTTGAGTCTTGCATTCGAGTCGATGTCCGGGCCGGACTCGAAGCCCTGCACGCGCACATCGGTGCCCCAATTGTTGCCCGCGAGCAACGGTACCAGCGCGGACGTCACGCCGGTGACGCCGGGAATGGCCGCCAGCTCCTCCTCCACTCGTCGCAGAAAGACGCCGGCGCGCGTGCTGTCGTATCCGTTGCGGTCGGGCGAGATGTAGAACGTGACCACGTTGTCCACCGACGACCCGATGTCCACCTTGCTCACGTTGTTCAGGCTCTTGAGAAAGAGTCCGGCCGATACGAGCAGCGCCATGGACAGCGCGACCTGCACGGTCACGAGCGCGCTCCGGAATCGCGAGGCGGAGCGACTGCCGGTCATGTGGCCGGCGCCCGCGCGAATGCTGCTGATGAGATCGGCCCGCGTGCTGTGCAGCGCCGGAAACAGTCCGAAAATGATGCCGGTGGTGACGGCGACCACGGCGGCGAAGAGAATGACCGACGGCTGCAGCTGAAACTGGAGCGATTCCGATGCCTCGGGAGGCAGCAGGGACGAGATGCCCTTGAGCGTCCACCACGCCACCAGCAGGCTTGCCACTCCACCCATCAGGGCCAAGACCACCGATTCGGTGAGCAGCTGCGTGAGCAGCTGCCGACGACTGGCGCCGAGGGCGAGGCGCACTCCCATTTCAGTGGCCCGGTTCGCGCCGCGGGCGAGCAGCAGATTGGCGATGTTCGCGCAGGCAATCAGCAACACGACACCGGTGATGCCGAACAGCAGGCGCAGCGGCGTCTTCGCTTCTTCGTGTATACTGCTCTGCCCACGCTGGCCCGGCTCGAGGATGATGCGCTTGGCCTTGAACAGCTGCATGGTGGCGTCGCTCATGCCCTCCTGCAGTGGCGCCTCGACATCGCTGATGATCGGCGAGTAGAGCGTGTTCATGGCCGTGGTGGCCTGCTCAATGCTCACGCCCGGTTTGCGGCGCGCGAACACGTACATCCAGTAGGCGCGGCGGTTGTCGAACTGTTGCCAACCGCTGTCGATCTCGCCGCGCATGGAAATCGGTACGTACACCGTGGGCAGCACGCCGAGTGTCGTACCGTCGAAGCCTTGCGGGGCCACGCCAATGATGGTGAGCGGCTTGCCATTTACGGTGATGTTTTCACCGATGATGGTGGGGTCACCGCCATATCGCTCCATCCAGAAATCGTAGCTCAGCACGGTGACGAAGTTCGCGCCGACCACTTCGTCATCGCTCGGCATGAACAGGCGGCCCACGGCCGGCTGGAGCTGCAATACGGGGAAGTACGAGCCAGTCACGAACAGGCCCGAGCCTGTGAGCGGCTCGTTGCGCACGGACAGGTTGGCACCAAAGCCCACGTGGCCAGCCATGCCGATGAACGCCTGCTGCTCGCGCTGGAGATCACGGAACATGGGGTAGCTGAAGATCACATCACAATCACCGGCCTGACTGCACGACGTGCTGCCTGGCATGGGACCAGGCGCCGACACGTTCACCAGCTCCAGCGGGTTGGGCACGGGCAGCGGCCGCAGCAGCATCTGGTCGAACAGCGAGAAGATCGCGGCGTTCGCTCCGATGCCAAGTGCCAGTGAGGCGATGGCAACGGCGGTGACGAACGGCGTCTTGCGCAGCATGCGCAGCGCCAGCGTGATGTGTCGCATGGGCGGGGAGGGGGACCGGTAGGCAGAATACGGCACAGAAAGCCGCTGGACACCCGTAGGACAACAAAACGGCCCGCAGGGTTTGATCCGGTGTGACTCGAATCTCCCTACGGGCCGTGCGCGAGTTGGTTTCGCGGGGCTGTCGCGTTGCTGCCGGTCGTCCCGCTGCGAGCGACCCTACTGCGGCCAGCCCGTCTGCGGAGCGCGGGGCATCAGCGACAGCGCGTTTTTGTAGTACACCTTCTTCAGCACCTCGTCGGGCAGGTCGATCCCGTAGAGCTTCCAGAACGCGTGATAGTCCCGGTAGTAGTCGAAGTAGTCGTCGTCGGTCTCGAACACGCGCCAGTAGTAGGGATACTCAACCGGCTGGTACGAGTCTTTGCCAAAGAGGATGCGATCCTGATACTTGACGAAGAAGTCGCGCGCGGCGCGCGGCTGGCGTCCGATGTCGTACAGCACGGCGCCCACTTCGCTGTACAGGTTGGGATTCTCGTCGAACAGCGCGGCGAGCACGCCCAGCTCACTGGCGTGCCAGCCCAGGTGGGCCGTCACGAACTTGGTGTTCCGGTGCTTGCGGAAAAGGTTGTTGCGCTCGATCACCAATTGCTCGAAGCTCGGGAACTCGTCGCCGTAGCGACGGCCCGGAAAGAGCGAGAGCTCGAGCCAGCGCTCATTCTCGTAGTCAATGGGCTTCCAGAACTCCTGCGGGTCACCGGTGTGAATGAACACCGGCAGGTTGAGCCGCGCGCACGCGGCCCAGATGGGGTCAAGCACGGGATCGTCGATGTGCAGCCGTGACCCGTCAGCTTTTTTGTTCGTCAGCCCCAGGCTCTTGGGGATCTCGCCCACGCCCACAGCGCCAGCCGCGACATCGGCCTCCAACTGCTTCACGGCCTTCTCCGCCCAGCCGGGAGAGCCCGCACCGGAGAAGTTGATCCCCGCCAGCACGCGCACGCGATTCTTCATGCTGGGCGACGCGTTGATCACGCCCATCGCGCGTACCAGTCGCTCACCGGACATGTTGTCGGCGGCGATCATGAGCCGCACGTTCAGCGTGTCCATCTCGCGCCCCATCTTGGCAATCGCTTCCTCGGAGCCGAGGTTGCCCTGCGGATGCCCGTGAAAGTCCACCACCGGGTATTTGGCGCTCATCACCATGTGCGTGGGCGCCACCAGCGTGTTCCGCGGCCGATAGTCCAGAATGCTCGGCGTCTCACCCTCGGGCGCCATGCAGGTTTGCGGGCGGATTTCGGTGGTGCCGGCGGGGCAGGCCTCGCCGGGCTTGATGGTGGTGCTGCCACGGAATCCGCCGCCGCCACGCTGCTGCGCCTGCAGCGGCGCGCCAGTGAGGGCCATAAGCGCGGGGCCGAGCAGCAGCGTGACAGCCGAGGCCGTCCGAATGTGTCGAAGCAACAGGGGTCGTAGCAACATGCAGGTTCCTTGCAAGGGGATCACAAAATCTAGCTAGCGCGGGACGATCGCCCGCAGCGCGACAATGGCCGCTTCGAGCTGCTGGTCGCGGCCCGTGCTCACCAACGGATACTCGTTGCGCACCATGATGTTCGGCTCCGTCTGGAGATTTTCCAGATACGCGCCCGTGCGCGCGTCCTTCACGCCCAATCCCGGTACACCCCACCGCACACCATTGGGCAATGATGCCCAGCCAGCGAATGTGCACGTACCCGGCGTGGGCATGCCCACCAACGGCCCGATCTGCAGGTCCTTGTACGCGTAGGCGAAGCAGTGCCCATCGCTGTAGTTCGCCTCGTTGGCCAGCGCGACGCTCGGCTTGGTCCAACGAAAATTCGGCTCGAAGCCGTCGCTGCGCGTATCGGTGGTATAGTCGAAGAACTTCGTACCGCTCAGGAACATGGCGAGGTCAGCCACCAGATCACCGCCTCCGTTGAAGCGCGTGTCCACCACCAGGCCCTTGCGGGACGCGTACCGCCCCATCACATCCTCGAACACGTTTCGGTAGGCGCCGTCGTTCATGCCGGGAATGTGCACATAGCCGAAGTCGCCGTCGCTCGCACGCTCGACCTCGTCCCGGTTGCGGCGCACCCAGCGGGCGTACAGCAGCCGCCCTTCTTCAGCCTGCGTGATCGGCTTGGTGGTCACGTCGTATGATCGGGTGCCGTCGCGCAGCGCGAGCAGTACGGTGCGCTCCGCCTTGCGGTTGAGCAGCGATGCAAGGTCGGTAGTGGGCGCGATCGTGTCGCCGTCCACGGCAATGATGAGCGTACCCGGCGCAATGGTGAGCCCCGCCTTGTCGAGCGGTCCGCCACGGAGCACCTCCACGATGCGGGCGCCGATGCCGTCGTACGCCGGGTCGAGCAATGCGCCGAGGGCCGCGGTCGCGTCGTCGGTGGGCTCGGACGCGTTGAACGTCGCGCCGCTGTGGCTCACGTTGAGCTCACCAAGCATTTCGGCCAGCATCTCCGCGAACTCGTAGTCGGTGCCGATGTGCGGCAGGTATTTGGCGTACATCGGTCGGATCGCCATCCAATCGATGCCGTGATACCCACGCGTGTAATACGTGTCGCGCGTCCGACGCCACACCTGGTCAAACATCGCCTCGCGCTCCGCATCCCGGTTCACGATCAGCTCACCGGAGAGCGGCACCACGTCACGCTTCGCGGTGGCCGGGTCGATCTTCGAGATGGCACCATTGCTCAGCAGGAAAATGACCTTCTGCTCCTTGTCCCACTGCATGCTGCCGCTGTTCGCATTGAGCGCGAGCACCTGCTTGGTTTCGCGGGTGCGCAGGTTGGTGGACCAGAGGTTGAGCCCGCGCTCAAAGCGCGCGAGATAGTAGAGCATTTCGCCGTCCTTGCTCACGAGCGCGTCGCCGAGCGACGACGAGTGAATGGTGAGGCGGGCGCGTCGCGTCTCCAGCTCGTCGAGGTCGAGCGCCACCGGCTCGGCTGCCTTCACCGTGGTGTCTGCACGCGCCTTGGCGGTGTCCGCCTTTGGACGACTGCGCGCCTCCTCTTCCTTCGCCAGCGCGAGCTCCTCCTTGGTCAGGCGGTAGCGGTCCCAGGCGTCCTTGGTGAAGAACATGCCGTACACATCCTGCTGCGCGCCGCCCGACTGCGCGGCCGCACGCAGGCCGTCGCGATTGCTGAACCACAGCATGCCTGCGCCGCCCAGAATCCAACTGCCGCGCGAGTCGCCAAAACCGCTCTGCGTGAGGTTGCGCACCGGGCCGCGTCCGTCGGTGGGCACGAGACCCACCTCCCCGGGCGCGATACCCGGCGTGGACAGGTTGAACAGCATCCACCGGCCGTCGGGACTCCACGCGAAGCGATGATTTGGACTGTTGGCATTGATGCTGCTGTTGTCGAGCAGCGTGCGCACGGCACCGGAGGCGAGGGTGAGCACGCGCAGCGTGTTCTGGTTCTCAATGAACGCGAGCTCTCGGCCGTCAGGCGAATATTTGGGCTGGTAGTTCTGGTTCGCGTTCGCCACGCGCGGCGTTTCCGCTACGAGCGTGGATGCGTAGAAATACGGCTCCGTCGTGCGCGTGCGGCGCGCCTCATAGATAGCCCAGCGCCCGCCGCGCTCCGAGGCGTACGCGAGTGAGCGGCCGTCTGGCGAGAACTCCACACCCGTTTCGTTCTCCGGGGTGCGCGTGATCTGCTTGGTCACGCCTCCCTCGACGCTCGCGACGAACACGTCACCGCGAAAGAGGAAGGCGACTTCCTTGCCGTTGGGTGAGACCACCAGCTCGCTCGCGCCGCCAGTCACGGCGAGCACCTGTTCAGCGTTGGCTTTGGTGTCGGTGGCGATGGAAACAGGCACCCGCGTTGGCGCGCCACCCATCACCATGGTGTACAGCTGGCCGTCGTGCCCAAAGCTGAGCGTGCCGTCGTTGGCGGCGCTCAGGAAGCGCACCGGCAGCCCGCGAAACGTGGTGAGCTGCTCCGGGGCGCCGCCGGCCACCGGCATGCGGTGCACGTTGAACGTCCCGCTCGCCTCACTGAGGAAAGCCACCGTGCGATCGTTGTCCACCAGCACGGGCGAGCGGTCTTCGCCGGCGAAGGTGGTGAGCTGACGGTGCGTGCCGTCTCGGGTGTCCATTACCCACAGATCGCGTGCGATTGCCGACGTGTGGTGCTTCCTCCAGGGATTCTCTCCGCCCTTTTTGTCATGGTACACCAGCAGCTGGCCATCGCGCGTGTACCGCGCGTCCTCGGCGGGTGTCGTGAGAATCTGGAGTGGTCGGCCGCCCGACGTGGACACGCGGTAGAGCTCCGGCTGCGATCCCGTGGGATACTGTCGGTTGCCCGCGGCATCCATGCGGGCCGCGCCAAACAGCACCGTGCCACCGTCCGGCGTGAAGCTGTACGGATATTCCGCCGCCGAGTGGACGGTGAGCCGACGTGCCGCGCCGCCAGTGGCGGACATCAGGTAGACGTCAAAGTTGCCGTGGCGATCGCTGGCGAACGCCAGCTGCTGCCCATCGGGGCTCCACACCGGCATCATGTCCTGCGCCGCGTGCTGCGTGAGCTGGGTGGCCTGCCCCCCAGTTCGCGAAACGCGATACAGGTCGCCGCGGTAGGTGAAGGCGATGGTCTGACCGTCTGGCGAGATGGCCGGATATCGCATCCACCCCGGTCCAGCGTCGGGGCTGACCGCGGTCGAGGTCGGGAGGCCGGGCGTCTGCGCGCCGGTGGCGTGGAGCGCGAGCACACAAAGAGACGCAACCGCCGAGAACGGGCGGAAACGGAGGGCAGCGGGCATGGGATCGGGCGCGTGCGGGGGAGAGACCTGAGAATGAACCTGCAGCTGGAACCGCGGGTATGCGGGTGTACTTTCACGAGGGTCGGTCAGGCGACGGGGAGTCGCTTGGCGCAAGACCCGCTGACTGATCTCCGTCTCAATCTATAGCTCTCCGATCCAGCCGCCCATGTCGATCATCCAGACTGTCCGTCGCTCCGCCTCCGCGCTTGCACTCGCGGCCCTGCTCGCCCCCGCCGAGGATGCCCGCGCCCAGGCGCCGGCCTCGCCGCGCGATTCCGTAAAGACCACGATTGCCGGCGCCAGCCTGTCCGTGAACTACGGCCGCCCCTCCAAGCGCGGCCGAGAGGTGTTTGGCGGACTGGAGAAGTGGGGCAATGTCTGGCGCACCGGCGCCAACGAAGCGACGCACTTCACCACCAGCAAGGCGCTCAAGTTCGGCTCGGCCACGGTGCCTGCCGGCACGTACACGTTGTGGACCCTGCTCGACGAAGGCGGCAAGTGGCAGCTCATCGTGAACAAGCAGACCGGCCAGTGGGGCACCGCGTACGATGCGAAGCAGGACCTGGTGCGCATCCCGCTCACGGTGGAGCGAACGCCGGCCGTGGTGGAGCAGATGGAGATCACACTGGCGAGTGCCGGCCAGGGGGGCCAGCTCGCCATCCTCTGGGATCGCACCAAGGCGCACGTCGGCTTCAGCGTGGTGAACTGAACCGAAGCGGGCCGCGCTGGGGGGGCCGCCGTCCGGCGGTCCGCCCCGCCGATCGCCTGGCGGATGGTGCGCGGAGGCTGTCATCCGAATAGGTTGACCAGACGGTGTTGCGGTTTGACACTATCCCGCCACTCATATTGCTCCAACATGTCCGCCCACTCAGTAACCAAAGGGCTTGACCTGCCGATCGCTGGCGCGCCAACGCAATCCATCGCGACTGCGCGCGCTGCGACCCGGGTCGCTCTTCTGCCGGCTGATACACCGAGTCTCCGCCCGCGCCTGCTCGTGCAGGTGGGCGATGCGGTGCGGCCCGGCCAACCCGTGTACCAGGATCGCAAGCACGAGGCCATTCGCATCGTGTCGCCGATTGCGGGTCGCGTCACCGCGGTGACGCGAGGTGACCGGCGCGTGGTGTTGTCGGTCGAAATCGAGGCGGATGCGCCTGGTGGTTCGCCGCCAGACGGCTCGGCGTCGCCCTTCGCCAGCTGGAGCGCCAGCGCCGGCACCGACGGGGCCGCCGTTCGGGCCCTGCTCCTGGAAAGCGGCCTGTGGACCGCGCTGCGAACGCGTCCGTTCAGCCACGTGCCGCTCCCCGACGCCACACCGCAGGCGCTGTTCGTCACCGCCATGGACAGTAACCCGCTCGCCCCCGACGTCGAAGTCATCGTGGCGGACGGGGCGGACGACTTCGCCCGCGGGCTTTCGGCGCTTCGCAGCCTCTGCGAGGCGCCGTTGTTCGTTTGTCGACGCGCCGGTTCGCGGCTTGGAGACGGGGTCGCCGGGGTGACCACGGCCGACTTCTCGGGCAAGCATCCCGCCGGCACGGTGGGCTACCATATGCACGTGCTCGCGCCCGTGTCGCGCGGCCGCACGGCGTGGCACCTGGGCGCGCAGGATGTGATCCGCTTGGGTACGCTGCTGCGCACGGGACATCTTGACGCGTCGCACGTCGTCGCGCTCGGCGGGCCGCTGGTCAAGCAGCCGCGCCTGCTGCGCACCACGCTGGGCGCTCGTGTGTCCGACCTGATCGCCAACGAACTCACGGTGCCTGTCGGCAGCGACGCCGCGCGTGTCATCAGCGGCTCCGTGTTGTCGGGCCGCCAAGTCACGGATGAAGTGACGGGTTATCTGGGCCGCTACCATCAGCAGATCAGTGTCATTCCCGAGTCCAGCCGGAGCGATTTCATGGGCTGGACGCTTCCCATGTCCAGCTCGTACACGTTCCTGCCGGTGTTCCTGGCCACGTGGGCCAAGCGTCGGGAGACGGCGTTCGATACGCGCACGCACGGCGGCCGCCGCGCCATGGTGCCCATTGGCGTGTTCGAGCGCGTGATGCCAATGGACCTGATGCCCACACACCTGCTGCGCGCGCTCACTGTGGGTGACACCGAGTGGGCGGAACAGTTGGGGGCACTCGAGCTGGACGAGGAAGACCTCGCGCTCTGCTCGTTCGTGTGCCCGGGCAAGTACGAATACGGCACGGCGCTCCGCCGCGTGCTGGACCAGATCGCCTCGGAGCTCTAGATGCGCGCGATACGAAAACTGTTTGACGGCATTGCCCCGCACGTCGCACCCGGCGCGAAGTTCGAGCTGCTCTATCCGTTCTACGACGGCATGGAGACGTTTGCCTTCACGCCGCGCACGCGCACGAAGGACGGGCCGCATGTGCGCGACGGCATCGACATGAAGCGCGTGATGCTGCTGGTCGCCATCTCGCTGTTTCCGTGCATCCTCATGGCGATGTACAACACGGGCTATCAGATTCACCGCGTGGTGGAAGCGGGTGGTGCGCTGCTCGACAACTGGCACACGACGCTGTTTCTGGCCACCGGATTGCCGGTCGCGACGTCGTCGCTGATTGGCTGCTTTGTGCACGGGGCACTCTATTTCGTGCCGGTCTTCCTGATCACGATGACCTCGGGCGCACTCGCCGAGGTGCTCTTTGCGGTGGTGCGCCGGCATGAAATCAACGAAGGATTCTTCGTGACCGGCACGCTCATTCCGCTCATCCTGCCCGCCACCATCCCGCTCTGGCAGGTGGCGGTCGGCACGGTGTTCGGCGTGGTGATCGGCAAGGAGATCTTCGGCGGCACGGGCATGAACTTCCTGAACCCGGCACTCACCGCTCGCGCCTTCTTGTTCTTCTCGTATCCGGCGCAGCTGTCGGGAGAGGTCTGGGTGGCGGCCACGCAGCCGGACGGTCGTTCGGGCGCCACGTGGTTGGCATCATGGGCGGAGGGGGCGGGCCATCTGGCCGACCTCTCGTGGGTGGACGCGTTTGTGGGACGCATTCCGGGCTCAATGGGAGAGACGTCGGTGCTGGCCTGCCTGATTGGTGCAGCCTTCCTGCTCTTCACGCGCATCGCGGCCTGGCAAACCATGCTCGGGGTGCTCGTGGGCACCCTGCTCACGGCCGCAGGTTTGCGGGCCATCGGCTCCGACACCAACGCGATGTTTTCGATGCCCGTGATGTGGCACCTGCTCATTGGTGGCTGGGCGTTCGGCACGGTGTTCATGGCGACGGATCCCGTGTCTTCGGCGTTCACGAGTACCGGCAAGCTAGTTTACGGATTCGGCATTGGACTGCTGTGCATCCTCATTCGTACGGTGAATCCGGCCTACCCCGAGGGAATGATGCTGGCGATTTTGTTCATGAACATGTTCGCGCCGCTCATCGATCACTATGTGGTCTCGGCCAACATCAAGCGGAGGGCGGCGCGGTATGGCCAGTCCGCGGCGTGAGTCGCCGGCCTACATCATCGGCTTTGCCGCGATGGTGTGTCTGGTGTGTGCCCTGCCCATTGCGGCGGCGGCGGTGGGCCTCAGGCCCAGACAGGAACTGAATCAACGGCTGGATCGCCTCACCAAGGTGTTGAACGTGGCCGGACTGGCCACCGCCGACGAGGCGCTGACCCCCGAGGACATCGAAGGGCGGTTCGCGGAGTTCGTCACACCGCGAGCGGTTGACATGTCCACGGGCGCCACGGTCGACACCATCGACGTGGCGACGTACGATCAGCGTGCGGCGGCCAAGGATCCGCAGATCAGTTTTGTGGCGCCGGAGAACGCGGCGCGCGTCATTCGGTTGCCGAGGGTGGCGCTCGTGTACGAGGTCGTACGCGAGGGTGCGCTCCAGTCCATCATCCTCCCCATTCAGGGGTATGGTCTCTGGTCCACGATGTACGGCTATCTCGCGCTCGAGGCCGATGCGCGCACCGTGGCCGGCATCACGTTCTATGAGCACGGCGAAACCGCCGGCCTTGGCGGGGAGATCGAGAATCCGCGCTGGCAGTCGCGGTGGGTGGGTCGTTCCGCCGTGAACGACGCGGGCGAGGTGCAGCTCCGGGTGATCAAGGGCGCCGCCGGCCCACCGGACGCGGATCCCTACCAAGTGGACGGGCTGTCCGGCGCCACCATAACCGGGCGCGGCGTGACGGCGACCCTCGAATTCTGGCTGGGTCCTGATGGATTCGGTCCCTACCTCGAACGCATGCGCGCTCCGGCGCGCGCGGGGAACCTGTGATGCTCGACAAAGTCTCCAAGTCGGCGCTGCTCGATCCGCTCACCGACGACAATCCGATCGCACGGCAGGTGCTGGGCATCTGCTCGGCGCTGGCCGTGACGGCGCTCATGAAGCCGTCACTGGTCATGTGCCTTGCCGTGACCGCCGTGCTCGTGGCCAGCAACGTGAGCATCAGCCTGGTGCGCAAGCTGATTCCGTCGAGCATTCGCATCATCGTGCAGCTCACGATCATTTCTTCGCTCGTCATTCTGTGCGACCAGGTGCTCAAAGCCTATGCGTACGGGGTGTCGCGTCAGCTGTCGGTGTTTGTCGGACTCATCATCACGAACTGCATCATCATGGGTCGGGCCGAAGCATTCGCCATGCAGAACGGCCCCAAGTCCAGCTTCTTTGACGCGATCGGCAACGGGGCTGGTTACAGTCTGGTGCTGATCTTTGTCGCGTTCTTTCGCGAGCTGCTCGGGTCGGGGACGCTCATGGGGTTCACCATCATGCCGCTCGCCAAGGACGGCGGGTGGTACGTGCCCAACGGACTGATGGTGCTGGCGCCAGCGGCGTTCTTCCTGATCGGTGGACTGATCTGGGGGCTGCGCACCTGGAAGCCCGCGCAGGTGGAAGTGGAACGTGTCGTGCACATCGAGTCGCACGAGCACGAGGCGCCAGCGCGCCAGGCGGCGTGAGGCAGCCATGACCAGCCATTACCTGAGTCTCTTCGTGAAGGCCGTCTTTGTGGAGAACATGGCGCTCGCGTTCTTCCTCGGCATGTGCTCGTTCCTGGCCGTGTCCAAGCGTGTGAGCACAGCGATCGGTCTGGGGCTGGCGGTGACGGTGGTGCTCAGCATCACGGTGCCGCTCAATCAGCTGCTGCTGCAGCACGTGCTGCAGGAAGGGGCGCTGTCGTGGCTCAGTCCTTCGCTCGCCAGCGTTGATCTCACATTCCTGGTGTTCCTGAGCTTCATTGGTACCGTCGCGGCGCTCACGCAGGTGGTGGAAATGGTGATTGAGCGGTTTGCACCGGCGCTGTACGCGGCGCTCGGTGTCTTTCTGCCGCTCATCGCCGTGAACTGCGCGATCCTCGGTGGCAGCCTGTTCATGAACGAGCGCGACTACGGGCTTGGTGAAGCCGTCGTGTTCGGCTTTGGCTCCGGCATCGGGTGGCTGCTCGCCATCGTCGCGCTGGCCGCCGTGCGCGAGAAACTGCGCTACGCCAATCCGCCTGCTGCCCTCCGCGGACTCGGTCTCACGTTCATGGTCTCCGGATTGCTCGCTGTGTGTTTCATGGCGTTCGCCGGCATCCAACTCTGACGCGCTGATCACATGCTCACCGTAATCACCGGCATCTCGGCGTTTCTGCTGCTCGTGCTCCTGCTCGTTGCGCTGCTCATGGTGGCGCGCGCGCGGCTCGTGTCATCGGGCGCCGTGACCATTCGCATCAACGGGCAGGACGACAAGTCGCTCACGGTGCCCAGTGGCTCCACGCTGCTGTCCACGCTGGCGTCGCAGGAGATCTTCATCCCCTCCGCGTGCGGCGGCAAGGGCACCTGCGGCGTGTGCAAAGTGGAAGTGCTCTCGGGCGGCGGGTCGCTGCTGCCCACGGAGACATCGCATGTATCGCCCGGTGAGGCGCGCCACGGTGTGCGCCTGTCCTGCCAGGTGAAGGTGAAGCAGGACATGGACATCCACATCGAGGAGTCCGTGTTCGGCGTACGCAAGTGGACGTGCAAGGTGCGGTCCAACGACAATGTGGCCACGTTCATCAAGGAGCTGGTGCTCGAGCTGCCCAAGGGCGAGACCGTGCCGTTCAAGGCAGGTGGCTATGTGCAGATCGAGTGCCCCCCGCACGTGGTGCACTATGAGCGCATCGACGTGCCCGTGGAGTATCGCGAGGACTGGGAGACGTTTGGGCTGTTCAAGCTCAAGTCGGTCGTGGACGAAGAAGTGTCCCGTGCGTATTCCATGGCCAACTATCCGCTCGAAGCCGACGTGATCATGCTGAACGTCCGCGTGGCCACGCCGCCGCCACGCACGAGCGGTCTGCCACCCGGCGCGATGTCGTCGTACATCTTCAATCTCAAGGCTGGCGACGAAGTGGTGATCTCGGGGCCGTACGGCGAGTTCTTCGCCAAGCCCACCAAGAACGAGATGTGCTTCATTGGCGGTGGCGCCGGCATGGCTCCCATGCGCTCGCACATCTTCGACCAGTTCAATCGCATCCACACCGATCGCAAGGTCACCTTCTGGTACGGCGCGCGCTCCATGCGCGAGGCGTTCTACGTGGAAGAATTCGACAAGATCGCCGAGGAGAATGAGAACTTCACGTGGACGCTTGCGCTCTCCGAGCCGCGTCCCGAGGACAACTGGACGGGCAGCAAGGGCTTCATCCACAACGTGCTGTACAACGAGTACCTGGCCAATCATCCGGCGCCCGAAGACATCGAGTACTACCTGTGCGGCCCGCCCATGATGCTGCAGGCGTGCATGAAAATGCTCGACTCGCTGGGCGTGGACCGTGAGAACATCGCCTTCGACGACTTTGGCTGAACGCAGTCGTCGATGGTGGGTGGTGTTGTTGGTGCTGGTGGGGCTGTCGGTCTACACGTACCGGCGCAACCCGCGCAGCGAGGTGGAGGCGCGGGCATTCGAAGGCAGCACCATGGGCACCACCTGGCGCGTGGTGCTCGGCCGTGCTGGAGCACAGGTGCCGCTCGACGACGTGCAGGGTGCGGTGGACTCCGTGCTGGTCGCCGTGAACGCGAGCATGTCCACGTACGACCCCGCGTCGGAGATCTCACGGCTGAACGCGTCTGCCGACACGGCGCCTGTGGCACTCACGCCCGGGTTGGCGTTCGTGATGCGCGAGGCGCTCGCGGTGCACGCCGCTTCAGGTGGACGCTTTGACGTCACCGTGGGGCCGCTGGTGGAGGCTTGGGGATTTGGCGCTGCCCGCCGTGATTCGGCGCCGCCGACCGATCGCCTGCTCGATTCGCTTGAGACATTTGTGGGCAGCGACAAGCTCTCGCTGCGCGGCGATTCCCTTGCCCGCGCTGACGCCCGGGTGCGCATTGACCTCTCGGCGATCGCCAAGGGTTACGGCGTGGACCAGGTGTCGCGACTGCTGTCGGCGCGTGGGCTCACGGATCATCTCGTGGAGATCGGCGGCGAGCTGCGGGCACGTGGCACCAACCTGCAGGGCGAGCCGTTTCGCGTGGGCATCGAGGAGCCCGATCCGGATCGCGTGCGCGTGCGCCTCGCGGTCATGCTCTCTGATCGCGCGCTGGCCACGTCGGGCAACTACCGCAACTACTACGACGTGGACGGGGTACGATATGTGCACACGCTCGACCCCCGGACGGGGCGGCCTGTGCGCCACACGTTACTTGCGGCGTCGGTGCTGCATGCCGAGTGCTCGATGGCCGATGCCTGGGCTACGGCGCTCATGGCTGCCGGCCCCGACTCGGCTTGGGTGCTGGCACAGGCCAACGACCTCGACGTGCTCTTGCTGATTGATGGGGGAGCAGGGCAGGTTACGGAGCGCGCCACGCCGGGATTTCAGGCCGTGATCCGCACACTACCACGCTAGCCGGAGTTGTCATGCTCATCACGCTCATTGTCACCGTTGTCGCGCTTGCCGTGATCATGGGCGCCATGGCCATAGGCGTCATGGTGAGTGGTCGCCGACTGCAGGGATCGTGCGGTGGTGCGGGCAGTGGTGACTGCGCGTGCGACGCGGCGGGTGTGCCGCTCAATCAGCGCGCGTGCGTCACGGGCGCGGCGCCATCGGCGCGCAGCAGTGCGGACGAACTGGTGTCGCTCAAGCGATAGTTGTCACGGCGCGGCAATACTCGCCGTGCAGGGCGTGAGCGGCGCTGCATCTTCGCGCTGCACGGCAGACATCCACGGCCGAGCTGGTAGCGGCGCATCGGTGAGATGCCACGTACCCGCACTGTCGCGCTCCGCAATGCCAAGCGTCTCGCGGCAGTTCGCCGGAGCACCTCGCAGCACCACCTGGAACAGGTCCACCATGGCCGTTCCGTCTCGGCGAAACGCATGATTCGAATCGAAGAGCGGACCCAGCCACCACGCGGCCGAACGACCGTCGGTCACGTCAACCACGTGCAGTGCGTCCGGCCAGGTCACTGAGTCGTCGAGCCGGCCGGCTCGCGGTCGCCCGTCGTGCACCGCCTGCGAGAGGCGCAGCATGAGGTCGTCACGCGCTCCGTACATCACGAGGTTGTCGGCGAGTTGCCGCACGTGCGGAATGATCGTGTCGCGGAATGCTGCGAGGTCGAGATCGGTGGACGCGAACACGATGGCGCGGAGCGGTGTGCGTCGCAGTTGGGCGGACAAGCCGCTGTCGGCCAGCGCTTGTGCGATGAGCTGATTGCCCATGCTGTGTGCGGAGAGCACGATGCGCGACGCGCCAATGCGCGATACCAGTTCGCTGAGTGTACGAACGAACGTCGGCACGCTTCCCGAAGCGGCGGCCGCATCGTCCCAGTAGGCGCGCGACACGAACTGGCTGGACGTTGGCCACGTGATGGCCGTGCTGTGTGCCGGCCACGCGAATATCAGCATGGGTCCCTCGTAGCCGCCGCGCTGCTTCATTTCCACCGCTTCGCGCGTGGCGCGGTCCCACGAGGTGGCGTAGCCGTGCACGTGCACCAGGAGCACGCCACGGTCTCCGCCTGAACGCACGCGTGTGTCGAGCGCGTGCATCACCGTGTCGGACGAGAGTACCGTGTCCTCGAGCGCCGAGATGTCGAGGCGCAGCTCGAACGACACCTCGTCGGTGCGCAGCGGCGAGAGCCGGAAGGCGCGAAAGCCGGCGGACCGATCGCCGAGTGTACCGGTGAACTCGTTGTCGCTGCGCGCGCGATTGGTGATGAACCACACCGTGTCGGTGGTGGAGACGGCGGTGTTGGCGATCACGGAGGCCGCGGGCCGCGTTTGGGCCGCAGCGGGTCGGGGCGCTGACACCACGGCAAGGGCCGAGCAGGCGGTTGCAACGGCTGCGAGCAGGCGACGCGCGAGCGGTGAGGGCATGTGTGGTGTACCCCCGGTGGCATCGCACGTGCCGCTGCCGTGCGCCGGGGGAAACAGGACGCTGTGTGTGTCGCCTACTCGATCGCGAAGTTCATCATCATGCCGTGGTCCTCGTGCTCGAGATTGTGGCAGTGCATGAGGAAGCGCCCGCGATGGCTGTCGAACGTGGCCACCACTGACACGCGTTCGCCGGGAAACACGAGCACGGTGTCCTTCCAGCCCGTTTCCCACGGCAGCACACGCCCTCGTACACCTGCGCGCTCCACCACACGGAACTGCACCGCGTGCATGTGCACCGGGTGCGGGAACGGGCCCTCGTTCACGAACTCCCAGCGCTCGGTCGCACCAAACGGGACGACTTCGTCGATGCGATCCATGTCGAACATGCGACCGTTGATGCTGTGCTGCATCATGGCGCTCCGGAACCGGAACTCGCGCGTGCGGGACACGCCGCTCAGCGATACCGGCGGGAGCGTGGACAGCGTCCGGGGCAGGGGCGCGGAGTCCCGGGCGGCCCGGGAGACCACGAACTCCAGCAGGTCCATGGCGCCGCCCTGCGGGATCACGGGCGGTGCACCGCGCGCGCCGCCGCCCATGCCGCCTCCCATGCCGCCGCCCATACCGCCGCCGCCCATGCCGCCCATCCCCATCCCGCGGTACGGACTGTCGAACGGCAGGGAAACGAGACGGACTCTCGTGCCTACGGCCAGCCCGGAGAAGTCGAGCAGAAGGTCGGCGCGCTCGCCGGTGGCGAGGTCCATGTGTGGCAGCGTGACTGGCGCATTGAGCAGCCCACCGTCGGTGCCGATCAGGTGCAGTGGACGCTCGTTGGAGAGCGCCAGTCGAAAAATGCGTGCACTGCCTGCGCCGAGGACGCGGACACGATACATGGCCGCATCCACATCCACACTTGGCGAACGGACACCGTTCACGTAGGCCGCGCTGCCCAGCAGCCCCTCCATCATGTCGTGTCCCATCGCACTGTACGCGATCTGTCCGTTGGCATCGGGACGCTTGTCCTGCAGCACGATCCCGAGTTCGCGGTCGCCCTCCGGCAGCCCGAGTGACGCCTCTCGGGGATCGGTGAGGATGAACAGGCCGGCCATGCCCATGTGCACCTGCGCCGCGGTGCGCATGTGCGGATGCGGGTGATACCAGTAGGTGCCCGGTCGATCGTGCAGCGCGAAGTCGTACGCGTAACTCGCACCGGGCGCGATGGCGAGCCGCGGATGGCCATCGTCCTTCTCCGGCGGTCGCAGGCCGTGCCAGTGCAGGATGGTGGGTTCGTCGAGCGCGTTGTGCAGCGTGATCGTGGCGCGCTCGCCCGCCACGGCGCGGATCGTAGGCGCCACGGGGCCGTCGCCGAGCGACAGGATGGGGGCGGTGACGCCGGGTGCGAGCTCTGCCGTGATGCCGCGGGCGGTGAGCTGCAGATCGCGCGGCGCCACCACGGGCGGCCGGTACAGCGGGCCGCCGGCGCGTGAGGCGGCCGCCGCCAGAGAAGGGGAGGATCCGGGTGCGACGCCACCGGACAGCCACAGCTGCTCGAGCAGAGGGACGCGCGTGCTGCCGGCTGCTGCGGACGGGCTCAGAAACGCGGCGCCGCCGGCAATGGAGGCGGCACGCAGGAAGTCTCTTCTGTGCATGATGGCGCGGGTTGTGGAGGCGATTGGGCGGCGACAGCGAACCGCCGTGCCACGGCGGGCTGCCCCGCTGCTCCAAGCTACCGCTCCCAAGCGCACCATTGCGTCAGCGTTCTGCTGACACGGTGCGGGGAGGTTCACCGCGGCCGCCGCTCATGGCCGCTCCTCGGCGCGCGACGAGTGAATCGTGCAGCGCTCTGGTCACCGATCCCGGTTGAGCGCGTACACCCGCACCGACTGACTCCCGTCCACCGGATCAACCGACACGCCGGCGATGTAGTCGTGCCCGATCTCGTGCACCGTGAGCTCCTGCGGCAGCTCGAGGGTGGCCATGCGCGTGCCGTCGCTCCGGAAGACGAGCCACTCGGCGGGGGCTGTCATGCTGCGCGGGTAGCGGCGAATCCAGACGAAGTCGTCGGTGTCCACCAGCATGGCGTCGTACGCGGGCACCGTGGGCGGAAACTCCATGGTGATGCCGCGTTTCGCGAAGTTGTCCCGCTCGCGTTCGGGCACGCCGAGCGTGTCGAGCAGGTGATAGCGCTCGATATCGGACGGTGTCATTCTCAGATCGACGTCGTTGTCACGCAGCACGCCGGCGGGCGCTCCGTCCAGCGTGTAGACCTGCACCAGGAAGCTGTCGGCGGTGCCGACGTAGGCGCGATCGCGTCCAATGGCCAGGACGGACTGTTTCCCAAGCGGGTGCGGCTCGCTGCCCTGGGCGTACGCCAGGCGCTCCGAGCCCGGGAATGCGCCGAGTGTCGCGCGAATCGCGCCGTCGGGTGCAGAGGTCCAGAATGCCACACTGTCTCGACGACGGCCCGGCTCACTCGACCGGCGAGTCTCCCACGCCATGCTCATCCACTCGCCGCTGGTGTTGCAGCTGGTGTTGTAGTTCTGCTGTCCGGAGGAATCGGTCACCTGCACGCCGGGGTGGGGCGTGCCGTCCACCGTATAGCCCACGTACGTGCTGCCGCGCCCGATGTCAAACACATACACCACGTCGCCGCACCGGTGAATTCCGGCGATGTATTCAAACTCGTCCGGGCCGGCGCCCTTGCGTCCGAGCGACTTCTGCAGCGTGCCATCCGCGCCGAACCAGCGGAGTGCGTAGAGTCCACGATCCGCCACGAGCACGCTGCCGTCTGGCAGGCGCGCGACGCCTTCCACCAAGCCGAGCGGCGGATCGGCGGCGGTGCCGTCGTCGGTGATGTTGAGGATGGGTGTGGCGTCTACACGCCACATGGATTCCGGTTCATCGGGTACGGCGGTGTCAGTGCTGCCGCCGCAGGCGACCACGAGCGAGGTGAGCAGTGCGAACAGAGGTACGAGCCGCATGCTGCGTCCCCCGCGCGCGACTGTTTGCCTCACGGCGCTCCCTCCAGCAGCGGCTCCAGCTCCGGCGTGGTCATGCCACTCTCCGTGCACAACGCGTACTGCGTTTCGCCCGCGTGGTACATCGCCACGCCCGCGTGTCGCCCCTGCTTGTCGAGCACAAAAAAGCGCACGTTGAAATTGGGTTCCCCGCGATCATTCAGCAGACGCGCCTCGACCGTGTTGGCGCGAATACGCTTGAGCGCTTCCAAGCCGGCATCCTTGGGGTGCATACCTCGGCGCAGACTCTCGACAATCAAATACGACGACAGGTTGTACAGGTTGGCCTCGCCACGACCGGTGCTGCCGGCGGCGCCGACGTCGTTGTCCACATAAAGGCCGGCGCCCAAAATGGGCGAGTCGCCGGCGCGTCCGGGGATCTTCCACGCCAAGCCGCTGGTGGTGGTCACGCCGCAGATATCCCCGGCCGGCGAAATTCCGTTGCAGTTGATCGTGCCCCAAAACGAGCCCTCGCGAATGAGGCCGTCCCGGACCATGCTGAGGCCGGCCACGAGGCCGGCGTCCGCACCCGCCGCCGGATCAATCTCATGCCGTGGCTTGAGCGTGCGCTCCTTGCCATCGGGATTGAGCCAGTGCGACGGGTCCACGCGGCGCTTCCACTCACGCCACAGTCGGCGACTGTCGTCGGTGTTGAGGTCGTCCTCAATCGTGAATCCCATGGTGCGCGCGAACGCCTGCGCGCCGTCGCCCACGAGCAGGTGGTGATCGGTGTAGTCCATGACCGCCTTTGCCACGAGAGACGGCGTGCGCACGCCCTCCAGGCACGCCACCCCACCGGCACGTCGCTTGGGGCCGTGCATGAGGCAGGCGTCGAGCTGCACCACGCCATCGGCGTTGGGGAGCGCGCCGTAGCCAATGCCATTTTCGGTGGGATCGAGCTCCGGAATGTTCACGCCGCCAATGAGCGCGTCGAGCACATCATCGCCAGCGGTAATGCGACGGAACGCGTGTTCCACCGCAGTCTCGGCGCCGCCGTTCCGAAACTGTGCGCCGGAGAAGTCGGCTATGACTTTGGGGGCGACGGCTCGGCGGGTTTGCACGGCGGGAGCGGCGAGCTCACCGGGCGGCGTGGCGTGCGCGGTCAGGACCTCGAGCGGGGCGCCGAGGGCCAGGCCGGCGGCGGTGACCTTGAGAAATTCGCGGCGGGAGCGGGACATGGCGGCTTGGGAGGCAGGTGGTCGCAGATTGTACAACTCCCCTGAACCTATGCGCAGGGTCCGAGCCTCGCGCCTAGGTTTCCTCCATGCTCCTTCTCCTCCACGGCGCACTCGGCGACCAGACCCAGTTCGCCCCCCTCCGCCCGCTGCTCGCCACCGAGGGTCGCGCCCCCGAGTCACACTCGGCGCACGTGCAAACCCTCGACTTCACGGGCCACGGCGCACGCGCACTCGCCGACGCGTCATTCAGCGTGGACCAGTTCACACGCGACGTGAACGACTGGCTGGCGCAGCACCCGAACGAACCAGTGGACCTGTTCGGCTTCAGCATGGGTGGCTACGTCGCGCTGCTCACGGCGGCCGCCCACCCGCATCGCATTCGCAGCGTGTTCACGCTCGGGACCAAACTGGTATGGTCACCCGAGGTCGCAGCGGAAGCCGGAAAGCAGTTGGATCCGGCGCAAATGCGCGCCAAAGTCCCGCGCTACGCGGACGCACTCGCGGCGCGGCACCACGCCACCGGATGGGAACGTGTCCTCTCCGGAACCCACGAGGCGCTGCACGCGCTCGGCGATAGCCCCCTGCTCACCCGCGACATGCTGGGCACCATCGCCTGTCCCGTGCGCCTCGCGCTCGGCGATCGCGACGGTACGGTGGACATCACGGAAGTGCGCGACGCGATGCGCGTGCTTCCACGCGGCGAGTACGAAGTCCTGCCGGGAACACCCCATCCGTTCGAACGTGTACCGCTCAACCGATTGGCGTGGTCCCTCACCCAGTTCAGGGCGTCTGTGGCGCCGCTTGCCCGCGGGTAGAATCAGCCGCGGCGCCCCGTGCCTGTTGCGCCGCCTGCTCACGCCGTCGCACCAACGGACTCATGCGCTGCCGCGGCAGTTCGAACGCCGGCGCATTCCAGCCGCCCCGTTCCACGGCGGACAATCCACCGGACGCCGGTCGCAACGCGGCCTCGAACTCACCAAACTTGGAGCCGGGATTCCACAGCGCCCAGCTCTTGAGCCCGCTATCGTATGCCGCCTGAATCTGCAGGCGCACTTCGGCTGCGCCGTAGTTCGCACCGCGAATGCTCATGGCCTCGAGCCACGGTACCACTTCCGCGACCGCGACGCCTGCCGAGTCGGCGAGCCAGCGATTGCGCGCCGCAGCATCGGCTGTGGCCAGGCGCACGATCTCGTACGGGTGCGCAATCGGCTTTGCAAAGCCGTACAGCCCGGCGTAGTAGTGCGAGGGATATACCATGGGCAGCACGGCGTCGGCCACCGACGTGACCTTCTCCCAGTTCTGCCCGATTTCCACGTCGCCTTCCGCGTGCGTCACCAATCCGAACACGTCCGCGGTGACCGGCACGTTGAACTCGGCCAGTTGCTGCTTGGTGTACTGAATGAAGTTGCGGATGTTGTCGGCGCGCGACACGCTGTCGCTGCCGGGATAGCGCATCACAGCGCGCGCGGCGTTGGTGACATCGGGAAAGCGGACGTAGTCCCACTGCAGTTCAGAGAAGCCCATGTCGAGCGCTTCGCGGGCAATGGCGATGTTGTAGTCCCACACGCGCTTGTCGTACGGGTTCACCCACGGCCCGCCCTTGTTGTCCTTCCACACGTTGCCGTTTGCGTGGCGGATCGCGAGCTCCGGCTTCTTCTCCGCGAGCATGCGGTCCTTGAACACCACAATGCGCGCGATCGGGTAGATGCCGTGCGCCATGAGCGTGTCCAGCAGCGCCGGCAGCCACACGGTGGCCGGTCGCTCGTCGGCACCGATTTCCTTGGCGAGGGCGATGTTGGTGCCCTTGTACGACAGATAGGTGTCCGATTCCTTGACGTCGATGATGAACGCGTTGATCTCGGTCTCGTCTGCGATCCGGATGAGGTTGTCCATGCGCGTGCGCGAGCCGGACGCCCACGCATTCACGTAGAGGGCGCGCACGGAGTCCGGGTGCGGCACGCGACGCGCGAGCCGAGCGCGGCGCGAGGTGTCGGGTAAGGCGGCGTCTGCGGACATGGCAGCATTGCTGTCTCCCGCGAGCGCACCGGCGCCGGCAGCGTTGCCGCCCGACTGCGTGTCTGCCGACAACGTGACGGTGCCTGTGCCGCCGAGCGAAGCACTGGCGCTGTCCGCCGCGGCTCCGTTCTGGGCCAATGAGGCCTTCTCTCCGCCACCGCAGGCGGCGACGAACAGACACGCCAGCAAGAAGGACGGACGGGCGACGGGGCAGATCACTGTTCTCCACTGCACGGACACGACAGAAAACTCCAACGGCTGAGAGATGGCTCGTGAGCGTGCACTGCAGGCCGCCCGGATAACGGGAAAGCTAGTGGGAGGGGCCCGTTTCGTGACGCGGGAGCCATTCGCGGCGTCGGCTCTTCACACGAGGCCGCGCCGCGCGCGCGTCGAGACTCAACTCTTTGCCCGATTCGCATGGAAGACGCGTCCGCCCAGCCAACACCCCCCGCTGGCACAGCGATCGTTGTTGATCGCGTCGGTACCGGTGGTCTCGCGTTCCTGCTCGGCCTCGTGATCGCCGGAATCCTGGAGGTCGTGTAGCCGCGGATTACCGTGTCGGCACGCGCAACGCAAAACGCCCGGGGTATCGCGATGGTCGCGATACCCCGGGCGTTCTTGATTCCGACGGTGGTCGGTCAGAGCCGCGCGCAACGGCTATCGGCGCCGTCCTTGCACTCCGACCAAACACAACGCGCGCGACATGCGCGTTGGCGGTCCGATCGCGGCATCCAATGCCTTGCGCGCCTCGTCCAGCTCCTTGCGAAGCACCACCTTTCGCTCAAGGGCGTCGCGGCCGACTTTCTGGTCCACACGCGTGGTCATACCGGACAGGTAGGAGATGTGCGCCTGCAGCCCGGGCTTGCCGTACCGCACGGGTGCCGTGAGCAGCACTTCGTTGACCGCCACAACCTTGGCCAGCGAGTC
>JBBSPE010000048.1:0-25718 GCA_038259155.1 Gemmatimonadales bacterium
ACGATGATGTCCCCGATGCCACACGGCACGACACCACCGACCTCGGACTCGGTGGCAACGACGTCGTGCTCTTTACAGGTGCAGCCTGGCTTGCCGTGACGCCGGTGGAAAGCGCGGATGCCCGCGTGGACGCCTCCGGTTTGGAGGCGGTGGTACAGCAGGTGGGCACGCCCGCCGACATCCCGGACAATGCGGAAGCCGTGTGCATCACGCATGACGCCGTGGTGATTGCCTCCCCCATTGGCACGGGCTGCCTCATTCGCATCGCTTCGGTGGCGGGGCGCGTCGAGGTGTTCACGGATCGCGCGGTGATCGCCGCGTTTCTCACTACGCGCTCCTACGCTGGCGACGACGGGTGAGCGCGTCCCGTTTGGTTTCTCGAGATCCCCAGCCCGCATGTCCATGACCACCGTTCCCACGAGGCACGCGCCCACGCGCGACGCGCACCGCCCCCGCTCGCGCCGATTGCCGATCGCCGCTTTTGTCGCCACCGTGCTGTGCGCCACGGTGGTGTGCAGCGCCCGCGCACAGGGCACCACGCGCACGCCAGCTACGTGGCAGGTGCCCGCGAACGCGTACTATCCCGACGCCGGACCCGGCTGGCAGCATCGCAGCGCGCAAGCGGCCGGTTTCGATTCCGCACGTCTGGCGTCAGCGATCGCGTTTGCCGTCACCGAAGAGAGCCGCGCCCCGCGCGATCTCGAGATGGCGCACTACCAGTCGTTCGGCCGCGAGCCGCTGGGCGATCCGGTAGGCGTGTTCAAGTCGCGCGGCGATCCCACCGGCATGATCGTGAAAGGCGGCTACATCGTGGCCGAGTGGGGCGATCCCGATCGTGTGGACATGACGTTCAGTGTGTCAAAGAGCTTCCTCTCCACGACGGTGGGATTGGCGGTCGAGCGCGGGATGATTCACGACGTGCGCGACCGCGTGGGCCCGTACATGGGGCCCATCGTCTCGCTGCATCCGCAGGAGGTGGGGCTGCGCGAAGACCGGCCGGCCGACGGGCAGTTGCTGCTGCCGTTCACCGGCGCGCACAATGAGCGCATCACCTGGGACGACATGCTGCGCCAGGTGAGTGATTGGGACGGCACCCTGTGGGGCAAGCCCGAATGGGCGGACCGTCCGGATCGCGACGCATCAACGTGGCTCACGCGTGAACGTCGAACACCGGGCAGCGCGTACGAGTACAACGACACGCGCGTGAACCTGCTGGCGCTCGCCGCTACCATGGTATGGCGTCGGCCGCTTCCCGAAGTGCTGCGCGAGCACGTGATGGATCCGATTGGCGCGTCACCCACCTGGCGCTGGATGGGCTACGCCACCTCGCAAATCCAGCTCGACGGTCGCGCCGTGGAAGTCGTGAGTGGTGGTGGCCACTGGGGCGGCGGCATGTTCATCAACGCGCGCGATCAGGCACGGTTTGGTCTGCTCACGCTGCGCCGCGGCCAATGGAAGGGGCAGCAGATCATCAGCGAACAGTGGGTGCAGCAAGCGCTGACTCCCACACCGGTGCAGCCCACCTACGGCTACATGAACTGGTTTCTGAACACGGATGGCAAGTACCTCGCGAGCGCGACCCCCAAAACCTTCGCGCACGTGGGCAACGGCACGAACATCATCATCGCGATTCCCGAGCATGACCTGCTCATCGTCGCGCGCTGGATCAACAACGGGTCGGTAGACGGGCTTGTGCAGCGCGTCCTGGCGGCCATGCAGTAGCGCATCGGTGTAGCGCGCCGGCGTGACGTGACACAGCAATCGCTTCGCCATCTTTCGCTGTTTCCATTCGTTCGTTTCCCCCGCCCCGAGCCTGTCATGTCCTCACTCTCCGTCTACTCGGCATCGCGCATCGCGACCTTCGCGCGCGCAGCCACCGGCGCACTGTCGGTGTTCGCCGTTGCCGCACTCGCCGCCGCCGCACCGCTTCACGCGCAGGCCCGGGCCACCCCGGGCCCCGTGATCATGTCCGGTGGCGCCGTGTTCGATGTCGTGGCACCGACGTTCGCCACTCCCATGGACCACGACTACAAGGTGGTGTTCGTGCTCGATGCCGCCTCGCCGGTGTCCGCCAGTGGAGGCGCGGGCGTCGCCAACCAGCAGCTCAACACGGTGGCCCGCTTCCTGAACCTCAGCGTGCGACACGGTGTGGACCGCTCGCGTATCCACCTCGCGGCGGTCGTGCACGGCACCGCAGGGCAGGACATGCTCGACGACGCCACCTACCGCGAGCGCTATGGAACCGACAACCCCTCGGCGACACTCATCAAGGAGTTGGTGGCCGCCGGCGTGCAAGTGATCCTCTGCGGGCAAACGGCGGCCGGCCGCAACATCCCCACCGATCGCCTTCAGCCCGGCGTCAAGTTCGCGCTCAGCGCGATGACGGCCCTCACGGTGCTCCAGTCGGAGGGATACACCTACAATCCCTGGTGAGTCTGATGAACGAGCACGCGGCGCCCCTTCGACGATCGTATGTTGCGTTGATCGTCTCCGTGGGCGCGCTGCTGCTGCCCGCGTGCGCCGCGATTTCGCGCCCGCCCACCACCATGGCCATGCTCCAGGCGGACGCCGGACGAGCGCGTGTGGAGCAGGCCGCGGTTCGTGACTCCGTGCTGGTGCGCCTCGTGCGACGCGCGCAGACCCGGTCGGATCACACGCTCGATCTGCTGCTGCTGTCAGGTGGCGGACAGCACGGCGCGTACGGCGTGGGGTACCTGCGCGGCTGGCTCACGCGCCCGGATGCTCCCATGCCGCGATTCGATCTCGTGAGCGGGATCAGCACCGGCGCGCTGCAGGCACCGTTCGCACTGCTCGGCACACCGGCGGCCATCGACACCATCACGTCGATGTACCGCGCCGCGGCGGAACGGATTGCTCCCACATTCGACTGGTGGTTCTGGCTGCGCCGCACCGGCGGACTGGTGAAGACCGCACGCTACGAGCGCTCCATCGCGACCGCGGTGGACGATCGCATGCAGCTGCAGCTGGACTCGGCGTTCGCGGAGAATCGACAACTGCTCATTGGCACCACCGACATGGACCTGGGCATTGGACGCCTCTGGGACATGCGGGCGGTGCTGCGCACCCGGGAAGCCCCACTCGACCGCGCTCGACTGCTGCTCTACACGGCCACGGCGATTCCCGGCGTGTTTCCACCGCGCGTGATCGATGGCCATGTCCACAGCGACGGTGGCGTGATCTCCAACCTCCTGCCGGTGCTCGATCTGGCGGACTACCGCACGCTCGCGCAGTCGCTGCGCGCCGCCGGTGTCACGCAGGACGTGACGGTTCGTGTCTGGGTGATCATGAACGTGTGGATTCACGCACCGCCGGCCATCATCAAACCGTCCAGTCGCGGCGCCATCAACGGGCGCACCAACTCACTGTTGTTCTGGTCGGAAATGCCGCAGTCGCTCATCCGCCTGCAGGAACTCGCACGCGCTGTGTCCGCCGATGTGCCCGGCCTGCAGATGCAGGTGCAGATCGCGCACCCAGACGCGTCACTCGCCCTCGAGCCGGGCGCCGACAAGCTGTTCGACAAGGCGTGGATGCAACGACTCGAGCAGATTGGCTACGAGCAGGCGCGCAGCGCGGCGCCCTGGGACAGCGTGGTGTCCGCCTATGTGCGTCCGGACCGCTGAACCGCGACATCGATACCGGAGAGTGACCATCCACATCGGCTGGTGCCGGACATCACGCGACGCGTTGTGTATGTTCAGGAATGCTCCGTGATTCCCTCAACACCGTTTTCGCCGGCAACGCCCTGCTCACCTGGCTGACCGCGCTCGGGATTGCGATCGCGTCGTACATCGGTCTGTTGCTGATGCGTCGGATCGCTGTCGCTCGCATCGGTTCATTTGCCAAACGCACCACCACCCGCGTTGACGATCTCGTCTCGGAGATCCTCTCGCGCACGCGCACGTTCTTTCTCGTGTCCGTCTCGCTGGCCATCGGCAGCACATGGCTCGTCATCGAGGCCGTCTGGAGCACGCGCGTTCGCAGCGTCCTCGTCATTCTGTTCTTCCTCCAGGCCGGCCTCTGGGGCTCCGCGGCTGCGCGCTTCCTGCTGGAGCAGTACCGCAAGGACAAGATGGAGAGTGATCCCGGGGCGGCCGGAATGGTCGGCGCGCTGCAGTTCGTGATCATGATCGTGTTGTGGTCGCTGATCACGCTGCTGGCGCTCGACAATCTGGGAATCAACGTCACGGCACTCGTGGCCGGGCTCGGCGTCGGTGGTATTGCCGTGGCGCTGGCCGTGCAGAACATCCTGGGCGACCTGTTCGCGTCGCTGGCCATCATCCTCGACCGGCCGTTCATCGTGGGCGATTTCATCGATGTCGATGGCAAGGTCGGCACGGTGGAACACATCGGGCTCAAGACCACCAGGGTGCGCAGCATTTCGGGCGAGCAGCTCATCTTCTCGAACGCCGATCTGCTGAGCGCGCGCGTGCGGAACTTCGGCCGCATGTACGAGCGGCGCAACGTGTTCACGCTCGGCGTCACCTATCAGACGCCGCGCAAGGCGCTCGCCCGGATTCCCGGCATCCTGCGCGAGGCCATCGAGGCCGACGAGGCCGTGCGGTTTGATCGCAGCCACTTCAGCGGATACGGCGCGTTCTCGCTGGATTTCGAGAGCGTGTACTACGTGAAGTCCCCAGACTTTGCCGCGCACATGGATGCCCAGGAGCGCATCTTCCTGCGCATCCACGAGGCGTTCGAACAGGACGAGATCGAGTTTGCCTACCCCACGCAGACCCTGTTCCTGGAACGCACGGCCTTACCCCAGCAGCAGGCGGGTGCCCACGTACAACAGGGCAACGGTCGCAGCTGACAGCGCCACCGTACCGGCCGAAGCGCGCGCCAGTCCGCGTGCGACGGAGGCCATCGACTGCGGAGGCCGTCCCGTGTCGATGGACGGCCAGAGCCCGAGCGGCGCCACCTTGCGCATGAAGCGCTCGGTGGCCGCGCGGTGCGGCGCCGGTCCGAACACGATCGCCAGCAGCATCGCAGCAGTGCTCACGCTCGCAATCACCACCAGCTGCGCCTCATACGATCCCATGTCGCCCGCGAGCAGCACGCCCGCAGAGAGCAGGCCGCACACGGCACCCGCCAGCTCCGACTCAGCCGTTACACGCCACCAGAGCCAGCGCAGGATCGTGGGCACGCCCAGCGCCGCCCCCAACGCCGCCACCCAGCGCCACGCCTGCTCGATACGGTCGATCTGGAACGTGACAAGCACTGCGGCAACGGCGAACACCACCACCGCGCCACGAGCGATCGCGACCTGCGCGCCACTGCTCAACCCCGGTCGCCAGCGCAGCGCGAGATCGCTCACCACGTAGGACGCACCCCAGTTGAAGTGCGTGTCGATGGTGCTCATGAAGGCTGCAAGCAGGCTTACGATGAGCAGGCCGAACACGCCGGGTGGCAGCAAGTGGATCATGAGCGCTGGGTACGCCATCTCGCGATCAGCTGCGACGAGTGTCCCGAGTCGCTGACCGAGCACCGCCTGCTCCCCGCCCTGCGGCAGCAGCACGAGTGCCGCAAAACCCACCATGAGCCACGGCCAGATGCGCACGCCGTACTGCAGCACGTAAAACAGTCCGGCTGCCTTCTGCGCGTCCGCCTCGGTGCGCGTTGTCCCAAGGCGCTGTTGCAGATAGCCGCCGCCGTCCGCCGGCACGTTGGCATACGACTGCACCAGCAGGTAGGCGCCAAATCCAAACGCGCCCAGACCGAGTGTTGAGGCCCAACCCTGCGAGACACTGGGAAAGAGTGACGTGAACGACGACGCGGCGTCGCCGTATTGCTCCGCGAGACCCGCCTGAATACCCGCTCGTCCCCCGGCGCGCGACCACGCGACAATCGCCAGCCAGATGCTGCCGGTGAGTCCGAGCACGAACTGCACGAGATCGGTGCGAATGACGCCGCGAATGCCGCCCAGCGCCGAATAGCCCGCGACGATCAGTACGAGCAACACCACGGTGAGCACCTCACCGGGCCCACCAAGCGCAGACTGCGCGGGGACCACGTGTCCGACCAGCGCCACCAGACCCGGCGCCCACTCGTCCCAACGGAACAAGGGCTGCACGATTTTGCCCATGGCACGCAGCACCCAACCCAGGATGATCACGTTGTACACGAGGCCGTAGAGCGCGGCGCGGAACGTGCGCAGCCAGCCAGCCGCGCGACCGTCGTAGCGCAACGCAATAAACTCGGCATCGGTGACCACGCCGCTTCGCCACCAGCGGCGCGCGAAGAACATCACCACGCCGGCGTGCACCAGCAGCCACGACAGCCACAGCCAGTTTCCGCTCAGTCCGCGTGAGGCGACAATGCCCGTGATGGCGAGTGGCGTGTCGGCGGCAAAGGTGGTGGCGGCGATCGACGTGCCCGCCCACCACCAGGGCAACGAACGGTCCGCCAGGAAATAGCTCTCTCGACTCTGCCCGGCCTGTTCACGGGTGGCGAGACCGACCACCAGCGCGAACACGAGATAGGCGCCAATGACCAGCCAATCCAGCCCAGCCAGCACCGATCAGTGGCCCACGTTGGCGCCGTGCGCAACCATGGCGTTGAGAAACTCGCGACTCCAGGCGTCAACATCGGATTGCTCGACAATCGCGGCGAGGCGTCGCACATGCAGTGCGCGCGCCTCCTGTGGCAACACGAGCGCATCATACAGATGACGCGCCATGCCCTCCACATCGTACGGGTTCGTGAGCACGGCACCATGCATCTCCACGGCGGCGCCAGCAAACTCCGACAGCACCAACACGCCGCGCCCGTCGGTGACCTGCTGCGCGATCACGAACTCCTTGGCCACCAGATTGAGTCCGTCGCGGAGCGGCGTGATCCACGCGACGTCGGAGGCCGCACTGTACGTGACGACTTCTTCGAACGGCAGCGAGCGGAAGAGATAGTGCACGGGCGTCCAGTCCAGCGAGCCAAACCGTCCGTTGATGCGCCCCACCACCTGGTCCACGGCTTCTCGTACCTCCTCGTACACCTCCATGCCCGGTGCGGGCGGCGTGGTCACCATGAGCAGCGTGACCGTGCCACGCAGGTCCGGGTGCGCATCGAGCATGCGCTCGAAAGCCTCCAGTTTCTGCAGCGGGCCTTTCACGTAGTCCAGCCGCTCCACGGACAGCACCAGCCGCGTGCTGCGGAAGCGCTGACGAATGGCCTCTACCTGCTCAATGCGCTCGGGCTGCGCGAGGATCTCGCGAATCGCGCGCACGTTCACGCCAACCGGATGCGCGCCCAGTCGGATCGTGCGGTCTCCGCTCTGCACCAGCGAGGGCATGCGCGGAATGGCGAGCGCACCGCCGTGCACGCGGAAGCGCGGCGCACACTCCATGGTCTCCAGCACCTGCGTGGGCGTGTGCGACCGCAGCACATCGAGGAAATTCGCGGCGTAACGCGGACTGTGGAATCCGATGTAGTCGCACTGCGCCAGCGACCCGACGAGCTGCTTGGCCCACGGGATCACGTTGAACACATCGGCGGGCGGAAACGACGTGTGATGGAAGAACCCGATGTTCAGATCGGGGCGAAGCTGCCGCAGGAAACCCGGCACCATCCACAGGTTGTAATCGTGAATCCACACGAGGGCGCCCTCATCAGCTTCACGCGCTGCCGTCTCGGCAAAGCGACGGTTCACCTCGAGAAAGTGCTGCCAGTCGGCCTCCACGAAGCGTGCGCGCTCCACGAACGAAAAGATCACCGGCCAGAACGCTTCCTTGGAGAACTTCTTGTAGAAGCGCTGCACATCTGACTGATCGAGCGGCACCTTGGCCGCCAGCAGGTTGGGAAAGCGCGCCTCGTCCACCAGATCGTGCGTGGTGGATCCCGACCCGTCATGGTGCGTGGTCCACGCCACCCATGAGCCATGCCGCCCCTGCTCAAAGCAGCCGAGCAACGTGGGTACGATGCCGTTGGGGCTCGTGTGCCGCGCGCGTACCACGGTGCCCTGCACCAGCTGCTCCTCGTACGGCAGGCGATGATACACCACCACGAGCTGCGCATCGCCGGACGGACCCTGCTCAGATGACGCCACGGCAATACCGCGCGCCGAGAGTGCCTCGAGAATACCACCGGCGCCCGCCGCGGTCGCGATGTGCACGTGTTCGCGCGACGAGGTGGCCTCCACGAGCGCCGGTTCCGCGTGGCCTACCACCACGCCGCGATAGCCGGTGTCGTAGAGCGACAGATCGTTGAGCGTGTCGCCAGCCACCAACACGTCATCGGGCGACAGTCCGAGGTGCGTCACAAGTCGCGAGAGCGTATCACCCTTGGAGATGCCGCGCGGCAGCACGTCGAGATAGCGATCCACGCTGAGCAGCACGTCCACGTCGAGCGGAGCGAGCCGCTCACGGATCTCGTCCACGCGCGACGGATCATCCACGAAAAACGAGCAGCGGCGCTCCTGCGGCACCAGCTGCCGCTCGAGTCCCTGCACGCCCTGCAGCGCCTGCAGGATCGGCTCGGTGCCAACCCACCGTGCACTCAACTCCCACTGCAACGGTGCGACGGGCGTGTGCCCGTCGCCGTGCAGAATGGTGGCCCCGACATCCGCGATGATGAACTCGGGATCGGGGATGAGCGGGTCGCTGAGCAGCGGCAGCACGCTCTCCGCGCCACGACCGGTCACGAACACCAGTCGCAGCCCCGGGGTGGCGCGGACGGTGCGGTACAGCGTCATGCGGTCGGCTTGGCGCCCGCCAAGAAACGTGCCATCGAGATCGGTCGCGAGCAGCAAGATGAGAACGGCCCTCTGAGGTTGAGTGGTACCGGGGCGCGCACGCCCCAACCCACTGAACCTAGGGCGGTTTGCCGTCAGGACAACCGCTATGGAGCCGAGGGCCGGAGCGACGCCATCGGTACGCGCCGCAGCGAGACGGCCGGCAGCGGTGCCGAGCCGCGGCGTTCGCCGGCGTCGGTCCAGAAGGGCCATTGGCTGGACACCACGTACACAAACTCCCTTCCCTGCACCACGCCAACCGTCGGTTCGCCCAGTCCCTCAGGCGCCGTGTCCAGGACGTGCAGCGCCTCGATGCGCGTTCCGCCACCGTCAAGGCGAGCCGCGATCACGCGCGGCACTGCCGCCCCGTTCTGGATGGCGATGAGCCACGCGCCGTCACGTCGCAATCCGTCCAGCCCGCGTATGGGCTGGCCATCGGGCCCCGGTACGGGAGTGAGTTCGTCGCGCAATAGATCCCATCGCAGCAGACCGCGCGACCAATCGGCCACCCACGCCACCCGCCAATCGTCCGCCACGGCAATCCCCTGCGGCGAGCGCAACGACGCACTGCGCACGACCCGGACCTGCCCCGTCTCGGGCTGCACGCGATAGAGCAGCCCGCGCAGCCCGTCGCTCACGAGAATCTCTCCGCTCGGCGAAACGGTGAGTTCTCCCGGCAGGGCGGGCGCTGCCCCGAGCGTCCAGCGCTGCTCCACCATGCCATTGGCCAGTCCCACCCGGTACAGGGCGGCCTCGGTCCACAGGGAATCCCGGACCGGATCGCCGGTCCCCGCCGGGGCACGCCGCGCGTGCGGTCCCGTGGCAAGCCAGAGCACGTCGCGCAGCGTGTCCACCGCGACGCCGTACACCGCGGGCAGCGGCGCATTCGACGACGCCAGCACGTCGTGCCAGCCGCCGTCCGCGTCCAGTCGCCGGACCGCGCCGTACCGGATGCTCGTGACATACAGCGCCCCGCTGCGCGGATCAGCATCCACCCCCTCGGCGAAGAACAGCGTGTCGGCATCGAGTGGTTGCGTCCAGCCTGTGTGTGCACGCTCGCGGACCACCGACGCCGAGGGGCGCGCGGGAGCGGTGCCCTGCGCCGAGGTGACGACCGGGCGGCTCAGCGACGACAGCAGGAGTGCGCAGACGCACCACAACGTTCCGAAGCGATCGATCACGGGAGGGGTAGGAATGAGGAGGACACGACAAGGACCAGCAGGAGCATCCGGTCTGGGTGTGCGAAGCATCGCCGGGCGCACGAGCATCGACCACCGCCACGTGATCAACCGACCGCTGTCCGGGTTCACCCGACATGCGTGAGGGATAGCGCCGATCGACGACGGTCGCGCCGGCGGCGATCATGCGATCTCACCACCCACGGAGTTGCCATGAAGCTCGATCGGATCCTGCTCACCACCGACCTGTCAACGGAATCGCTGCGCGCATTTGCGCCGCTGGCGGAGCTCGTGCGGGAACACGCGTCGGCCGTGATCCTGTTGCACGTGGTCGAGGAAATCGCTTTGACGCCGCGTGGCGCCCCCTTGGCGACGTCCCTGCACCTGCCCGGTGCCGATGAAGATCAGCGCAAGGCCGAGGCGTGGCTGGCGGAGCATGCAGGCGAGGCGCTGCAGGGGTTGCCGGTGTCGGTGCGCGTGATCCGCGCCGAAAAAGTCGCCCAGGCCATCGCGGCGTACGCGGAGGAGCAAACCATCGACTTGATCGGCATGGCCTCGCACGGTCGCAGCGGCTTCCGGGCGCTGTTGCTGGGCAGCGTCACCGCTGATCTGCTGCGACATGCCCAGCGCCCGGTTCTGGTGGTACCCCGAGGCTCGTAGCCTGAGCGCCACGGCCTCGTCGGCCGTGCGATGTCCGGTTTGGGCTCGCCCCCGCGCAGTTGGGATTGTTCACGGCCTGCACTTCGATGGATGAAGGGGTCGGCCCGTCATTCCCCCCTGTCGAGGTACCTCGCCATGCCCGCGTCAGATTCGTTTGCCGTTCCGTCGCCGTTCGAGTCGGCCGATCAGATCGTGGCGTTGCGGTTTTCGTTCATGGCGGGCACGCTGGCGATCTCGGAATGGACACACACCGCGCAGCTGGCGGTGGCGCTCGGGCTGGTGTGTGCACACGGCGCTCCACGCGCGCTGGCCGTGCTGACCGATCGACTCGGGCGCTGGCGGGGTCGCATGGCGGCCGAGCGGGCCGCGCGGCTGCCCACGGCGCGGGTGCACCAGACGCTGGCGGCATTCCTGATTCACGGCGCGGCGCTGCACGTGGTGGAACATCCCCGGGCCGCCAACCCGCTGGCGGACCTCGACGCGCTCGTGGCACGCTGGGGCGATCCCGAGTTGCCGCTCACGTACTACTCGCTGGCACTCCTGTTCTCGGACGAAGCCCGCGACCGTGTGACGCCACCCGACCTGCGGCCACTCCCCACGCCCTGGGACTGACGGGCGAGCAGCCTACTCGACCACGTCCGTGTCCACTTGGCCGCTGATCCGACGCGAAACGAACGACCACGACACGCCGGCCGCGAGACACAGCGAGAGGCTGATCAGCGCCACGTTCGCCATGCCTCGGCTGCTGCGCGCGCTCACCACGTTGTAGCTGATGAGCAGCCAGATCATGCCACCGGTGAGCGAGAGCGCGAGTACGGCGCCCCACAGGCCAAGGGAGCGCCTGGTGGCCGTGAGGAACACCGCCCATCCCGCCACGAGTACCACGCCGGCGAGGAACTTGAGTGGGAGCGGCCCCGAGGAGGCGACGCCGTTCACGAAGGGCTGCACGGCCCAGTGATAGAACGACACGCCGAACGGATTCCACGTGCCGTACACGAGGAGCGTCGCGGCCACAACGCGCAGGAGCACGCCGGAAAATGAGATTGATTCTCTCTGCATGGCGGGAATTGTGTGTGATCGCGTGAAGTCGCGCCAGCGTTTGGGGCTCCCGAATGCACGAATGGCCGCCCGGACGATGTCCGGGCGGCCATTCTGAGCGTCACACCGAAGTGCGGCGCCTGCAGCCAAGTGACTCAGCCGATCTTGGTGACGTTCTCAGCGGCGGGACCCTTCTGGCCCTGCACGATGTCGAACTCAACCCGCTCGCCTTCGGCCAGCGAGCGGAAGCCGCTCGTCTGGATGGCCGAATGATGCACGAAGCAATCCTTGCCGCCGTTTTCCGGCGTGATGAAGCCAAAGCCCTTCGTGTCGTTGAACCACTTGACGGTACCAGTCGTGCGCATACCTACTCCTGAAAATGTACTGACTGCCGAGGTATCGGTATTTCCGTACGCACCGACTGTCCGTATCCTGCGGGCGATCGCGCCCCGCAACACGCATGAGAGCGAACAAAAAAGGGACCACAGCCAGAGCCGTAGTCCCAAGACCGAACAACTCCCATGACGCTACGATAAGCGCTCTGGCACTGGCTGTCAAGAAAAATGTTCCCAGAGATTTTGGAGACACCGCCGAGACACCGGGCCGCCAGTGGCGTCGTCTGTCCGCCCACCACCCCGCCTCGCTGACACTCACGGAACCAGAACGGCGCTCCAGGACTACATGACAGTAGCCATCCTCTTTCACGATAAGGAGTTACCATGTCCGTCCGATCCGCAGCCGCCCTCGCCGGCGCGATCGCCGTTGCCATCTTCGCATTCGCGGTCACCCGACCAAGCACGTCCATCGCGGCCGCGTCCGGCATTGGGGAGCCATCTGCCCTCCCGCACGATCCGCAAACGCTCAAACGCGCCGTCTTCGCCGGCGGCTGCTTCTGGTGCGTCGAAGAGGCCTTTGAGGCGCTGCCCGGCGTGGAGAGCGTGGTGTCCGGCTACACCGGGGGTACCGTTGCCAATCCGACGTACGAACAAGTCTCGGCCGGCGGCACCGGACACACCGAGGCCGTCGAAGTCCGATACAACCCAACGAAGGTGAGCTACGCCGACCTGCTCGACATTTTCTGGCACAACGTGGACCCGCTGGTGGCCGACGCCCAGTTCTGCGACCACGGATCGCAATACCGCTCGGAAATTTTTCCCGGCGATGCCACCGAACGCGCACTCGCGTTGGCTTCACGGGCAGCTGTCGGAGCCACTCTGGACAAGCCAATTGCCACGCTCGTGACCGATGCCACCACGTTCTATGCGGCCGAGGAGTATCACCAGGACTACTACAAGAAGAATCCCATTCGCTACAAGTTCTACAAAACGTCATGTGGTCGCTCATCGCGCCTGCATGATGTGTGGGGCGATGCAGCGGGCGTTGGAACGCTTGGTCTCATCAAGGGAGAACAACCATGAAGCGCTCCACGACAGTTGTCGCACTCATCGCAGGCTGCGCGATCGCCGTCCCGGTGCTCTTGCTGCGGACGGGGAGTTCGCAGCCAGTCACCAGCATGCGGAGCGAGCCGTCGCAGCCCACCGCTATTGGTGAGCAGCGGCCGACCGAGAGCCAGTTGCGCGCCACGCTCACGCCCACTCAGTATCGAATTACGCAGGAAGATGGGACCGAGCCCGCGTTTCAGAACGCCTATCATGACAACAAGGCGCCCGGCCTCTACGTGGATGTCGTCTCGGGAGAGCCACTGTTCAGCAGCCTGGACAAGTACGACAGCGGCACTGGCTGGCCCAGCTTCACCAAGCCGCTCGAGGCGTCGAATGTGTACACGACGGTGGACCGCGCGTTGTTCATGGATCGCACCGAGGTGCGCTCCGTCGGCGCCGACTCGCATCTGGGGCATGTCTTTCCGGACGGACCGGCTCCCACGGGGCAGCGCTATTGCATGAACTCCGCGGCGCTGCGGTTCATTCCGGTCGATTCGCTGGAAGCGGCGGGCTTCGGCGCGTACGTTTCGCTCTTCCGCTAGTCGCGCCTCCTTGTTGCTCGTGGATCGCCGCCGCGTGCACCGCCCCTGCCCCGTGACCGCGTGCCCGACCTGAAGGACCTGCCCGCCCTGCTCACTGGCATGTCTGCAGCCATGCGGGATCGATTGCTCAGCACGCTGATCCTGATCGCGGTGCTCGTCGCGATCCGCGTGCTGGTGTTGCGGGTCGTCCGGGGTCGGGTGTCCGATCTCAACACGCGCTATCGCTGGCGCAAAGGCGTCAACTACGCCGTCATCGGCGCCGGCGTCCTGTTTGTGGGACGCATCTGGTCGTCCGGCGTGGCCGGCTTTGGCACGTTTCTCGGCTTGGTAGGTGCGGGCCTCGCCATCGCGCTCCGCGACCCGATCACCAACATTGCCGGCTGGCTGTTTCTGCTGTGGCGTCGGCCGTTCCGGGTGGGAGAACGCATCCAGATCGGTGACATCTCCGGCGATGTCGTGGACATGCGCATGTTCCAGTTTTCCGTCCTTGAGACGGGTGGGCGGCTGAACGCCGATCATCACACCGGACGCGTGGCGCACGTGCCCAACGCCATCGTGTTCACCACCCCGCAGCTGAATGCCTCCGATGCGTTTCCCTACATCTGGACGGAACTGGGCGTGATGGTGACGTTCGAAAGTGATTGGAAGAAGGCCAAGCGGGCATTCGAGGAGATCGCGCACACGCACGGCAAGCACACCAGCGAGCTCCGGCATTCGCTGCACTCGCGGTACGCCGTGGGGCACATCGATGGCGAACCGGTGGTGTTCACGTCCGTGGCGAACGACGGCGTGGTGCTCACGCTTCGGGTGCTCTGCGATGTGCGCGCGGCCCGGATCACGGAGGAGCGCATCTGGGAGGACGTGCTGACCGCCGTTGGTGGCTGGGACGATGTGGACTTCGCCTACCCCACCACACGCTTCTACGACAACCGGCGCGAGGGCAAACCTGCGGCCCGCGCGCCGTTGAGCCCGCTCGAGACGGGGGTACCGCCGGCCAAGTCCGGCGAACCACCAACCGGCCCAGCCCATTAGATTTAGGATTGCTTCCGATCCACGATCGGATTCGAGGCTGAGCCAGTGGGTTCGGCCCCCTGTGTTCTTCCTCCCGGACGTTTCTCTGTCGTTTTCCAGCTTGCAGTTGCATCCGAGCCTCCTGAAGGGGCTCAAGGAGCTCGGGTTTCCACGCCCGACGCCCATTCAGGAGCGCGCGATCCCCGCAGCGCTCGAAGGACGCGATCTCCTCGCCTGCGCGATGACCGGCAGCGGCAAGACCGCGGCCTTCCTGCTCCCGATTCTCCACCAGCTCCTCGAGAAGCCGCGCGGCACCACGCGCGCGCTCGTCGTCACGCCCACGCGTGAACTGGCCGCGCAGATCCTCGAGAGCCTCGAGGGTATGGCCGTGCACACGCCGATCACGGCCGCCGCTGTCTTTGGTGGCGTTGGCATGGGACCGCAGGAACGGGCCTTCCGAAGTGGCGTGGACGTCATGATCGCCACACCGGGCCGTCTGCTTGATCACCTCAAGTCGCCCTACGCGTCGCTGTCCGGCGTGGAGTTCCTGGTGTTCGACGAGGCCGATCGCATGCTCGACATGGGCTTCATGCCCGACATCCGGCGCCTGCTCAAGTACATCCCCACCAAGCGCCAGACGCTGTTTTTCAGCGCCACCATGCCCGGTCCCATTGGCAAGTTGGCCAACGAGCTGCTGCACAACCCGGTCACCATCGACCTGGAGCGTCGCTCGGCTCCCGCGGTGGGCATTACGCAGGCCATCTACCCAGTGGCGCAGAACCTCAAGACCGCGCTGTTCATGCGGCTGCTCGAGAGCGGCGACATGAAGGAAGCGCTGGTGTTCACGCGCACGAAGCACCGGGCCAACCGGCTTGCTGAACAGCTCGTCAAGCGCGGCATCAGCGCCGAACGCATTCACGGCAACCGGTCGCAGTCGGCGCGCACGGCGGCGCTGGCCGGATTCAAGGCCGGCACCATTCGTGTGCTCGTGGCCACCGACATCGCCGCGCGCGGCATCGACATCGAAGCGCTCGGCCACGTGGTCAACTTTGACGTGCCGGTGGCACCGGAAGACTATATCCATCGCGTCGGCCGCACCGCACGCGCTGAGCTCACGGGTGAGGCGTTCACCTTGGTGGCGCCCGACGAGGAGCAGGAGCTCAAGGACATCGAGCGCGCGATCGGACGGCGTCTGCCGCGCGTGTTGCTGCCCGACTTCGACTACACCTCGCACGCCGGTGAGCAGCTCGAGGTGCCGCTGAAGGACCGCATTGCGGAAATCCGCAAGCGAAAGGCGGAGGAGCGCGCCCGCGCGGCGGAAAAGGCTGCGCGCAAGGCGGCTCGCACCGGCAGTGAGCCGGCTCGGCCTGCGGCTCGGTCGTCCGGGCGACCAGCGCCGAAGCGCTCGTCGAGCGCAGGGAGCGGCGGCGGTGGTGGGGGCGGCGGTGGCGGCGGTGGCGGTGGCGGTGGCGGTGGTGGCAGCCCGTACAGCGACGCTGCGCCGTCCAGTGGCGGCTCGGGCGGACGCTCGGGGGGATCATCGAGTGGATCATCGGGATCCGGTGGATCCGGTGGAAGTGGTGGACGACGTCGCGGTGGCCGCGGCGGGCGCAGCCGGTAGCGGCGACGCATGGCGCGCGTCCTGCCCAGCCCCACCCTGCCCAGCGCCGAACGCGGCGGTGGGCGCAGCCAGGGTCGTCGAGACGGTGGCGAACCCACCACACCGCGTGACAGTCAGCGCGCGTGGGCCGAAGCCCGCGCCCTGATCTGGTCGCACCGGCGCTCGGTGGGCATTGGGCTGGTGCTCATGCTCATCAGCCGCGCCGCCGGGTTTGTGCTGCCGTTCAGCTCCAAGTACCTCATTGACGAGGTGCTCACCAAGCAGAACTACACCATGCTGGTCCCGCTCGCGCTCGCCGGCGGCGCCGCGACGCTGATTCAGGCCATCACGTCGTTCTCGCTGTCGCAGGTGGTGAGTGTGGCGGCGCAGCGTGCGATCGCCACGATGCGCGAAGAGGTGCAGGCACATCTCGTGCGGTTGCCCGTGCGCTTCTTCGACAGCACCAAGAGCGGCATCCTGATCTCACGCGTGATGAACGATCCCGACGGCATCCGCAATCTCGTGGGAACGGGGCTCATCCAACTCACGGGCGGGATGGTCACGTCGGTGTTCGCGCTCGGCGTGCTGCTCTGGCTCAACTGGAAGCTCACACTCGGCACGGTCACGTTGCTGGCGGTGTTCGCGACCGGCATGTCGGTCGCGTTCAAGCGGCTGCGCCCGATTTTTCGTGAGCGCGGACGCATCACCGCCGACGTCACGGGCCGACTGGCCGAGACGATTGGCGGTATCCGTCTCATCAAGGTGTATACGGCCGAGGAGCGGGAACGGGCCGTGTTCAGCGATGGCGTGATGAACCTGTTCCGCAACATTGCGCGCACCATCACGGGCACCTCCGCGACGACAGCGCTTTCCACCGCCGTGGTGGGGCTCATCAGTGTGGTGGTCATGGTGTTTGGCGGACGCGCGGTGATCGCGGGCAGCATGACGCTGGGCGACTTGTTCATGTACGTGATCTTCATTGGGCTTGTGGCCGCGCCGTTGGTGCAGATCGCCAACATCGGAACGCAGCTCACGGAGGCGTTCGCCGGACTCGACCGTATCCGCGAGTTGCGCGACATGGCCACCGAAGATCAAGAAGATGCGTCACGGCTTGCGCTGCCGCCGCTGCGCGGCGACGTGGCGTTCGAGAACGTGTGGTTTGAGTACGAAGACAACACGCCGGTGCTCAAGGACGTCTCGTTCACCGCACCGGCGGGCACCACGACGGCGTTGGTGGGCTCGAGCGGCTCCGGCAAGAGCACCCTGATCTCGCTGGTCATGGCGTTCGCGCGACCGCAGCAGGGGCGAATTCTGGTGGACGGCACGGACCTTTCTACGCTCAAGCTGCACGAGTATCGGCGGCAGCTGGGCGTGGTGCTGCAGGACAACTTCCTCTTTGATGGCACGGTGCGCGAGAACATCGCCTTCACGCGCCCGGGGGCCACAGACGAGGAGGTCTTGGAGGTGTCGCGGGTGGCGAATGTGGACGAGTTCGTGTCACGCTTTGCCGATGGCTATGACACCATCGTGGGCGAACGCGGCGTGAAGCTGTCGGGCGGGCAGCGGCAGCGCGTGGCGATTGCGCGCGCGATTCTGGCCGATCCGCGGTTGCTCATTCTCGACGAGGCCACTTCATCGCTCGACAGCGAGAGCGAGCAGCTCATTCAGGAGGGGCTGCAGCGCCTGCGCGCTGGTCGCACCACCTTTGTGATCGCCCACCGGCTCTCCACGATCACCAGTGCGGACCAGATCCTGGTTCTTGAAGCGGGCCAGATCGTGGAGCGGGGTACGCATACGGAGTTGCTGCGCCTTGAGGGACGCTACCGCGACCTGTATGATCGGCAGCATCGCTTTGAGCAGGATCGCTTTGTGAATCCCGGGGAGGATCCAGTGCCTGAGACAGGGACAGACACACGAGCCGAGGCCAGCCGCATGGCCGCGCGCAATGCGGGACGGGCCCTGTAGGCGTGCGAGGTCTCACGCACGCCTGCCGCACATCGTCCGTGTGCGTACTGGCACTGGCTCTGGCCGCGTCGGCCAGCTCGGTCGCATCAGCGCAGGTGGTTACCGGGGCGTCCGGTGGAGATGGCCCGGCCACACGCCCGTCGGCGAATACGCCGGTGGCCCCCGTCCCAGACTCCGCGTCCGGGGTGGGCGTGCCTGCTGGCACACCGGCGACAGGATTCCCGCCGCTGCCGTCCCATCGCTGGCTGCCGCGCGTCTTCAGCATCGGTGTAGGTGGCGTGGCCACGTCTGCCCCGGGCGGCGGGACGTCGTACTCGCCGGCGCTCGGCGGCGCGTTTGATGCGTCGGCCATCGGGTACGTTACGCCCCGTGTCGCCTGGCGGGTGGAGGCGTTCCTGCACCTGCACGACCGCAGTCTCGCCTCGGAGCCCGCGCTCCTCGCCGACGCACCGGAGCGCACCTGCTCCGGTGGGCGGTGCGAAGATGAGCTGCGGGAGACGGCGCGACGTACCTCCGGTGCCTCGCTCGGGTTGGAGTACCATCCCATGCGCGGACACGTCGGCGTCTACGGCGTCGCCATGCTCGGCGTGGCTGGCTCGAGCTCGTTTGGCGAAGGTGGCAGGTGCCACGGATTTGCCCCATCGCTGGGGCTGGGGCTGCTGGCCCCCATGTCGGCCGGATTGGATGGCTTTGCTCTCGAGGCCCGATGGCGCCGAGTACCGACGGTGCTCGGCGTGGTGAACGCGGCCGTCCTCTCTCTGGAACTGCGGTTCTGACGCGTCCACCCTGAATCGTATGCCGCACACAGCGCACCGACTGGGAGAGCAGATTCGCAGCGCGATTGCGTGGGTCTCGCCGGCCACCGGGACGCCTATCGAGGCTTGGCGCCGGCGCATTCTCGGTGCCGTGCTGCTTGGCATGGTGGTGTTCGGCGCCCTTGCCTATGTGCCCAGCGTCTACATCGCCTGGCGCATGGGTGTGTACTCGGTGATCGTAGTGGATACGGTGGCCTACCTCGCGCTGGTGGCGCTGCTGCCCGCGCGCTGGCTCGGCTATGGCGTGCGCGCCTTCTGCGTGGTGGCGTTCCCCTGCGTGCTGGGCCTCTTCTTTCTGGCCGGCTGGGGATTCGAGGCTGCCGGCTTTCTCTGGCTGCTGTCGTTCCCCATTCTTGCAAGCGTGCTGCTGGGCCTCCGCGATGGGGTCCGGGCGCTGTTGTTCACACTGCTCGCCCTCGTGGTGTTGGGCGTCCTCATTGCGCGCGGCGTGTTTCCGTGGGCCAATGCCATGGACAGCCCGCTGGCGATGTGGATCGTGAGCAGCGTGAGCCTGATGATGCTGGCCACCCTGACCACGGTCTCCGTTGGCGTGCTCTTTGACGGTCTCGGTAACGAAGCCGCCGCCCGTCAGGCGGCGGAGCGCGAGTCGGAGCGCCTGGCCGGTGCCGTGGAGCAGAGCGGCGACGTGGTGCTGCTTCTCGATGTCTCCGGGCGCGTGACCTATGCGAATCGCGCGGCCGCCACGCTCATCGCCCCGAGCTTTGACCTGACGGCACTGCCGCAGTGGCCCGCCGTCCGCGCGGGTGACGCGTGGGCGGGTGATGTGGAGGCGCGCGGGAGCGACGGCGCGACGATGGTGAACCTGTCGGGCACCATTTCGCCGGTCCGCGACTCCGACGGCGCCGTCACCTACGTGCTCGCGACGCTGCGCGATGTGCGGCGGGAGCGTGCACTGGAGCTGCGCCTGCAGCAGGGGCAGAAGCTCGAGGCCATCGGGACGCTCGCCGGAGGAATCGCGCACGACTTCAACAACCTGCTGCAACCGATTCTCCTCAACACCGAGACCGTGCAGTCCCTGCTCACGGCCGACCACTCGGCGCAGCCGCTGCTGCACGACGTGCGACAATCCGCCGAGCGTGCGCGTTCGCTGGTGCGGCGCATCCTCACGTTCACGCGCGCGATCGAACATGAACGGCATGCGATCGACCTCGGTGCGCTGCTGGAGGAAACGGAACGTCTCCTCCGCACCGCGCTCCCCACCTCGATCTCGCTCGTGACGAATGTGGCGCGCGACGTGGTGGTGGAGGCGGAGTCCGGTGAACTGCAGCAGGTGCTGCTCAATCTGTCCACCAATGCCGCGCACGCTATGCCCGCGGGTGGCACGCTGCGACTCGACGTGCGAGTGGTGCCGTGCGCAGACGTGGCCGAGTTGCGGGCCGCGTTTCCGGCGCACGCCACGGTGGCCTGCCTCTCGGTGACGGACAACGGCAATGGCATGGACGAGGCAACACTCGCGCGCGCCTTTGAGCCGTTCTTCACCACCAAAGGGCCCGGCCGGGGCACCGGTCTTGGTCTGGCCATGGTGCACGGGACCGTGACCGCTCTCGGCGGATGCGTGCTGCCGGAGTCGCGTCTGGGGCTGGGTACGAGCATGCGTGTGTACCTGCCACTTGTGCAGATGGTCGCGCGCCACGACACGCCAGCGGCGGTGCGCCAGGCGGCACCCGATCGGCGGCAGGTGCTGGTGGTGGATGACGAGCTGGCCGTGCTCAATGCGACCACGCGCCTGCTGCAGCGGCTCGGATGGGAGGTGCAGCCATTCAACGACGCTGGCGGCGCGCTCGAGTACATGCGCAACGAGGCACGCGGTATCGACATTGTGTTGACGGATCTCAGCATGCCCGGAATGTCGGGGGTGCAGTTGGCCGACGAACTGCACCGACGCTACCCGGCGCTGCCGATCGTGCTCACCACGGGCTTTCTGGAGCACGAGGGTCTCGAGGGCCTCACCCTGCACGGCGTCGGCCACGTGCTCGCCAAGCCGTATTCGTCCGTTGAGCTGCAGCGGGTGCTCGATGCGCTGCTTGCCACCAACATCACCTCGTGAGGCCGTCGTGACCGACGGCCGACGGCAACTGCTGCTCGGCGTCGCCGCCTTGAGCGGCGTCGCCACCCTGCTGGCGCTCGCCGTGGCGCCGGATCGACCGCAACTGGTGTGGATCAGCAGGCCCGTTGCCACCGCGGCGTTGCTGGCGCTCGCGGCACTGACCACGAACGCACAGTCGGCCGTGTACCGTCGGCTCGTCTCGGGCGGACTGCTCGCGTCACTCGTCGGCGACGTGCTCCTCATGATCCCCGGCGACCATTTTCTGGCGGGCCTCACGGCGTTTCTCGTGGCGCATCTGCTGTACCTCGCCGCGTTTGGCACGCAGGGACCACTGCTGCGCTCGCGCGCGGCGGTGGGGGCGTACGCCGTGGTCGGCACGTCGGTGCTTTCGCTCATTCTCCCCGCGGTCGGCGGTCTGCTCCGCGCCGCCATGGTGGCATACGTGCTGGTGCTCTGCGCGATGGCGGCACAGGGCATGAGCTGGTTGGTGGAGAAACCAGCGTCGCGAACGGCGCTGCTCGCCGCCCTCGGCGCAGCGCTCCTGACGGCCTCGGACACGCTGCTCGCCCTGGACCGCTTTGTAGCCTTCGTCCCGGCTCGCGACGCCCTCGTGCTGGGCGCGTACTGGGTGGCGCAGGCGTGCTTGGCGTGGTCCGTGCAGCGGCCGCCACCACCCACGATGCGCATGTAGTTTCACAATGCCCTTTTATGCGCGGACACACTCCACTCCTCCCGCACCGCTCCATGTCGGTCTCTGACCAACCCCGCACGCTGGGCCATTCGCAGCCGCGCGTCCCGCTCGGCCCAACATCCACGATCGTTGCTCGCGCGTGTGCACGCGGCCGTCACGCGTTTCGGGTGGGCGCCATGCTCGCCGCCAGCGTGGCCGCGCTTTCGGGGTGTTCCACCGGCACACGCGCCCAAGGCACCCCACAACCCCGACTGCTGCGGGCCGGCGACGTGGACGCCCTGCCCGTGCAGGATCCGGGTCAGCGCATCGCGTACGGCACCGACTCGCTGCAGTTCGGCGAGCTGCGACTCCCGTCCGGCGCGGGTCCGTTTCCCGTGGCCATCGTGATCCATGGCGGCTGCTGGTATTCGCCCTATGCGAATGTGCGCAACTCCGCGCCGCTCGCCGAGGCCATCACGGCGCAGGGTATTGCGACGTGGAACGTGGAGTATCGACGCTACGACCAACCAGGCGGCGGATGGCCCGGCACGTTTCGCGATGTCGCGCAGGCCGCGGACTACGTGCGCGTGCTCGCGCGCGATTTCCCCGTGGACACCACACGAATCGTCGCCCTCGGTCACTCGGCCGGCGCGCAGCTCGCCGCTTGGCTGCCGACGCGCGAACGGCTGGCGCCGGACAGCGACCTGCGGGTGGGCACGCCGATCACGCTCCACGGTGTCGTCGCGCTTGGCGGCGTGATGGACATGCGGGAGTATCAGGTCCGGGAACTGCAAACCTGCGGCAATCCGGCCATCGAATCGGTCATGGGCGGCCTGCCCTCGGAGGTTCCCACTCACTACGCGCAGGGATCGCCCATCGAGCGGTTGCCCATTGGCGTGCCGCAGGTGCATGTGGCCGGCGCGCTCGATCGCATTGCCCCGCGTGATGTCGTGATGGTGTTCGCCGATTCCGCGCGTGCGCTCGGCGACCGGGTGGAGGTTGAGACGGTGCCCGGGCTGGGGCACCACGACGTGATGTCGCCCCGGACCGCGGGAGGTGCCGCCGCCGTGGCCGCCGTGCGGCGTCTTTTGCGCGTCGAGCGCTGACCGAGGGCTCCCATCTGGACAACGGCACGCCGCACGCGCATGCTCACCATCACTAGATTGGTGGCACGCCGTGCTGCTCCCCCCCCCCCCCCGAGGTCACTGTGAAGGACTCGCAGCTGAAGGCGCTCATCCGGAAGACCACCGGCAAGGCGGAACAGAAAAAGCCGCAACAACGTCCGACGTTCGACCCTACGCTCGAGGCCACGCGGCCAGAAGAGGATCGCGGAGGCGAAGCGCGGGAGCTCTTCAAGGAGATGAAGCGTCGCGAGTTCTGATCAGACGCTCGCTCCATCCTTCCACCGGAGCCGTCCATGGCCTGGAATCAGAAACTCGAAGACGTCATCACCACGATCGAACGCGAGCGTGACGAGCTGCGCGTGAAGCTGCATCTGGCGTCCAAAGACGCAAAGGACGAGTTCGCCGCGCTCGAAAGCCGGTTGGACGCGCTTCGCGCCCGCGTGATGAGCACCGGCAGTGAGGCGAAGGACACCGCCGGCGAGCTTGGCGGTGTAGTGGGTAATACCGCCCGCAAGGTGGCCTCCGACGTTCGGGACGGCTATCGCAAGTTGCGCGAGACACTCAGCGACTAGGCGGTGACCACGTCAGGTGCTGCACCCGCGGCTCGTCGCGAGGGACAGAGCGAGGAGCGCCTGCGCCTCGTCGTCGAGGCGACCCGCGCTGGCATCTGGGACATCGATCTGGGCTCGGGCGACAACTATGTGTCCGAGCGGTTCGAGGAGATCATGGGCTACCGCTCCGGCGAGGGCCCGCGCTCGCTCACCGCCTTCGTGCACCATGTCGTCCCTGAGCATCGACAGCGCGTGCTCGACCTCATGAGCGCCGCCGTCACGAACGGAACGCCGTACGCCTTCGACTGTCGCATCCGCGAAGCGCGAGGGGAGATTCGCTGGCTGCATGTGCGCGGGACGGTGCAGTGTGACACCGGCCTGCAGCCCAGTCGCATCGTGGGCATCATCGTGGACACCACGGCCGAGAACTCGGCCCGCACGGAGCGCGAAGCACAGGAGCGTTTCCTCGCTGGCGTGAACGCGGCCCTGCCACTGATCGTATACGTGTACGACTCGCTGGCCCAGCGGCTGCTCTTCGCCAATCGTCCCTTCGGTGAACTGCTCGGCTATACGGACGCGGAGCTCGCCACGTTCGCGGAAACGGGCCTCCATGCCATCCTGCACCCGGACGATCGCGCGGTCGTTTCTGAAAATCGCGCGCGCATCGCCATGCTCGCCGAGGGCCAAGCGGATACGATCCGGCTGCGTATTCGGCATCGCGACGGCGGCTGGCGATGGGTCCGGTCGCGCAACACGCCCCTGCGACTCAACAAGGAAGGAACGCTCTGGCAACTCCTCGGAACCGCCGAGGACATCACCGATCAGGTGCTCGCCGAAGAGCGCCTCCGCGATCAGGAGCGCGAGCTCGCCCGTGCACAGGAAATCGCGCGGGTGGGATCGTGGACGTGGAATTTCGCCAGCCAGTCGCTCAGCTGGTCACGCGAGATGTACCGCATCGTGGACCTCGACCCCGATACGGTGCAGCCGTCGGAAGCGCAGCTCGAGTCGCGCATTACCGCCGAGGACCGTGCGCGGTTGCGCGCCGCACACGAACGCTGCGCCGCGGGCGGCCCTACGGTAGACGAACGGATCACCCTCGCGCTCCCGGACGGTTCGCGGCGCCTTATGCACGTGCTGTGCGAGATGCTCCGCCTGCCGGATGGGACGGCGCACTCGTTCGTGGGCACCATGCAGGACATCACCGACCAGATGGCGCAGCAGGAGTCGCGCCGCCAACTGGAGGCGCAGGTCCATCAGGCCCAGAAGCTGGAGTCTCTGGGGCTGCTCGCTGGCGGCATCGCGCACGATTTCAACAACCTGCTCGTGGGCGTGCTCTCCAACGCGTCGCTGGCGTTGCTCGAGCTTGATGACGAAGCGCCGGCGCGCACCGTCGTGTATGAAATCGAGCGTACCGCGCAACGCGCTGCCGACCTGACCCGCCAGTTGCTCGCGTACTCCGGCAAGGGACGGTTTGTCGTGGAACCGCTGGACCTGTCCGCGCTGGCCACCGAGATGGCCCAGCTCCTGCGCACCGTGGTGAGCAAGGATGCCGTCCTGCAGCTCCAGCTCGCGGAGTCGCTGCCGCTCATCGAGGCGGACGCCACACAGCTGCGCCAGGTGATCATGAATCTCATCACCAACGCGTCCGACGCGCTCGGCGACAAGCCGGGGACGATCACGATCGTCACGGCACGCGAGCCAACCGTGGGGAGCGCGGAACATACGTTCCGCTTCGGTGAGTTGCGGCCCGTTGAGCATGCGGTCTTCCTCGAGGTGCGCGATACCGGCGCGGGCATGACCGCTGAGGTGGCCGAGAAGATTTTCGATCCGTTCTTCAGCACGAAGTTCACCGGACGCGGACTCGGGCTCGCGGCCACGCTCGGCATCGTCCGCGGGCACAAGGGACACATCACCGTGACGAGCGTCCCCGGACAGGGCACGCAGGTCAGTCTGGGATTTCCCGCGACGGCCACGCCTGCTAGCCAGACGCTTCCGCCCACTGAGGCGCGTGCATTCGCAGGCTCCGGCGAGGCGCTGGTGGTGGACGATGATCGTGTCGTGCGGACTGTCGCCAGCGCATTGCTGCTGCGACGCGGCTTCCGGGTGGCTTCGGCGCCCAACGGCGTAGCGGCGCTGGAGCTGCTCGCCGACGAGCCGGAGCGTTTTCGCTTTGTGCTGCTTGACCTGACGATGCCCGGTCTGTCCGGTATCGAGGTGTTGCGCGCGCTGCGCGAACGCGAGCACTTGGAACAACGGCCGCCAGCCACCGTCTTTCTCATGAGTGGCTACAGCGAGCTGGAGGTCTCCAACG
>JBBSPE010000049.1:0-25653 GCA_038259155.1 Gemmatimonadales bacterium
CCCCGGAGCCCACACAAAAAAGAAGCAGCCCGCCGAACGGCGCACGATCGCCTATCTTGGGGGGATGGATACGACCGAACCCGTTGCCTACGACCCCACTGCGGTCGAGGCCAAGTGGCAGCGCGCCTGGGCCGAGCAGGGCACCAATCAGGTGGACCTCGACGGCGCCACGCGCCCATTCTATTCGCTCATGATGTTTCCCTACCCGTCAGCCGAAGGGCTGCACGTGGGGAATCTCTTTGCCTTCACCGGCAGCGACATCTCGGCGCGACATCACCGGATGCTCGGCTACAACGTGTTCCAGCCGCTCGGCTACGACGCGTTCGGCATCCACTCCGAGAACTACGCGCTCAAGGTGGGCGCGCATCCCATGGAGATGACGCCCAAGAACGTTGCCAACTTCCAGCGTCAGCTCGAGCGCGCCGGACTCATGGTGGACTGGCGGCAGAAGGTGGATACCAGCCAGAAGGACTACTATCGCTGGACGCAGTGGGTGTTCCTGCAGCTGCACAAGCAGGGGCTCGCGTACAAGAAGGCAGCCGCGGTGAACTGGTGCCCCAACGACAAGACCGTGCTCGCCAACGAGCAGGTCGAGGGCGGGTTCTGCGAGCGGTGCGGCGCGGCGGTGGAGCAGCGCTTTCTGGAGCAGTGGTTCTTCCGCATTGGTGACTATGCCGAGCGCCTGCTGCACAACCTCGACACGCTCGACTGGTCGGAGGTGACGCGCAGCGCGCAGCGCAATTGGATTGGCCGGTCGGAGGGTGCAGAGGTCGCGTTCAAGGTGACGGAGAGTGACGATGTCGTGCGCGTGTTCACGACGCGTCCCGACACCATTTTCGGGGCCACGTATCTCGTGCTCGCGCCTGAACACCCGCTCGCGAGCACGCTCACGACGGACGGACAGCGGGACGCCGTGCTCGCGTACCAGGACCAGACCACGCGCCAGGACATCATCACACGCAAGTCCGTGCGTGAGAAAACGGGTGTGTCCACCGGTTCGTTCGCGCGCAATCCGGCCACCGGCGAAGACATTCCGGTGTGGATTGCCGATTACGTGCTCATGGAGTACGGCACGGGTGCCATCATGGCCGTGCCGGGACACGACGAGCGCGACTTTGAATTCGCGCAGAAGTTTGCGCTGCCGATCGTGCGTGTGGTGTGCGGTCCGGATGAAACGGCAGAGACGCCGCTTACCGAAGCGCTCACGGGTCACACGTCCGATCACAAGCTCGTGAACTCCGGCCGTTTCGACCAGTTGTCGGTGGCCGAAGGCAAGGCGATCATGACGCAGTGGCTCGAGGACAACGGCTACGCGGCGGCGGTGGTGAACTTTCGTCTGCACGATTGGTGCGTCTCGCGCCAGCGGTACTGGGGGCCACCCATTCCCATTGTGTACTGCGACGCGTGTGGCACCGTGCCGGTGCCCGAGGCGCAGCTGCCGGTGGAGCTGCCGCATATCGTGGACTTCAAGCCCGACGATTCCGGGATCTCGCCGCTCGCGCGACACGAAGAGTGGTACAACGTGCCGTGTCCCACCTGCGGGGCACCGGCGCGGCGCGAAACCGATGTGAGCGACACGTTCCTGGACAGTGCGTGGTATTTCCTGCGGTATCCGAGTGCGCGCAACGATGCCGTGGCCTTCGATGCGGAGCGCACCACGCGGTGGTTGCCCGTGAACTCGTACATCGGCGGCAACGAGCACGCGGTGCTGCACTTGCTGTACTCGCGCTTCGTGACCATGGCGCTGTTCGACGGTGGTCACATCTCCTTTGACGAGCCGTTCACACAGTTCCGCGCGCACGGACTCATCATTCGTGACGGCGCGAAGATGTCCAAGACCAAGGGCAACGTCATCAACCCCGACGAGTACGTGGCCGAGTGGGGTGCGGACTCGTTCCGGACGTATCTCATGTTTCTGGGCCCGTATCAGGAGGGCGGCGATTTTCGGTCGCAGGGCATCAGTGGCGTGCGCCGGTTTCTCGACCGATTGTGGGGCTCGGTTCGCGACGCGCAGCGCGGTGGCGCGCCTGATCGCGACGTGATGCGCAAGCTGCACCAGGTCATCCGCAAGGTGAGTGACGACCTGCCGACGCTGGCGTACAACACGGCGATTGCCGCGATGATGGAGTACATGAACACGTTGCGTCGCGCTGAGCGCGTGGCGCACGTGGGCGAGGTCGAGCCGCTGGTGCAGCTCGTGGCGCCGTTTGCGCCGCACCTCGCGGAGGAGTGCTGGCGCGTGCTCGGCCATACGGCCTCGGTGTTCGACAGCGGGTGGCCCGCGTTCGACGCGTCGCTGGCGGCGGAGAGCGAGATCGAGATTGCCGTGCAGGTGAACGGCAAGACACGCGGTCGCGTGCACGTCCCCGTGGAGGTCGGCGAGGCAGAGGTGCTGAAGGCGGCGATGGCAGATGCGTCCATCGCCAAGTTCGTCACCGGCGAGCCGCGCAAGATCATTTACGTGCCGGGACGACTGCTCAACATCGTGGTCTGATTGTCTGCGGCGGGCGGCGCAGGCCGCTGCCCGTCGTCGTCCCGCCCGGCGCGGCAACCTCTGCCGCGCCGACTGTGTCCCACGCACTGAACCCCTTTGCGAGAGACACTCATGAACAACACCGTTTCAACAGCGGCACTTGCACTCCTCGCCACCGGCCTGCTGGCCGGACACGCGCAGGCGCAGGTGTCCGTGCAGTCTCCGACGCGCGATCCCCAACAGGTCCGTATTCGCACCTTTGAGGGACCAAACGTCATGTCGTTCTCCACGCTGTCACCGAATCGCGTGGTGATCGGTGTGGGACTCGCCACCGGCAGCCTCGCGGACACGCTCGGCCTCGCGGTCGCAGATGTGACCCCGAACGGGCCCGCGGCGGCCGCCGGCATCATGGAGGGCAGCCGCTTGCAGGCTATCAACGGCGTGTCGCTGCGCATCAGCGCCGATGACGCGCGCGATCCGCTCACCGCCGATGCCGGCTATCGACGATTGCAGCGCGAGCTCGGCGAACGCACGGCTGGTGACAAGGTCACCTTGCGGGTGCTGGCGAACGGCACGGCGCGCGATGTCGCGGTGACGACGGTGGCCGCGTCGGCCTTGGCCACCGTGGGCACACGCACGCTCACCAGCGGCATGTGGCCGGCGCGCGCACCACGTGCGGTCCTTGGCATCGGTATCGGCAGCGCCGGCAATCCGCGCGACACGCTTGGCGTGTTCATCACCAGCGTGCGCACCGAGGGGCCGGCGGACAAGGCCGGCATCATCGAGGGTGAGCGCATCGCCGAGATCAATGGGGTGGATGTGCGGGTGCCCCGTGAGGATGCCGACGTGCCGTCCGCCGCGTCTGCCCGACTGTCCCGTTTTCAGCGGGAGATGGACAAGGTGGCACCTGGTGAGAGCGTGTCGCTGCGTGTGTACACAAACGGCCGGTACCGGAGCGTTTCGGTGCGAGCGGATTCCGCGTCGGCTTTTCGCGCCGTGAACCTCCCGATGCTGCTGGATGACATGCGGTTCGACCTCCGGGGGGGGGCCGCGGATCAGGACAGCGGCGCGGCACCGCAGGTCTTCCTCCGGTCGGGTGAGGGCGGGGGCGTGTATCGCGTGCGGGTGGCGCCGCGTTCCGCCGCCCCCTCTGCGGCTGAGCCCGCCAGCGTTCGCGTGATGACGCGGCGGTCCGGCAGCTGAATCCCATTTCGGCGGTATCACGCGCAGGACAACGGGACGCCAACTTTGTGCGTCCCGTTTGCGTTAATTGGCATTGAGCCCTGTGCACTGCCTGCCCCAGGCCGTTTCCCTTGCCGTTCCGTCATGCCCCATCGATCCTCGCCGTCGGCGTTTTCTCGACTGCGTCCCCGACCTGAGACCGGTCGCCGCGCCCTCGCTGCCCGCGCGGCATCCCGCTGTGTCACCGGCCTCGTGCTTGGCGTCGTCTGCGCAGGACTGCTCGGCGCCTGTGATAAGCCCGCGCCGCCGCCTCGCTCCGCCCCCGTCGTGGCCGTGCAGACCGTCAGCCGGGGCGATGTGCCCTACGTGGTCACCGCCAATGGCGAGGTGGAGCCCAATCGGTTCGTCGCCGTACAGTCGCAGGTCACCGGCCAGCTTACGCGGCTGGGATTCGCCGAGGGTGACGATGTGCGGCAGGGTCAAATGCTGTTCGAGATCGATCCGCGACCGTTCCAGGCCGAATTGGAGCGGGTGCAGGGTGTGTTGGCGCGCGATGAAGCGCAGCTGGTCCGGGCCCGGGCCGACTCGGCGCGCTACGAGACGCTCGTGAAGGACGGCTACGTCACGCGGGAGCAAAACGACCAGATTCAGGGAGACCTGCGGGCGCTGACCGCCACCGTCTCGGCCGATCGCGCGACGGTGGAACGGGCACGGTTCGACCTGGGCAACGCCACCGTGCGTGCGCCCATTTCCGGTCGCACCGGGCAGCTCGCGTTCCGTGAGGGGAACGTGGTGCGGGCGCTCAGCGAGACGCCGCTGGTCACCATCAACGAGGTGAGCCCGGTGCTCGTGCGCTTTGCCGTGCCGGAGAGCGAGTTTGCCGAACTCAGGGCGCGGGCCGGTCTGAACAAGCCGCTGCCAGTGCGCATTCGTTCCTCGGTGGGAGATACGGCGCGTGTGATTGACGGTGTGCTCGCGTTCGTGGACAATGCCATCGACCGGTCAACTGGCGCCGTGACGCTCAAGGCGCGCGTGTCGAATGAGGACGGCGTGCTGTGGCCCGGTCAGTTCGTGCAGGTGTCGCTCGAGCTGGCCGTGGATCGCGACGTGGTCACCGTGCCAGCCAGCTCCGTGTTGAGCACGCCCAACGGCACGTTTGTGTTTGTGGTGGACGCGAAAGGCAATGCGGCGCGCATGCCCATCACGCTGGGGCGCCAGATAGGCGAAATGGCGGTGGTGGCGACGGGCCTGCAGGGCGGTGAGTCGGTGGTGGTGGACGGACAGCAGCGCATTGGCGACGGCAGCGCGGTGCGCGTCCGTGGCGCCACAGCGGCGACTGGTCGCGATTCCACATTGACGGCGGGAGGTGGACGGTGAACCTGAGCGGACCGTGGGTGCGCCGGCCAGTGATGACCACGCTGGTCATGCTGGCCGTGATCGTGTTCGGCGTGTTCACCTACGTGAACCTGCCGGTGAGCGACCTTCCGACGATTGACTATCCCACGATCTCGGTGAGCGCCAATCTGCCCGGTGCGAGTCCCGAGGTGATGGCGTCGTCGGTGGCCACGCCGCTGGAGCAGGCATTCGCCACGATTCCCGGCATCGAGAACATCTCCTCCAATAGCACGCAGGGCGCCACCAACATCAACCTGCTGTTCGCGCTCTCGCGTGACATCGATGGCGCGGCCAACGACGTGCAGGCCGCCATTGCCAGCGCGGGCCGCAGTCTGCCGGAGGGGATCCAGCCGCCCACGTACCGGAAGTCAAACTCCGACGCGTCGCCGATCCTGATCCTGAGCATGAACTCCGATCAGCTCTCGCGCACGGAGCTGAATGAGTGGGCGGAGACCTTCCTGGCGCAACGGCTCTCCACCATTGAGGGTGTGGCGCAGGTGCAGATATACGGGTCCGCGAAGTATGCGGTGCGCATCCAGCTTGATCCGGGCGCGATGGCCTCGCGCGGCATCGGGATTGACGAGGTGCAGGCGGCGGTATCCAACGGCAACTCCAACCTGCCGGCGGGTGTGCTCATGGGCCCCAATCAGGCCTTCACGGTGCAGGCCACGGGACAGCTGCAGAGCGCCGACGCGTTCCGTCAGCTGGTGGTGGCCTACCGGAACGGGGCTCCCGTGCGTCTGGGCGATCTGGGCGATGTGCTGGACGACGTGGAGAACAACCGTACCTGGAGCGATGTGAACGGCCGTGCCAACATCGCGCTCGCGATCATCCGGCAGCCGGGCACGAACACCGTGGCCGTGGCCGACGCGGTGACGGAACGCATCGAGCTGCTCAAGCCACAGTTGCCGGAGTCCATCGAGTTTCTGCCCATCTTCGACCGGGCGATCGGCATTCGCGAGTCGGTGCACGATGTGAAGTTCACGCTCGTGCTCACGCTCGGCCTCGTGGTGCTGGTGATCTTCCTGTTCCTGCGGAACGTGCGCGCCACCTCCATTCCGTCACTGGCGCTGCCCTTCTCGATCGTGGGAACGTTCAGCGTGATGTGGTTGCTCGGCTACTCGCTCAACAATCTCACGCTGATGGCGCTCACGCTGTCCGTGGGCTTCGTGGTGGACGACGCGATCGTGATGCTCGAGAACATCGTGCGCCACCTCGAGATGGGAAAGACGCCCATGCAGGCGGCGCTCGACGGATCGCGCGAGATCAGCTTCACGATCCTGTCCATCACCATCTCGCTGGTGGCGGTGTTCATCCCGATCATGTTCATGCCGGGATTGGTGGGGCGCCTGTTCCAGGAGTTTGCTGTCACCATCGGTGTGGCCATTCTGGTGTCCGGTTTTGTGTCGCTCACGCTCACGCCCATGCTCTGTGCGCGTTGGTTGCGCGCGGGCGACGGTCATGCGTCCACGGAAGGCCGGTGGCGCTCGGTGGAGCGCATCTATCTGGCAAGTGAGCGCGGCTACATCCGGTCGCTCAACTGGGTGATGCAGCACCGGCCCGCCGCCATGGCATTCAGTTTCCTGACGCTGGGCGTGACGGTGTGGTTCTTCATGATCATTCCCAAGGGCTTCCTTCCCAGTGAGGACACGGGGCGCGTGGAGGCCACGCTGCTCGGGCCGGAAGGCATTGGGTTTGACGCCATGAAGGAGCGGCAGGCCGAGGTGGCGCTGCTCGTGCGGCAGAATCCGTATGTCGAGACCGTGCTGTCGAGCGTGGGTGGTGGCGGCCGTGCCAACACAGGCAACAACGGGCGCCTCATCATCCGCCTCAAGTCGCGGAGCGAGCGCCCACATGTGGATGACGTGATGCGGGAATTGCAGCGCGAGTCCTCACAGATCCCGGGCATGCAGGTGTTCTTCCGCAACCCACCGCCGATCAACATCGGCGGGGTGCGGTCGAGCAGCTCGTATCAGGTCACGCTGCAGAGCGCCGACATTGTGGAGCTGTATTCCGCTGCACGCAGCTTTGAGGCGAAGCTGCGCGAGGTGCCGCTGGTGGACGGCGTCACCAGCGACCTGCAGATCGGCAACCCGCAGGTGAGTGTGGACATCGATCGCGAGCGGGCCTCGAGCCTTGGTGTGTCGGCAGGCCAGATCGAGCGGGCGCTGTACAATGCGTATGGATCACGGCAGGTCTCCACGATCTTCACCCAGGCCAACCAGTATTGGGTGATCATGGAGCTGAAGCCGGAATACCAGCGCGATGTGGAGGCGCTCAAGCAGCTCTTCGTGCGGTCGGATCGTGGCACGCTCGTTCCGCTGGGCGCGGTGGCAACGTTCTCCCGTGGCCTCGGGCCGCTGTCCGTGCAACGGGTGGGGCAGCTTCCGGCGGTGACGATATCCTACAATCTGCGGCCGGGCGTGGCGCTGGGCACGGCCGTGACCGCCGTTGAGGAGCTGGCGAGTCGTGAGCTGCCGCCGGAGGTCACCACCACGCTCACGGGCGACACGCAGGCTTTTGCCGATGCGCAGGACGGGCTGCTGTTGCTGCTCGTGGTGGCGGTGTTCGTGATCTACATCGTGCTCGGTGTGCTGTACGAGAGCTACATCCATCCCATCACCATCCTGAGCGGTCTGCCGTTTGCGGCACTCGGCGCGCTCATCACGCTGATGATCTTCGGGAAGGATCTCAGCGTCTACGCATTCGTGGGCATTGTGCTGCTCGTGGGTCTGGTGAAGAAGAACGCGATCATGATGCTGGATTTCGCAATCGAGGCGGAGCGCGAGCACGGCATGGATGCGCGCGCGGCGATTCTCGAAGCGGCGCGCGTGCGATTCCGGCCCATCATGATGACCACGTTCGCAGCGCTCATGGGCACGCTGCCGATTGCGGTGGGTTACGGCGCGGGGGCGGAATCGCGACAGCCCCTGGGCTTGGCCGTGGTCGGTGGCATGGCGTTCTCGCAGATGGTGACGCTGTTCGTCACGCCCGTGATCTACACGTATTTCGACGAGTTCACGCGCTGGCGGGCGCGCCGCCGTGCCGCGTCGGCGCGCGGACTGCAGGGATCGGCGCACGGGGTGCCAGTGGCCGGCGACTGACGTTGGCCACACCCACGTCGCGCACCAGTCGCGCACGCTGGTGAGGCGTCAGCTGCCGCTGAGCACCCGCCGAATGACGTTGTCGAGATCTTCGGCGCGAAACGGCTTCTGCAGAAATGCTGCGAGTCCGCGGCCCACAAACTGACGCGTCACCTCCTGCTCGTTGTAGCCGCTCATCAGGACCACGCGCACATCTGGCGCGATGCGCCTGACTTCGCGCAGCGTGGCCTCGCCGTCCATGTCCGGCATGGTGAGATCGAGCAGCATGAGCCGGAATCGGGTCGGGTCCTGCTGAATGAGCGCGACCGCCTCTCGGCCGCCCGCCACTTCGGTGACCGTGAATCCGCGGCGGCGCAGCAGGGCCTTGGACACGGTGCGCACGCTCGGCTCATCATCGACCACGAGCACTTCGCCGGACGCGGTCCACGTCAGCGCCGGCGCGGGCGCTGGTGCGGGTACGACGGTGCCCTGACCCGCAGGAAAATACAGCTTGATCCACGATCCGCAGCCCACCTCGGAGCGCACCCGGATCGCTCCCTTGTGCCCGCGCACGATGCCGAGCGTTGCGGCGAGTCCGAGGCCGCGTCCGGTGAACTTGGTGGTGAAGAACGGGTCGAAGATGCGTGAGCGCGTGGACTCGTCCATGCCACGTCCATCGTCACCAACTTCCATGTACACAAAGCGACCGGGCAACGCATCCGATCCCGGCACGCATTGCGACAACGCGGCGGCATCGAGGTCCTCGGTGCCCGTGTGGACGGTGATGATCCCGCCCGAATCGCCGAGTGCATCCGACGCGTTGGTGATGAGGTTCATCACGACCTGGCGCAGCTGCGTGACATCGCCTTCCACGGCCGGCAGGTCGTCACCGAGCACCAGACTGACGTGCGCGTTGCGCGCCACGGCCGTTCGCAGGAGCGCCGTCATTTCGCGCACCACCGTGGAGCAGTCCACCGGCTCAACCACGAAGCGGCCTTTGCCCGCGTAGGCAAGCAGCTGCCGCGTGAGTTCCGCGGCGCGCTGCGCGGCCTGCTCGATTTCGGAGACACTGTGGCGCACCGGTGAATCGGCCGACAGATCAAGCAGCGCGAGGGAGGCATTGCCCAGGATGCCCACGAGCAGATTGTTGAAATCATGGGCGATCCCGCCGGCGAGAATACCCAGAGACTCCAGCTTCTGCGCCTGCTGGATCTGCGTCTCGAGATTGGCGCGTTCCTCTTCGGCGCGCATCTCGTCGGTCACATCGCGGACCGTTCCCACCATGCGGTCGGGTTCGTCGTTCTGGTCGCGAACGGCCATGACGTTCGCGTCGAACACCCGCAGCTCGCCGTCGCGCCGCACCACGCGATGGCGCACCGACTCGGTGCGACCGGTGATCAGCGCGCGCTTCCAGGTGTTGCGCACGAGCGCCCGGTCGTCGGGGTGAACGAAGTTCCGCGACGCGTCGCGATCGGCAATGTTGGGATCGACTGCGCCCGGCTCCAGACCCAGAAGACGGAAGAGTTGATCGGACCATTCCGAGCGCCGAGTCCGCAGATCGTGCGCGAAGCTGCCCAATCGCGCGGTCTCCTGCGCCAACCGCATGGTCTGCTCGGCGCGATGCCGCTCCTCGAGCAGGTGCTTCTCTTCCGTGATATCGCGCAGATAGGCCACGATGCCATCAAGTGCCGGATATGCCGTGACGGCGAACCACCGGTCATGCTCCGGGCGATACTCCTCGAACGTGGCCGGCGTCTGTTCGCGCAGCACGCGTGGATACTCGCGATAGAAACCGGAGTGCTGCAGCTCCGGGTACCGCTCCCATACCACCGAACCAACGGGATCATCGTCTGGCGATGTCGCCAAGCGGAGCCCGGCAGCGTTGACGTACCGGACGCGCTGGGCGCGGTCGAGCACGAGCACCGGGAGCGGGTGGTTCGCAAACCACTCGGCGTCTTCCTGGCTCAGCGGAACGAAGGGAGGCGTGGACATGCGAGAGGGGGATGTGCGGCGCTGGCAGTGAACCCGGAAGGTGCAGAAAACTAGAACTCGATCTGCGTCCCCAGCTCCACGACACGATTGGTCGGCAGTCCGAAGAACTCGGTGGCACTTCGCGCATTGCGCGACATCACGACAAAGAGCTTCTTGCGCCAGCCCCAGAGCTTGGCCTGCCCGGTGGGAATGAGCCGCTCGCGACCAAGGAAATATGTGGTCTGGGCCGGTCGGCACGTTAATCCCAGCAGCTTCGCGCGCGTCAGGATGTCGGTCACGTCCGGCGTCTGCATGAATCCGTAATGCGCCACCACGCGAAAGAATCCTTCGCCCAGCGAATCCACGGCAACGCGTTCCTCGCCAACTACTTCCGGCGTGTCATCGGTGAGCACGCTGAGCAGGATCACCTGTGCGTGCAGCACCTGATTGTGCTTGAGGTGGTGCAGCAGGACGGGCGGCACGCCATCGATGGTCGAGGTCATCACGACGGCGGTGCCGCGCACGCGATGTGGCTTGGTCCGGGCGACGTCTTCCAGAAACACGTCCAGCGGCAACGTGGAATCCAGCAGCTTCTGCTGCAGGATCGCCCGGCCGCGCTTCCATGTGGTCATGGAAATGAACAGCGCGAGCGCCATGGCCAACGGGACCCATCCGCCCTGCACCACCTTGATGATGTTCGCGCCAAAGAACGCGAGGTCAATGGTGAGGAACGCGCCGCAGAGCAGGCCAGCCTTCCACAAGGGCCAGCGCCAGCGCAGTCGCGCCACCATGAAGAACAGGATGCTCGTGATCACGAACGTGCCCGTCACGGCGATGCCATAGGCCGCGCCGAGCGCGCTGGTGTTCTGGAACGCGAGCACGATCAGGATGCAGCCCACGCCAATGGCCGTGTTGATTTCCGGCACGTAGATCTGGCCTTCCTCGATGGATGAGGTGTGCCGGATGTCCATCCGTGGCAGGAAGCCGAGCTGAATCGCCTGACGCGTAAGGCTGAACGCACCGGAAATCATGGCCTGCGACGCCACGATGGCCGCGAGCGTGGAGATGCCAAGCAACGGGTACAGGAACCACCGCGGTGCGAGGTTGAAGAACGGATTGGAGACGGCGGACGGATCGCGCAGCAGCAGCGCTCCCTGCCCGAAGTAGTTGAGCAGCAGCGCCGGCATGACGTACACCAGCCAGGCCAGCCGAATGGGCCGCTTGCCAAAGTGTCCCATGTCGGCGTAAAGCGCCTCGCCACCCGTCACCACGAGCACCACCGAGCCGAGCACGATGAACGCGAGGACACCATTTTCCATCGCGAACTGCACGGCGTACCACGGATTCACCGCCAGCAGGATCTCCGGCTCGCGCATGATCTCGAGCACACCCAGCACGCCGATCGTGGTGAACCACACCAGCATGACCGGCCCGAACGCCTTGCCAACGCGATCCGTACCGTGTCGTTGGACGGAGAAAAATCCGAGCAGGATCACGATGGTGAAGGGCAGCACAAACCGCTCGAGGTCGGGGGACGCCACCACCAGCCCTTCCATGGCGCCCAGCACGGACATCGCCGGCGTGATCACCCCGTCGCCGTAGAGCAGCGACGTGCCGAACAGCGCGAGCGCCACAATCCAGAAGCCCTTGCGCTTGTCGATGCCACCGGGTGTGCGCCGCGGGAAGATGAGCGCCAGCAGCGAGAGCGTGCCGCCCTCGCCGCGATTGTCCGCCTGCAGAATGAACGTGATGTACTTGCCGGCGATGACCAGCGTCAGCGCCCAGAACACCAACGAGAGGATGCCGTACACGTTGCCGGGCGTCGGCAGCAGCCCGTACACATGCCCAAAGCACTCCTTGATCGCGTAGAGCGGGCTCGTGCCAATGTCGCCATAGACGACGCCGAGCGCCGTGAGGCTCAGAATGGCAAGGCGTTTGCCAGTGGGCGGGGCACTGCTGCGATGCGCGTGCCGGTGGTCGGATCCGGGCGCAGCACTGGGCGCGGTGCCCAGGGGCATCCGCTGCGGATCGTCACTGCCAACCGGCGTCTCAGTCGTGGACTGGTTCGCCGACGGAAGCTCGGTGAGATTGGGGTCGTGGTCAGCCATGGGTCAACGTGTAAGCTAGGTACTCGTCCCACCAGTGGAACCCGTTCCACCAAACTCCATCGCGGGCATTTCGCGACACCGACGCGTCAGTATCGATACTGCACGTTCAGGCGGACTGTCATGGGCGGCTGCCGGAACCGCACGGCGCCCGCGAGCGACGTGGGATCCGCAGCATCCTGGCTGTTCAGGCTGCGCTTCGTGTCCGTCACCGCACTCCCGTTGAAGACATTGAAAACCTCCAGACCCACGATGAGGTCATTGCGGCCCAAGGTGAGCACCCGCTGGAGCCGCACGTCGAGATTGGCGACGGCGTCAAAGGTACGGCTGCCGCGCGACTCCGTGAACAGCGACTGCCCCGCGGTGCCCAGAAACAGATCGTCATCGAGCGCCACGGCGGCCGCGCCCTCACCCGCCGTGAAGTCGAGCTGGCGCGTGATGGACAGATTGGGCGTCCAGTAGTCGCCGGCCTGATAGGTGAGGAATGCGCCTCCCTCGAAGCCCCACGGGAGCGCACCACTCACCCGCGCCTTGACGTCCCACGGCGAGTAGTTGGGCAGGTTGCCCTGATAGTTGATCGCGCCGTTTGGCTCCACGAAGGGGCCGTTCTCCTGGCCGCTTGGATTGAAGTAGCCGTTCACGGAGAAGAGGTTGCCGGTAAGGTTGGTGAACGCAACCGCCGCGTTGAACGAGACCCGCGGCCACACACCGCTCAGGCTCAGCTGCACCTGATCGAACGCACGCTGCGCGCCGTCCACGGGCCGGATCACCAGCGCGGGATCGTAGCCCAGCCGCAGCGAATCGGACGCGACATACCCGGGAATCACGTCGCCGGCCCGCAGCCGATCGACGAGATCGTCATTGCGCACGTACACCACGGGCAGGACCACATCGCCACCATCGGGCGTCTGCACCGCGCCGCCGGCATCGCGCACACGCACGTTGGTGATCGGCGACCAGTTCCGGTCCACATTCTTGTCCACCAGCGACAGCACGGCCTTGTTGCGACGATTCACATATAGCGCTTCGGCCTTGAGGTGGCGACCGATGGCCTTCTCAATGCCGAGCGTGATCTGGTCCATGTACGGCTGCTTGTAGTCCTCGAAGCGCTGCGCCTCCGTGAACAGGTTGGCGCCGGCAAAGCAGGTGAAGAGCGCGTTGAACTCGGCCGGTGTGTACTGGCGACCGAGTTCCGGCAGCACCGTCTTGTCCGTGTTGTTCCAGTCGCAGAACTCGATGTTGGTGAACACATTGGCGCCGGGCGCCCGGTCAAAGAACAGCGCGAACAGGTTCTGATGAAAACGTCCCCAATGCGCCTTGGCCACCAGCGTCTCATCACCGGACAGATCGAAACTGGCGCCCACTCGCGGATCGAGGCCCTGAGCGTTGATGGCCTTGATGCGATCGCCTCTGCCAAAACCCGGCGTGAGGAACCCCTGCCACAGCCCCAGCCGCAGGCCGGCGCTCACCGTGAGGCGATCGCCCACGCGCATGTAGTCCTGCACGTAGAACGCCGCGTTGCGTGTGCTGGCATCGAGGTCGATCTGACCACCGGTATCCGCGGTGGCGTACACGCCAATGCTCGGGATCTCCTGCCACGTGGCCGGTACCAAGGGATCGAAGCCGGCGCCGGCCTCCGTGTACCACGACAGCCCACCGTTGCGCGTGCGCCGTTCCTTCCACGAACCGAGAACCAGCTCACCGCCCATCTTGATGTTGTGCTGCACGCGCCCTGCGCTGGCATACAAATCGTACATGCCGGACAGCCCGATGCTTGACGGTGCATTGCGCGAGGTATAAAAAGCATTCGCGAACTGAGGGGCGTTGGGCGCGTCGAGCAGGCGCACGCCCGGAAAGTCTGACCCGTTGTACGGCAGTTCGTTGTCCTCGCCACGATACCCCGACAGCTTGAGCTCGAAGTAGCTGCGATTGTCAATCGTACGCTGCCAGTTGGCCTGATAAAACGCGCTCGGCGAACGACCCTGCACTGTGGTTTCGACGGCATCGTATCCGGACAGGCCGGCTCGCTCCCGCACCACATTGTCAACGCCGAGCGAGGCGTTGATGATGTCGCGCGGTGTCGCCTGCCACGTGAGTTTGCCGTAGTACTTCTGTTCCTGACGCTCGGCGAGCGGACCGAGCCAGATCACGTTGTCGGCGGCCGCATTGCTGAAGTCCACCACGCGCGTGTTGCTGCGCGCCTCGCTGCCGGACAGATAGAAATACAGCTTGTCGCGAATGAGCGGACCGCGCAGCTCGGCGTTCACTTCCACACGTCCATCCAACTCGGCGCCACTCTCAAAGGCGTTCACGTTGCTCGCATTCAGCGTCCGGTTCTCGTAGAACGTGCGCACCTGTGCCTGCATGGTGTTCGAGCCGGACTTCGTGACGATGTTGACCAGTCCACCCTGGAAGTTGCCGTACTCGGCGCCCGCGCCCAGTCCGATCACCTTGAAGTCCTCGATCCAGTCCACGTTGGGGAGCAGAAACGAGCCGCCTGAGCCGGGTTGGTTCACGGTCACGCCGTCGAGCTGGTACAGGTTGGCCTGATCGGTGGAGCCACCAAATATCTGTCCAGGCCGCACGCCCGGCGTGAGGCCAATGAGCCCGTTTGCGTCGCGGGAGGTGGGCAGCAGTTCGCGCTCTCGCGAACCAATGGAAGAGGTGAACTCGGTGGTACTGGTGTTGATGAGCGACGTGCCCGCGGTGATCGCAAGCGTGTCGAGTGCGGTGCGCGACGGGGTGAGCACCACGTCGAGCGTTTGTACTTCCGCGGCGCCAATCACCACGCCGGAGTACACCACGGGCTGATAGCCAATGAGACGAACGGTGACGTTGTACGTGCCGGGGGTGATGAAGTTGATGCGGTAGTCACCCGATGGCGCCGTGCGTGCGGTGCGCGGATACGAGCCATCGGCGCGGCGCAGCTCCACGGTGGCGTTCGCCACGACGCGTCCAGCCGGAATGGTGGCGCGACCCTGCAGGATGCCGGTTTGTCCGCTCTGCGCGTGTGCGCCCGATGGCAGGATCACCACGAGGGCGGCGACGACAAACAGTCGGCGACGGGCGCCGAGGGGCAGGGCACAGAAATCCGGACGGGGCACGCGGTGGCTCCGGGGTGAGATGGAAGACGAAGGGGGACTCAGTATGTCCGGAGTCCCCCTTCGTGTACCGAGCCAACCGCGATGTGATCCGTCTACTCGAATCGCAGGGCCACGATGGGGTCGAGACTCGCGGCGCGCCGGGCCGGCCAGACGCCGAACAGTACACCGACGGTCGCCGAGAAGACAAAGGCCATGATGATGGATTGCGCACTCAGCTGCGTATTCCACTGGAACACATTGCCGAGCAGCACCGCGCCGCCACCGCCCAAGATCACCCCGATGAGTCCGCCGAGCAGACACAACACCACGGCCTCGATCAGAAACTGGAGCAGGATGTTCGCGCCCGTCGCGCCGAGCGCCTTGCGCACACCGATTTCACGCGTGCGCTCGGTGACGGACACCAGCATGATGTTCATGATGCCGATGCCGCCCACCAGCAGCGACACGGCGGCAATGCCCGCCAGCAGTGATCCGAAGACCTTGCTGGTCTCGGCTGCCGTGTTCAGGAAGTCGGCCTGGTTGCGGATCTCAAAATCATCCGGCGTTTCGCGCAGCAGGCGATGCTCGCGTCGCAGGATGCGCTGGATCTCGGCCATGGTCTGCGGAATGGAGTCCTCGGTCGGAGCGAGCACGGAAACAGACCGCAGCTGATCTGTGCCCATCACGCGAAATCGCGCGGTCTGCAGCGGGATCAGCACCTGATCGTCAGGATTCTGGAACGGCGACGTCTGGCCCTTGGGGGCGAGCACGCCGGCCACTTCAAACTGGATGCCACGAATGCGAATGGGCTGGCCGATGATGGCGGCAGGATTCTCGATGCCGAGATCGGCCACCACCTGAGAACCGAGCACAGCGAGACGTTGCTTGCCTTCATCTTCGCGAGGAGTGAACATGCGCCCCACGAGCAGGTCATACTTGCGCACCACGAGATAGTTGGCCGTGGTGCCGACGATCTGGGTACTGGTGTTGCTGCTGAGGTACTGCACCTGGAGCTGCCGGTTCATCTCGGGCTGAATCTCTTTCGTGATTTCGGCCTTGGCGATGAGCGCGTCCGCGTCGCGCATGCGGAGCTTGGCGCGATCGGTTTCCGACGACACGCCTCGGCTTGCGACGCGCCCCGGGCTCACCGTGAGCAGCGTGGTGCCAAGCGCCGTGATGCGATCGTTGATTGCCTTCTGGGCGCCGCGGCCGATGCCGTCCATGGCGATCACGGCGCCGACGCCGATCACGATGCCGAGCATGGTGAGCAGGCTGCGCAACTTGTTGGCGCGCAGCGCACCGAGTGCGACGCGAAAGACTTCGGCGTAGAGCATGTCAGCGGCCTCCTCGGCCGCCGCCACCGCCGGTGGCCGGTGCCGAGCTCAGGCCCGGCACGCCACCCATGCCACTGAAGCGGGCGTTGCGCTGCTCGCGGGCTGCCTGGAGCGCCGCCATCGCGAGCGAGGCGACATTTTCGCCTTCCTGCAGTCCACTGATGATCTCCGAATAGTCGAAGTCGGAGATGCCGAGACGCACCATGCGCGGCTCGTAGGTGCCGCTGTCGCTTACCACGAACACGACGCCCTGACGCGAGGGTGTGGGATTACGACGTGCGGCCAGTCCGGCGCCACCACCACCACCGCCACCACCACGCGAGGCGCCGCCCGCTGAGCGACCACCGGCTGGTGCGCCACCGGCCGGTGCACCGCCGCTGGCCGCTGCCGCGCGCGCGGCAGAATCGGGCGCGCCACCGAGCGCCACCGCGCGACCCCGCGTGGTGTCAGCGGCGGCGGCCGTGCCTTCACCGGGCGTCGCGCTGCCGCGCAACGTGGCCATCACCACTTCCGGGTCGAGTCCGAGCATTTCTGCCGAGGCGCCGGCATCGCGCATGGTGCGCACAGCATCGTTGGGTACCGTGAGCACGTTCAGCTTGCGCTCCACGTTCACCGACACCTCACCGTTCATGCCGGGCAACAGCAGCCGCTCGGCGTTGGCCAAGGAAATGATCACCGGGAACATCGTGACGCTCTGCTGAATCACGGCCTGCGGCTCCACCTTTTCGACAGAGCCCTGGAACGTGCGATCGGGAAAGGCGTCCACCACCACGCGCGCATCCTGGCCGGCGCTGATCTTGCCGATCTCGGTCTCGTTCATGAAGGCGCGCATCTGCACCCGCGACAGGTCGGCCATGGTGACGATCGTGGAGCCACCGCCCATGACGCTGGTGGCCGACTGGATGACCTGCCCGAGCGCAACGGTCTTCGCGATCACCGTGCCGGCGACCGGTGCGGTGACGCGCGCTTCGTCGAGGCGCTGCTGCGCGATGCTCACGCTGGTGCGCACACGAATCACGTTGGCCTGCGCCTGCGTGTACGACAGGTTGGCCTGCTCGTTCTCCTGCGCCGTGATGATGCGCGACCTGTACAACTCATCGGAGCGCTCCTTCTGCGCCTTGGCGACTTCAAGCGACGCCTCGGACGAGCGCAGATCGGCCTGCGCCTGATCGAGCTGGTTCTTGAGGTCGCGGGTGTCGATCTGCACGATGAGATCACCAGGCTGCACATTCGATCCCGTTTCCACTGGCATCTGCAGCACGAGGCCGGACGCCTGCGACTTCACTTCCACCACTTCGATGGGCTCGACGGTGCCGGTCGCCTGCGCGTCCACGATGATGTCGCGACGTTCCACGGCCACCTTGCCAATCGGCGCGGCCTGCTCGACTTCTTTGCTGCAGGCCCCAAGGACCACGATCGCGCCAAGCGCGAGAATAAGCGGACGCATCACGAAGCGGTACTCCGGAGACAGGTGCCCGGAGGCCCTGGAAAAGGTCGGGATCACGGCAGGTCCTGGCCGATCAGCGATTCGATCTGCGCCTTCGCGACGCGGGCATCGAGCCGAGATTGGATGAGTGCGATGCGGGCGGCGTTGAGCTGCGTCTGCGAGGTGAGCAGATCGAGCGACGTGGACGCGCCCAGCTGGTACCGCTGCTGCTGCACGCGCAGGTCTTCCTCAGCCGCTTCCACCGATGCGAGCTGGACCTGCACCCGCGCGGCGGCGGCCTGCAACGCATTGAGCTGCTGCGTGAGCGTCTGGCGCGACGCGAGCAGCGCGTCGCGCGCCTGCGCCTGTGCGTTTTCGACGGCCACGACGGCGTTCACCTGCTGCGCCTCACGAGTGAAGCCGTTGAACAGCGGGAACGAGAAGTTGAAGTTGTACGTCTGCCGGTTGGCCGCGGCCTCACCGAACAGCAACAAATTGCCACCGGTGAACGCCTGGCTGGCCGCGTTGAGTCCGTAGCTGTACGACATGGAGATCGTGGGGATGTACTGCGTGCGTGTGGCCCGGCGACTCGCCTGCGCCGCCGCCATATTGGCTTCGGCCGCCATCACGGCCGGCCCGGCTGCGGCCATGCGCTCCAGCACGGCGATGTCCGGGAGCTGCGCGTCGTCCGGTACAGTGGCCGTGTCCGAAGGCTCGGCGGTTACGGTCAGGTCCGATCCGACAAGGCGCGTGAGAGCGGCGTTGGCCACCCGCAGGTTGTTCTCGGCCGTGAGAATGGCCAGCCGCGCATTGCCCACCTGAATGATGGAGCGCAGGGAATCGGACTTGGTGGCCGCTCCCGCTCCAACGCGGGCGATGGACGCCTGCAACTGCGCATCCGCTTCCTTCAGCTGCGCGCGCGCTGCCGCTTCCGACTCGCGGGCGGCCAGAACGGCGTAATACTGCTGTTTGACCTGCAGCGCAATATCAAAGCGGTTGGCGATGGCCGAGACGTCCGCTGCATCGATCTGTGCCCGCGCACGACGCAATTCATACAAGCGACGCCCGCCGTCAAACAGTTCAAGGCTGGAGTTGAGACCGTTGCTGTAGTTCCACGGATTGTTTCCCAGCGGCACCAGGTTGCCCTGGAAGAACGTGGCACCCTGCGTGCGGCCTGTGCCCAGCGAGAGATTGAGCGATGGGAGGAACGCGCCCAATGCGCTGCGCTTGGCGGCAGCGGCACTCCGGAGCGAACCACGCGCCTGAACCGCGGACGGCTGGTTGCGCTGGGCGGCGTCTACGGCACTCTGCAGCGCGATCGGCTGCGCCGGGTCTGCGGCGCTCTGTGCCTCCAGCGCCGAAAACGATGGCATGGCACAGGCGGCCGCGACACAGGCCGCGGCTACGAATGAATATCGGGTTGTCACGCGGTCAGCGCTCCTTGGGGGCGTCCTTCGCACTGTCGGCCTCTGGCGCCGACATGCGGTTGAGTAACTCAGCAAACGCCACGCGCTGCTCGGCGTTAAGGCGCTGCTTGATGAGCGTGCGGGCACTGTCGCGTGCTGCGTCGAGCGCCGGGCGGAGGGGGACCATGACCTCGCTGTAGCGCACCTTGCGCCACTTGAGGATCGAGTCCACGGCCGCCGTCTGTTCGTCAGACAGGTTCAGATCGACGGCCAGTTCACGCACCATCGTGCTGTACGTGCTGGTGGTCACGCTGGCCTCACCGCCAGACGCCCCACCAACGGTGGTGCGGCCGGCGGCGAACCCGATGGCGCTTCCCGTAAGCAGCGCGCCGAGCAGGAACGCCATGGCGACAGATTTGGAACGAGACATGATGATGAATACCAGCCGAGCTCAGGGCTCGGCAGAAAAGAGAAGCCGTTCAGCGGTGCCGGGTGCCATCGGCTCGGCCGAGGGCCTGGTAAAGGCTATGGTGACGTCGTCGTCGGTCGGGCCGCCAAAGACGGTGCGATACGCGGCCCCGGCGGCCAACTCCTGGCGACTCGCCTGATCGTCATAGTCGCGCCACAGGGCAGCGCCGGCGAGCGAGAGCATGAGGCCCGCGGCCACCAGCCCTGTTACCCGCCACTCTGCGAACACGCCCCACCACTCCCCTTGTTCCTCGGCCTGGCGCAAACGGGCCATGATGCGCCCTTCCAGTCCACTCCAGTAGCCGTCCTCACTCGGCGGCGCGTAAACATCGCGCAGTGCGTCCACGAGTTCCGAATCGGTGATTGGACTCCGGTCGGCTGTTGCGCGACCCAAATCGGTGTTCATTTGTCTCTCCGCAAGTTGCCCAGCAGACGGCGCAACGCCGCCCGGGCATGGTGCAGGTCTGATCGGGCGGTTCCCTCGGGAATGCCGAGGGTCTCTCCGATCTCCGAATGTTTGTACCCCTCTACGTCGTGCAAAACGAGCACGGAGCGCTGCCGCTCCGGTAACTGCGTCAAAGCACTGCCCAACCGGCCTCGCAACTCGGCGCGCACCGCCGGGTCGTGAAACGGTGACGACACCGACTCCGACAGCTCATCGGCATCGCGCACCTTCTTGCGCCGAGCAATGTCGAGCGACGCGTTGGCGACGATGCGATGCAGCCATGCGCCAAACGCCTGCTCCGGCCGAAACCGCTCCAACGCCCGCCACGCGTGCAGAAATCCCTCCTGCACGGCGTCCTCCGCATCATCGTGGGTGAGGACGATTGAACGGGCCACTGCGTACGCGCGCCGCTGGTGTCGCTGCACCAATCCGGCAAACGCCTGCTCACTGCCAGCCTGCGCCGACAGCACCAACTCGCGTTCCGCCTGCGCGTCGCCGGCGCCGTTGGGCGCCAATCGCACGACAGCCGATTTTCCCTTGGGCGTTGCCCCCGGCTTCGCCGCCGACGCGGCCAATCGGGCGTCCCCCGGCCCTGACCCCGCCGGACCAGCTCCACCCGGCGTGCGCTCAGCCACGCGCTCCCCCGCACCGAAGCGATCGGCACCGGAAAAACGAACATCGGCTGTGGCCGGCGGCGAGAGCGTGGCGGAAGTCATGCGTGTTGGTGGGGTCATCTCGCTTACGCGCCCCCAAGGAGCGGCGTTGAAGGCGTCGCCGTAGCCGTGGCGGCCGCCCGACGACCGTCCAAACCGAGCTCTGCCGCTGCCGACTGCATGGCCGCCAGCACGAATCCGATGTGGTCATCGAGCGGAACTCCGAGTTCCGCTGCACCCAGCACGATGTCTTCACGACTGACGCCACGAGCAAAGGCCTTGTCCTTGAGCTTCTTGCGCACGCCCGTGACCTCGACATCGGCCAGGGAACGGCTGGGTTTGACGAGGGCGCAGGCGGTCAGCAGCCCTGACAGCTCGTCGCAGGCAAACAACGCGCGTGACAACCGGGTTTCCCGAGCGACGCCGGTGTAGTGCGCGTGCCCAAGAATCGCGTCGCACACAATCTCGTCCACGCCAAGCGCGCGCAGATGCCGTACGCCCTCGGCCGGATGTTCGGCGTCCGCCGCGAGTGCAGCGTTCGGGAAACGTTCGTAGTCAAAATCATGCAGTAATCCGGTGATACCCCACAGCTCCTCATCCTCCCCGAACTCCCGCGCGTAGGCGCGCAGCGCCACCTCTACCGCCAGCATGTGGGTGCGCAGCGAGGCACTCTCGGTCCAGGACTCCATCAGGGCGACCGCGTCGCGTCGCAGGGGGATAGGCACTCGGGATCTCCAACGTGAATACTGGGGGACGATGCCATGAGGCTGGCGTTAACGCGGTTCGCGCGGCGAGGCGCGGGTGCATCCGCCTTGCCGTCAGATGGACGGGACGCGGTGCTCGCCGGTGAGACGCGTCGGGATCGCGTATTCTGCGGTCCAGCGCGGACCCTGGCCAATCCGGCCGAGGTGGGTGTCGCGGAAGCCGGTGGGATACTTGAGGCCGTAGCCCAGCATGCGGTCGAACCCGATGTGGGCGAGCCAGACGAGGGCAATCACGAGCAGCGTGCCCTGCGCGAGCACTTCGGCGGTCACCAGCAGGAGGAGCGGCAGGGCGTAGCTGTGCATCCCGTTGTACACCGCGGCCCCGACGCGTGGGCCAATCAGGTACGCACCAAACGACAGGTCGGGAAGAAGGAACAACAACAGCCAGCGCAGCCACCCATGGTCCAGACCGGCGTACGCCATGGTGGCGGCGACCAGTAAAACAGCGCCTTCAAGCCGCAACCAGCCGCGAACCGGCCGCAGCACGGGCTGTGACGCCCCGCTGCGGCCGTCCGGCTGGCTCGCCGGCTCAGGCGTAGTAAACGAGCGCGGCGGTCGGGCGAACGGCGTGCTCTTCCTCCGCGCCCGCCTCGTGCTCGGCGTGCAGACTGTTGGTCCACACGACCAACGCGTAAACCACGGCGCCAATAAAAATCGCACCGCCGATCAGGCCGACGAATGCGGCGCCCTTGTCGGAGCCGTGGGTGGGAGCTGCGTGACTCATGGGAACGTGAGCTGGGGAAGTGGGCAGATCAGGGGGTGTTCAATCGGCGTCGGTGACGCGCACGGAGTTCATGACATCGTTGGGGCCGATGGTCGTCACGACATCGATGCCGTCGGTGACCAAGCCGAAGACGGTATGCACGCCGTTGAGATGGCGCGTGTTGCCCTCGCTCAGCACCACGAAGAACTGGCTGCCGCCGGTGTCCTTTCCGGCATGCGCCATGGAGAGGGCGCCCAGCTTGTGCGTGTGCGGATTACCCGCTGTCTCGCACGGAATCTTGTAGCCCGGGCCTCCCGTGCCAACCCGACGGTCGCCCTCGGGCAGGTCGCGCGAGAGCGGATCGCCGCCCTGGATCACGAACTCGGGGATCACGCGATGGAACTTGACGCCGTCATAGAACTTGTCGTTCGACAGCTTCTCGAAATTTGCCACGGTCTTTGGCGCTTCGGCCGGATAAAGCTCGGCGACAAAGGTCCCGCGATTGGTATCAAAAGTGGCCAGTTTGGGCACGGCACGCTCGGGTCAGGGTGAATCCGAAGTATACGAAGGGCACACCGCCTGCACCACACAGGCCGAGCACCGGGGTTTCCGGGCGTCGCACACGCGGCGCCCGTGCCAGATCAGCAAATGGCTCAGCAGCGCCCACTTTTCGCGCGGAAACAGCGGGATGAGCGCCTTCTCAATGGCCACCGCATCCGCCTCGCGCGTGAGCCCCAGCCGCCGACTGAGCCGCTGGACGTGCGTGTCCACCACAATGCCTTCGTTGATGCCGAAAGCGTTGCCCAGTATGACGTTGGCCGTTTTTCGGCCCACTCCGGCCAGTGGTACAAGCTCCGCGATGCTGCGTGGAACCGCCCCCGCGTGCCGGTCCACCAGCGTGCCGGCCATGGCGATCAGATTGCGGGCCTTGCTGCGAAAGAATCCCGTGCTGCGCACCAGCTCCTCCACGTCCTCCGCCCGGGCCGCCGCCAACGCTGCGGCATCGGGGTAGCGGGCGAACAGCGCCGGCGTGACCAAGTTCACCCGCACGTCGGTGCACTGCGCCGACAAAATGGTGGCGCACAGCAGCTCAAAGGCGTTCCGGTGGTCCAACTCGCAGTGCGCGTCGGGGTACTCCCGCTCGAGCGCCTCGAGCACCGTGGTCGCCAGCGCCTTCTTCGCGGCCACGGTGCGCGGCGCCTTGGCCACGGCCGGCGCCCGCTGCGACGGCTTCTGGCCGCGGGTTTTCACCGTGGAACGCCCCGGTCGGGCCGCTCCGCCTCCGGCCCGCGGCATCAGCTCGCGGCCGCCCGGGCGCTTGCGACCGTGGACTCGGCGAAGCCGTCCAACACGGCGCGCGCGTTCAGCCCGTCTCGGCGCGCGCGGGCGAACGCCAGCACCGCGGCGGCCGACCGACTGTTCAGCACTTCGTGCGCCGAGAGCCAGCCCTTGCGCGCGATGCCCACGCCAAAGCCGATGTGGTCGAGCCCCTGTGGCGAGTGCGCGTCGGGACCGATCGACACCAGCGTGCCGTGCTCCCGCGCGATGCGACACAGCCGCCAGTCAATGTCGAGGCGGTGCGGGTCGGCGTTGAGCTCCACGGCCACCCCCACCGCGCCGGCCTTCGCAATCACCGCCGTCATGTCGATCGCGTAGGGCTCGCGCGTGAGCAGCAGACGGCCCGTGGGATGCCCGAGAATCGTGAGGTGCGGGTCGTCGAGCGCCTTGAGCACGCGATCGGTCATCTGGCGCTCGTTCATGCCATAGCGTGAGTGCACCGACGCGATCACGAAGTCGAACGCATCGAGCACCGCGGCGTCGTAGTCCACGCGACCACACGGCAGGATGTCCGCCTCGATGCCTTTCAGCACGCGAAAGTCCACGCCCTGCTCGGCGTACTGCGCATTGAGCGCGTCGATCTCGTCGTGCTGACGCAGAATTGCGTCGCGCGAGAGACCGCCCGCGTACGTGTTGGACTGCGAGTGATCCGACACGCCGAGGTAGCGCCAGCCGCGGGCCGCGGCGGCCGAGGCCATGTCGGCAATGGTCGCACCACCGTCGGAATACTGCGAGTGGCAGTGCAGGGCGCCCACCAGCTGCGCTTCCGTCACGAGCGAGGGTAGCGTACCCTCGGCGGCAGCGGTGAGTTCGTTTGTACCCTCGCGCAGTTCAGGCGCGATGAACGCCAGACCCAGATGCGCGTAGAGCTCCGCCTCGGTGGCCACTTTGCAGAGTGCGCCGCGGGCATCGCGCAGCTCATCGCCGGCCAGCACCAGCCCGCGCTGCGCCGCCAGCTCGGTCACGGCCCGTACGTGCGCCTCGCTGCCCGTGGCGCGCCAGAGCGCCAGCGCGAACTGCTCCGGACGCACGCACGCGAGGTCGAGGCGCGCGCCGTTTGTGAAGCGGAGGGTGACGCTGCGCCCGCCGCCGCCCACCACTTCCCGCACGCCGTCCATGTGCGCGAGCGACGCGGCGACCACGCTCGGCGACCCGCGCACGGCGGCCACCAGATCGGTGTCGCGCACCACTTCGCAGTGGCGTCGCACCGAGCCGGCCACCGCCACCTCCAACACGTCGGGGTGCGCGGCGACCATGGCGCGCAGCCGTTCCGCTTCGCTGCGCCCGTGTTCGAACAGCACGTACGCACCCGCCTCGCGGAGTGACGCGATGCCGGTGGCAATGCGCTCGGCGGTGCGGTCGCCAAATCGCGGCAGCGCGGCCAGTCGGCCGTCCGCGGCGGCGAGTTCGAGCTCCTGCAGCGTGTCGATGTGCAGGCCGTCGTGAATGAGGCGAATGCGGGCGGGGCCAAGGCCGGGAACGCGCAGCATCTCGAGCAGTCCCTCCGGCGTTTGCTCCTGCAGCGACTCCAGCAGCTCGGCGCTGTTGGTGATCAGCAGTTCGCGCACCACGTCCAGCGCCTCGGGCGACACGCCATCGAGCGTCTGGTCAACTGGAGCGGCCGCGATCTTGAGCTCGGCCTCGCTCAGGGACGCGATGGAGCGGGCGGCCGCCTGAAAGCTTCGGACACGAAACGGCGACTGCCCGTGCAGTTCAAGCAGGGTCGCGATTTGCGTGAGGACGTGAGACGCGGCGCGGGGATCCATTCCTGCAATCTAGCGCATCGCGTCCGCCGCCGATCAGGACTCCACGCCCGCGAGTCGC
>JBBSPE010000050.1:0-25554 GCA_038259155.1 Gemmatimonadales bacterium
GCGAGCTGCTGGCGTATACCTCCTACCGGTGGCGCGCACCGTACGCGCGCGATGGCCAGACCGTGGAACGCTCGAGCGGGCAGTATGTTGAGTCGGGCGTGCGCGCGGCGGTGCCGTGGGGGTTGGGCCGTGACCTGATCGTCTCCACCGATCTCCGGTGGCACTCGGGGCTGGGCGTGGATCAGGGGCTCCCCACGGCGGGCGTGGCGAGCGCTGGAATCACCGCCGGACTGCAGTTCAGCCGCGGTCTGACGGCAATTCAGCCCTATGCGCGCCTGCAGGGTGGGGCGCTGCAGCAACGTGCAGTACTAGTGGAAACGGCGAAGTCGTCGTTCTTTAGTATTGGCGGCGGACTTGTCGTCGTCACTCGGTTCTGAGAGGACCACATGTTGAGATGGTTGTCACCTGTTCTTGAGCGAACCGGTGCGGTACCGCACAGGACGTCAGTGCAGGTTTTGAGTCTGGCCGCGTGCGTCGCGGTGTTGAGTGCCTGTTCGGGACTCGCCGACTTCCTCACGCCGGGACAGCGCGGTGGGTCGGCGCCGGCCATGGTGTCGTTTCAGGCGAACGTCGCGCTCGCCGCCAACGGCACCGCGGACATAGTCTCGCTGCGCGTCGCCTCGTCGTACCTGCGGATGGACGCGTCGCGTGTGCCCATCGCATCGCAAACGATCGCGCTCACGAGCGCTGCGCTGCAGCCGGTGCCGATTCCCGTCAACGTGGCGGCCTGTCTGGCGGACGCAGCGCGGGACGGCAACAGTGGATCGTGCGCGGTGGTCCTCGAGCTCGCGCTCGTGGTGAACGGCGCGGTGGTGGACGTCCAGACGGTTGGCCCGCTTCGGCTCACGCCAGGCGTACCGGCCGACGTGCTCACCCCGGTGACGCTGTTCGAACTCGCTTCCGTCAGCCTCACGGACGGCAGCGGCGCGCCTTTGCCCGCTGAAACGCCGCTGGCCCTGACGGTGGGCGCCGCACGCGGCCTCGCAGCGCGTGTCCTGGACAGCCGCGGCGCCGAGGTCACCGATCGCCCGGTCACGTGGAGCAGCGACGCACCCTCGGTCGCCAGTGTGAACGGGAGCGGCAGCGTCACCGCCCTCGCGCCCGGTGTTGCCCGCATCTCGGCCTCCTTGGGCGCGCTCAGCGCGTCGGTCAACGTGCAGGTCGCGCGCCCAACCGCGGCGCTGACCATTGTCGGCGCGGCCGGCAGCGGCCGCGGAACGGTTCGCTCCACACCAGCGGGCATTGACTGCCACCTCGACAATCAGACGCCAAGCGGTAGCTGCAGCTTCGCGTTCCCCGACGAGGCGCAGGTCACCTTGCGCTCCATTCCCGACGCAGGAAGCACCTTCACGCTCTGGGGTGCGGCGTGCACATCGGCCGCCTCCGCAGGCAATTGCGTGGTGACCATGAACGAAGCCCGGCAGGCAAGCGCGCGCTTCACGGCGCTTCGGCGCGTCACCATTGCGGCGACCGCTGACGCAGACGGATCGGGCCGCATTACGGGCGGTGCCGGCCTGGATTGCCGGGTCGAGGGCGCCGAGGCCACGGGTACCTGTTCGGCCGAGGTGCCCGACGGCACGGAACTGACGCTCGCGGCGGACGCCGGCGGCGCTGCGCTGCGGCAGCTGTTCGCCGGCTGGAGTGGGTGCGACGAGACGTCGGGTGCGGCGTGCCAGCTGGTGGTGTCCGGAACCGACCGCATGGTGCGCGCCGGTTTTGAGGACGAGCGCCGTCTCACAGTGAGCGTGTCCGGCACTGGCGGCGGTGTGGTGCAGAGCGATCCGGACATCGCGTGCACGCGACTCAGCGGTACCACGAACGGTGCGTGTGAAGCGCCGTTTGTGCATGGGACCGTGGTCACCCTCACCATGATTCCCGACGCCCGCTCGCAGTTCGTGGCGTGGGGCGGCGCCTGCAGTGCGAGCGGTAGCGCATCGACGTGCGCAGTGGACATGACCGCAGCGCGCGCCGTGACGGCCACCCTGGCACGGCGCGACGTGGAGCTCACGCTGACGCTCGCCGGATCCGGCAATGGCACCGTGCAGCTCGACGGCCAGGTGTTCTGCTCCATTGCATTGGGCGACAACGCGGAACGGACATGCACGCGCGTTTTCCCGTCCGGCACACAGGTCACGTTGGCGGCGACTGCTGGCGCCGTGTCCGTCTTCGAGGGCTTCTCGGGCGCGTGTTCGGGATCGGCCAACTGTGTACTCGAGTTGACGGACGCCAAGTCCGTGCGGGCCGAGTTCGCGGTCACGCCGGTCACGATCGAGATGACGCCGAGCGATCCCACGACGGGCTCTGGCGTCGTGCGTTCCGTGGCGCCCAATGGCGATCTCCTGTGCACGTACACGCTCGGCGCCATCGCGGGTGACGCCTGTGCGCTGAGCGTCAATCCGTTCACGCCCGTTCAGTTGCAGGCCACCTCGGCTCCCGCCAGTGCGCTCGCGGCGTGGGGTGGCGAGTGCGCGGGCACGATGACGCTCACGTGCTCAATCGCGCCCTCTGCCGACGGTCTGGTGTCGGCGCGTTTCGTCGCCGCCATCGACGTCAACATGATCGTGCACGGATCCACTGGTCGCGGCACGGTGAGCTTCGACATCACGGGTGTCCCCGCGCAAGCATCGTGCACGGTAACGTCGTCCGCCACAAATACGTGCCGGTATTCGCTGCCCATTGGCGCCACGGGCGTGTTCAGGGGTGTAGCGTTGCCGGGCTACCAGTTTGTCGGGTTCACAGGACCGTGTCTCGAGGGCGTCGGTCCGGTTCCGGTGTGCACCTACCGCGGCTTTGGGTTCGTGCGTGAGATCCAGGCGTACTTCCAGGCGCCCTGAGGAGCGCTCGGGGGGTGGCGGCGCCCGCGGTTGCCCCACGCAAAACGCCCCGCGTGATCCAGACGGATCACGCGGGGCGTTTGTCGTTCCGCCTGCCTTGCGCTGCCGACTAGCGTCGCTCCTTGTCAGTCAGCATGGCCACCTTGGTCTGAATCGGCTTGTAGTCCGGGGCCAGTGTCAGCGCCGTACGATACAACTCCGCAGCCGCAGCCTTGTCGTTGTTGTCCTCGGCCACGAGGGCCTGACTCATGGCCATGAGCGCCTTGAACTGGTTCGGATTTTTCGCGGCGGGGGCCGTGGTGCTGGCGGTCTTGAGCGCCGGCAGCTTGAGACCCGCGTTGAGCTTGGTTCCGAGTTCCATGACCAGGTCCAACATCTGATCCGCGCGTCCATTCACCGTCTGCGTGTACTCAATCGCAGACGTCTCCGTGTTCACGGCGCGCACATCGATGCGCAGCTTCTGGTCCTTGGTGATCACGAAGCTTCCCATGAGCATGTGGCGCGCGCCGAGGGTACGGCCGAGCTGCACCGCCGTCGCCTTGTCCACACGATCACTGTTCTGCAGATTCTGCTCTTCAAGCAGCGGCTGCAGCCGGTCGCGCTCCACCACCCGGACGCCCGCATTCTGCGAGATCTCATTGATGAGCATCTCGGCCATTCCCTTGCTGAGCGGGGCGTAGGAGTCGAAGTCCACCAGCGCACTGTTCGTGAAGTACAGTACGGCCACCGTGGGCCGGGTATCGGCAGTTTGAGCGAGCAGCGGGATGGCCGCTCCGAACATCAGGGCCGGAAGCAACCGGCTGGTCCAGCGCCGAACGGTCGTGGAAACCATGGCAATACCTCGGATTGAGAAAAGACTGCTGGTGTAAACTTGTGCGTCCGTCTGAAGCCGTCAATGGGCCCGCCCCCGCACCAATCATGCCGAAGACCTGTCCTGTCTGTGCCACCGTCTATCCCGATTCTGATGCCTTCTGCCCGAAGGACGGGACGACGCTGCGCATGGACGAGGCGGGTGCCACGCTGGTTGGCAGCGTGATCGCGGACCGCTATCTCGTGAGCAAGTTGCTGGGCGAGGGCGGCATGGGGCAGGTGTATCTGGCGGGCCACGTGCGACTGCCGCAGCAGGCCGCCATCAAGGTGCTGCACGCCAGCATGGTGAAGGATTCCGCGGCGGTGGCGCGATTCAATCGGGAAGCGGCCAACGCAGCGCGCATCGAACATGAGCGCGTGGCACGCGTGTTCGATTTTGGCGAGACGGCTGACGGCCTGGTGTACCTGGCCATGGAGTTCGTGCCCGGGAAGACGCTGCGCGATCTGCTCGACGAAGCGGGTCGGCTGCCCGTGACGCGCGCGGCGAACATCGTGTACCAGATCGCCGAGGGGCTGGACGCGGCGCACAAGATCAGCATTGTGCACCGCGACCTGAAGCCAGACAATGTCTTGGTCATTACAGACGAGAAAGGCGTCGATCGCTGCAAGGTCGTGGATTTCGGAATAGCGAAAGCGTTCGATGATAGCGACAGCAAAAAGACACAATTGACGCAAGCAGGCGCCATTATTGGCACTCCGGAGTTCATGAGCCCGGAACAGGTGCTTGGCGAGCAGCTGGACGCGCGCAGCGATGTCTACGCGCTCGCGGTCGTGGCATACCATTTGTTCACAGGCGAACTACCATTCGCCGCCACCACGCCGGAGCGCAGCCTGACCGCTCGGCTGATCAGTGACCCCCAGACCCTGCACGACACGGCACCCGATCTCGACTGGCCCGAGCCGCTGCAGGCCGCATTTGACCGCGCGCTGTCCCGGGAGCCGGACACGCGCACCGGTACGGCGCTGGAGTTCGCCGAGGCAGTGGTGCTGGCCGTGGAAGGGTGGACCGGGGCGGGCGTACTCCGCGGGCGGACGCCGCTGTCCACCAGTTCGATCGGCTCGCCGACGAGTAGCACTGGTGGAGCGGCGCGCGCCACGACCTCTGGCACGCGACAGGCCGTCCCCGAACCAGCGGCCAAAGGAAGTCGCGCTCCACTGCTGGTGGGCGGACTGCTCGTGGTCATCGCGGCAGCGGCTGGCGTGTTTGCGATGACGCGGGGCGGCGGCGATGCGACGGGCGCGCCGTCCGTTGCCATGGCGGATTCAACGGGCCCTGGCGTTGGCGCAGGCAGAGAGGCCGATGCCAAAGCCCCTGAATCCGAGAACGCGGAGGACCCCGCTGGCCGAGCGACCACGAACCCCGCTCCGGTGGGAGATCTGTCCGCACCGCAGGTACGAGACCTTCCCATCAATGTGCCGATCAACGCGGCGGCCAACGCACCGAAAACCGAGCCAAACACGGCACCGAACTCCGCTGGCGCCACCGATCCGGCCGCCGCAGCAGCGGCCCGCAAAACGATGGATAGCGTGGCGACAGCCTTTGCGAACTCTCCTGAGGATGCTCCGCCTACCTTCTATTCGAATGCGGCGGCCGCGATCGACCGACTGTTGCCGCGCCTGACGACACGCGCCGATAGCGCGCAGGCCTACCTGAACAACGCCATCATTTACAACAGCCTCGGTGATGCAGTCAGGACCTGCACGGCGTACCGCGCGTTCAACCGGTCGGCGACAACCAGCGCGCAAACGGACATGCTCTTGCAGCTCCAGAACAACCCGGCGTTCAGCCAGTGCCGCTAGCGACCCCGCGCGCCGCTGGCCTCCTGCTGCACCCCACGTCCCTGCCGAGCCCGCACGGCATCGGCGACCTTGGCGCCGACGCAACACGCTTCGCGGACGCACTCGCCGACATGGGCTTCCGCTACTGGCAAATGCTGCCACTGGGCCCCACCGGCTACGGCGACTCGCCCTATCAATGTTTCTCGGCGTTCGCCGGCAATCCGCTCCTCATTGCCGTACCTGGCGCCGCGGCGGCGCTGCCCGCCCACGCGGTGGACTTTGCCGCCGCCATCGCGCACAAGCGCCCGCTGCTTGCGCGCGCCGTGGCGGCGTTCATCCCCGACGCGCGCTTTCGCGCTTTCGTGGAGGCCGAACAGGACTGGCTCGAGGAGTACGCGTTGTTCATGGCGCTCAAGGAGGCGCACGACAACGCCCCCTGGACAGCGTGGGACCCCGGCGCCGCACTGCGCGAACCGGCGGCGCTGGCGGCCTGGCGCACGAAGCTTGCACCGTTGATCGCGCGCCATCGCATTGAGCAGTATCTCTTCTTCACGCAGCTCCGCGCGCTGCGTGCATCGGCGGCCGAGCGCGGCGTGCAGTTCATTGGCGACCTGCCCATTTATGTGGCGCACGATTCCGCCGACGTGTGGGCCAATCGCGAACTGTTTCAGCTGCACGACGACGGAAGCCTGCGCGTGCAAGCCGGCGTTCCACCCGACTACTTCAGCGAAACAGGTCAGCTCTGGGGTAATCCGCTGTACGATTGGTCAGCCTGTCGCGCGACCGGCTACGCGTGGTGGATTGCCCGCGTGCGTCAGGCGTTCCGTCAGTTCGACGTCGTGCGCATTGACCATTTCCGCGGCTTCGAGTCGTACTGGGAAGTGGATGGTGCCGCCACCACGGCCATCGAGGGACGATGGGTGGAGGGTCCGGGCGACGCGCTGTTTCTCGCGCTGCAGCAGGCGCTCGGCGACCTGCCCATCATTGCCGAAAACCTCGGGCTCATCACGCCGGAAGTCGAAGCGTTGCGTGCGCGCTGGGGATGGCCCGGCATGGCCATCCTGCAGTTCGCCTTCGACCCGGAGGCGGTGGCCTCGCCATTCCTGCCGCACAACTACGTGCGCGATCTGGTGGTGTATACCGGCACGCACGACAACGACACCACGGTCGGCTGGTTCACGGCCACGGCCGGTGACGGCGAGTCCACGCAGGACGCCGCGTCGATTTCGGCGGAGCGTGCGCGCGCGGTCAAGTATCTCGATGCGAAGGACCACGAGATACACTGGGCCATGATGCGCGCCGCCATGTCGTCGGTGGCCAACACGGCCATCGTGCCCATGCAGGACCTGCTCGGGCTCGGTCGCGACGCGCGGATGAACTTTCCCGGTCGGGACGCGGGCAACTGGCGGTTTCGGTTTGTGTGGGAGCAGCTCACGCCGGCGGTGCGGGTGCGCATGCGCGAGATGATACGGTTGTACGAGCGGTAGCGCCCGGTTGAACGCGCCAGCGCACGGTGTGCGCTGGCGCGGCCCACTCACGGTGTGAGCACGACGTGCGCCGCTTTCCACTGAGCGGCCTGGGTATCGCTCCGCCACGCCACATCCGGATCAACCACCACGTTCGCACCGTCACGCGTGATGCTCAGCCGATCCATGTTGCGCGTGGCGCGTCCGTCAATGAAGGTGCCGTCCGCTTGGTAGCGCGACTTGTGCCGTGGGCACCTGAAGCCGGCGGCACCCGGCAGGGCTTTCAGCGCCGTGTGCTGGTGCGGGCACGCCAGCGCAAAGGCGAACAGCTCGCCGTGCGCGCGACACAGGATGACCTGGTTTTCCTCATCGATTGACGTGCCGTCCGCTGCCGGAATCGGATAGTGCACGGTGCCGGTGTCGGTGACGTCGAGCGCCGAGAGCCGAGCGAAGGGCACGAGCGCGGAGAGCCCGGTGATGGCCACGACGGCGCCGAGCGCGTTCCGCAGAAAGGCGCGGCGGCTGGGGCAGGCACCCTCGCAGGGTGATGCCTCGTCCGCAGCCGTTGTATCGGCCGCTGGCAGGGTTGGTCGTTGCCGTGGTAGTTGGGGGCGCATGGTCAGTTCCCGATCAGCATGATGAGCCAGCTCACCGTGGAGACGCCCATGGAGGTCAGGGCCACGTTCCGATGCCGGATGCGATCGTGCTCATAGGTCCCGTTGACGGCGGACTGGCCGCCGTCCTCGAGGTCACCCGCCAGCGTCGCGGCGTACATGAAGCCGCCACTCGCGGCCAGAAAGAGCGCCCCGTGCACAAAGCGCCTCGTGCGTCCGTTCGGATCGTGACGGCCCTCGTACAGGTTCCAGATTCCGGTCACACCGTTCACACCAAAGAGCACGGCGCTGCCGCCGGCGGCCGGTCCGTGCAGCGCGCGCGCCCAGCTCGGGGCGTCCGAGCCTTTCTTGAGCATCTGATCGCCCGAGTAGTACGACGCGGCGAACAGCGGGAGCATGGCCCAGGACAGGCGACGGTGCCAGGTGAGCCGACGTTCGTATGAATCGCTGTACACAAACGCGCGTTGACGTGGAGGCTGCGGCCCCGTGTCGGGTGAAAGCCACCGCGGCGAGACCGACAGCAGATCGCCGTGCGTTGGCGTGCTGGAGACGGCCAACAGATCACGCCGTGTTGCCGAACTGGCAACGGCGAGCACAGTGTCCGCGATGCCCAATCCCTTGAGCGCCTGCCACTCGGCAGTGATCAGGAACGGAGCAGGAGGTGCCGGCAGAGCGCCGGCAGACAACGTGGGAAGCGACAAGGGCGACGCCGCCCCCAGCGCAAAGAGGAGGGTACAGGCGGCCTCAAGGACAGGAAGCACGGTGACATATCCGGCGAACGGTCGGTCGACCCAGTGACCACTGTCGATCAGGCGGGTTGGCGCCCATTGGGAGTGTACACCGCAATCATGAATACAGCATGAACGGCGGGAGGCCGGTTTCTCACCGTGGTTCCGGGTGCTCACGGCAGCTCCCGCGACCGCGTCTCCACTCGGTGCCCTGCATCCGCATGGTGTCAGTCAGCCACGGGGTGGAGGAGCATCCGATCAAGATCATCAGCGCACGCATACCGCGACGTTTCCGTCAGCCAGCCGACGGTGAGCTGGGCTGCCGACCTCGCACCAGCCGGTCAAGTACAACCGCCATGCAAACGCCCACACCATAGCACGCGAGGTCCGACCAGAGAAAGCCCTCGCCGAGCGCCAACGCACCAAGTCGCGTGGCACGGAGAGCGTCGAGCCAGGGCGCGTGGTACAACTGGCTCAACTCAACCGTGACCGCGATGCACAGCGCTGCACCGCCCAGCACCAGCGTGCGTGCGCGCGGCGCGACCAGCGCCAGCAGCCAAAACACCATCGCCGCCCAGAGCGTGTCGCCGGCGTAGCGCGCGATAAACGCCGGCTGCCATTCGGGATATCGCCGCGACGCGAGGCCGGCCGCGATCGTGAGGAGCAGCAGTGCCGAATATACGGACGGCTTGCGGGCGGTTGGTCTGGTCATGCGAGCACAGTGTCACTCGACAGCGCTTCTGGATAGGAGGCGTGGTTGCATGACCATCCGTCATCTGCCGGAGCAGCTCCGACAGGTGTCGCAACGTCGCCCAACGGGACACATGCCCGATATGACGGCGGCGGCCAGCAGCCAATGCTTCAGGTGAGGTCGCGGGATGTTCCTGCGATCGAGCCTCTACCGGAGCATCGTCATGCCCATGAAGTTCTCGGTTCCCGTCACGGCCCCCGGCGCAGTTGCAGGCGCAGTTGCAGGCGCCGTCGTCAGCCCCCAGCCCACAGGTCAAGGCTGCGCTCGCGTGCTCGACCGGCGCGCATTTCTGCAGCAGACCGCGCTTGCAGTGGCGGCCGCCCTGGTGGCCGCAGGGGTGCGTCCGAGTGAGGCGTTTGCGCAGCAGGTCGGCTGGATGACACCGGTCGAGGCCGTTGGCGGCGAGCGCACCTACGAGATCCCGCCCGAGGACGGCGTGGCCTTGGATGGGGGCAGCGAGGTGGCGCTCGCCCGTTGGCAGGGACACCTGTTCGCATTTTCGCTCGCCTGTCCGCATCGCGGCGCGACGCTGCAGTGGAAGGCGTCAGAGGGACAGTTCTATTGCCCCAAGCACAAGGCACGCTTCACCCCGGATGGCACGCACGCCAGCGGCCGGGCTACACGCGCGCTCGATCGCTTTGCGCTCCGGCGAGTGGGAGATCGTGTGGTGATTCAGACCGGTGCACCGCTCGAGGCCACCAAGCACGCGGCGGCCTGGCAGGCGGCCGTGCTGACGGTGTGATCGCGCAGCCCTACTACGATTGACGCGCGCGCCAGCGACGGCAGAGCTCGCTGGCCGCTTCGGGCCACTGCGGATGCTCGAACGTGAAGCCGTCCGCCAGCAATGTGCCTGGCACCACACGGCGGCTTTTGAGAATGAGCTCGGTTTCCGTACGCAGGAACACGGCGCCAATCTCGAGCATCCACTCCGTCGCGGGCAGTCCAACCTGCGTGCCCCACGCGTCACGCAGGCCGCGCATGAACTGCGCGTTGGGAAGCGGATGTGGTGCGGCGAGGTTTACCGGCCCGCTCAGATGCTCCCGTTCGATCAGCCAATCGATCGCGCGCAGGAAATCCGTGTCCTGAATCCACGACACGAACTGGCGGCCGTTGCCGGACTGTCCGCCAAGTCCCACGCGCACGAGGCCGAGCAGGGTGTCGAACACGCCGCCGGCGTCGGGGCTCATGGTCATGGCCGATCGCAGTTTCACCACACGTGTGTTGGGTAGCGGCAGTTCGTCAGCGGCCGCTTCTCACGCTTTCGCCACACCGATGCTGAACGCCCACGTGTCCGGCGCGTTCGGTTCGTTGCCGCCAATGATGCCTGTGGCTTCGTCGTTGGGTGCGTCGTAGCGGTGTGCGTAGATCGTGGCCGTGCTCGACTGCAGCCACACGCGCGGTGGGGTGGGCGACGCCGCAATGGCTTGCGCCAGCACGCGCGTTGAATGCACGCGCGAGTCCATGATCTGTGCGCGATGCTCGGGTGTGTAACGGCAGTTCACACTGCGTCCGGCGAGGTTGATCACCACGTCGGCGCTGTCGAGTTCATTGGCCCACGGCCCGAGTGATTGTGCGTCCCATGCCACGGTGCGCCACGGCGCGGCTTGCGCTGCAGCCGCTGGGGTTCGACTGAGGACCACGACATCGTGGCCGCGTTCGCTGAACCAGCGGGCGAGGAGCGTGCCGACCTGGCCGCTGCCGCCGGGGAGGAGGAGTTTCATGGGTTGAGTCGTCTGGTTGTTCGAGCGTCCTCAGGTCGCCGCCCGAATGATTCGTCACCTTGTACTACTATGTGAATAGTACTATGATCATAAGATTTGATCCTGGAGAAGCGTCTCCTACCATTTCGTTGTCCCGAGGTGCCGCATGCTGTTCCGCTCGTCCGGTCGGATTGTTTTCAGATCAGCCCTCGCGCTCGCCGGCTTCACGTTCGCTCACACCTCGGCGCTCGCTCAACGTACCCCTACGCGCGCCGACACCATACCAGTCCGCCTCGAGCCCCTCCCGTTCCAGGCGCTCATCGGGAATCCCGCGTGCTTTGTCGGGGGGGCATCAGGTTTCGTGTTCGTGGACTTCAGCACGATGCAGATCGTCCGCGCGGACAACGCCGGCAAGTGGACGGACTCCCTCGCCGCGCGAGGCGCTGGCCCCGGCGAGTTTCGCAGCGTGTCAGGAGTGGCCTTTGAGACTGATGGGCGTATCTGGGTGGCCGATCGCGCCAATGGTCGTCTCACGCAGTTGTCACCGGAACTGAAGGTGCTCAGTGCGCTCTCCACATCGGCGCCACTGCGGTCCTTTGCGCCCAGCGCCGCGGGGCGGCGATTCATCGCGATCCCCGAGTCGGTGCAGGATCTGGCCATCGTCGTTGACTCCGCGGGACAGCTGCAGCGCCGAGTGGCGTTCGCGGCGCAGGAAGCGTCCCTCAATCCGATTCTTCGCGAACGCACGCTCATTCGTGTGTCTGACTCACTCGCCATCATCCAGTTTCGCTGGCTCGACCGCCGCATCGGCTTGCGCATGGATGGCAGGGTCGCCTACTCGGTGGGCGACCTATCGCAGATGCCGAAGGTCGTGGCCATGCCCATGGGCCCCAACACGGCCTATCGCATTGAATCCGGGGCGGCCGAGTTCGCGTTGAGCATCGCGGTGCACGGCGACGAGTTGCTGGTGCTGCGAGGATCGGCCAATGAGCGGGCCCACGGACGCACCATCTCCGCGTACGACGTGAAGACCGGAGTGCTGCGGCGAACGCTGCTGTTGCCGCGCGCGCTGCTCAATATCGCGTCGAACGGACCGATGCTTCTTGGCATCGCGGAAACAGAGGACGGGTTTGGTATGTACCGGCTGGTGCTGGAGCGGTAGCGAACAGACGGCTCCAGCGAGCGGTAAACATGAGGTCAGGCCGCGACGACGCGAGCGTGCGCGATCTCATTCCGGTGGATGGGGCGCACGTCGTCGGCCATCAGCGTGGTCACGGCGTAGCTCTCCCCGTCCAGCGTGAGAAACTCAACCTCATATCCCCGGCTCTCACCGTGCACCAGAACCACGGTGCCGATATCTCCGGCCTCAAGGCCGAGCTTCGCGATGCTCGTGGCGAGCACGATTCGATCCAGTTCCTGAATCATATCTACCTCCGTTTGATCGGATAGGCGGTGACGAGTCTCGGGTAGCCTGAGTTCAGCTCCACGAACCAAATCGTGCGAACCTCCGGAGAACGCCCGTCAGGTGATCTCAGCGGTCCTTCCACAACATATCGGGTCCCAAACGGCGTTTCCATACTCTCCAGCACACCATGCTCGCAGGCATGTTGGCGCAGTGCCGTAGCGAGTTCCGGCCATTGGGCGGCCCGAAATCCGAATCGGAGAAAGAAACGCGCCTTGCCGCGTCCGTCCGGATGCGTCGACGAGAGCAGATATTCGACGAGCTTGACTTCCGGGACGATCGCGCGATCGGCCATTGGCATTCGACGACTACTCATTTCTCACGCACTGTCGATTCCCAAGTGCAGCGCCGAACAGCTGCCAGCCGTCACCCACCCCCCTCAATCTTCTTCCGCGCCTGCGACAAAAACGCCGGCTCCAGCCGCAGCAGATTCGCCAGCTTGCGCATGAGCCAGGCCTCCTGCGCATCGAGCGAGCCGTCCGCCAGCACGACCTGCCACATCAGCTCGGCCAGCACCACACGCTGCGCCTGCGTGTACTCGGCCACCACCTGGCGCGTGAACGTGAAGTCATCCACCGACTTGCGCGACGCCGCCGTCGCCTCGGCCATGAGCGCATCGGCGGCCTGTGCGTCCACCCCGAACTGGCGCTGCAGGATTTCGTGGATGCGGCGCCGCTCCACATCGCTGAATTGGCCGTCGGCGTTGGCCAGCTCAATGAGCAGCGCACAGGCGGCCACGCGGACATCCGCGTGCACCGTCGTGGCCGGTTCGTCGGGCGTGCCGGGCAAGCTGTCGTTGATGAGGCGGCGGAGAGCTTCGAACATGGACAGGACGGTTGAGGAAAGCTGCGGCTGGTGATCCGGGCGAACGATTCGCGTAGGGCGCCCGGTGCGCGCTAAGTGCGCACTTGGCCGTTCCCGGTTACCACCCATTTTGCACACGTGAGCTCCTCCGCGCCCATTGGCCCTCGCGCATGGAGCTTGTCGGTACTGATGCCGATCTCGGCGCCCAACCCGTATTCGCTCCCGTCGGCGAGGCGGGTCGAGACGTTCCAGAGCACGGAGGCGGAATCGACCTGATTCAGGAAATCGCGAGCGATGTCCTCGTTTGCGGTTACAATGGCGTCTGAGTGTCTCGATCCGTGCTCGTTGATGTGATCGATTGCCTCCTGTGCGCTGTCCACGACTTTCACTCCCAAGACCAAATCGAGATACTCCAGGTCCCAGTCGGCGTCGGTGGCCGCCGCGGCGCCCGGCAGCAGCGAGAGCGCCCGCTCATCGCCGCGCAGCGCCACACCCGCCTCGCGCAGCCGCGCTCCCAAATCCGGCAGCAGCCGCTCCGCCACCGCCGCATGAACCAGCAGGTGCTCCATGGCGTTGCACACTCCCGGACGCTGCACCTTGGCGTTCACGGCAATATCAGCGGCCATGGCCAGATCAGCGTGCTCGTCCACGTACACATGGCAGTTGCCGAGAAAGTGCTTGAGCACGGGAATGCGGCTCTGCTCCACTACGGCGCGGATCAGTCGCTCACCGCCGCGCGGAATCACGAGGTCAATGAGCTGGTCGAGCTGTAGCAGTTCGCCCACGGCCTCATGGTCGGGCCGCGAGATCATCTGCGCACACTCGGCCGGAAGCGGAGACGCCTCGAGCGCACGCGTGAGCGCCTCGCCGATGGCGGCGTTGGTGCGGCGCGCTTCGGACCCACCCCTGAGCATCACAGCATTTCCCGCCCGCAGGCACAACGCCGCCGCCTCAGCGGTCACATTGGGCCGCGCCTCGAAGATCATGAGGATGACGCCGAGCGGTGCGCGCACCCGCGAGACGCTGATGCCGGACGGACCGATGCGATGGTCGACCACGCTGCCAATCGGATCGGGGAGCGACGCGACATTGTCCAGCCCAACGGCCACCGCCTCGAGTCGCGCGCTGTCCAACCGCAGCCGATCAAGCTTGACGTCGGGAAGTCCCGCCGCGCGGGCCGCCTCAAGATCCAGCGCGTTGGCAGCCACAATCTCGGCAGCCGAACCGCGGATCTGCTGTGCCATGCTGCGGATGGCCTGCGTGCGATCGTCGCCAAACGCGGAGCGGAGGACGGCGGACGCGCGCTTGGCTGCAGCCGCGACATCACGCATTACTTGAGGTGAATCATGCGAAACACCGACTGCGTCCAGTACTTCTGGAATGGTCTTATCTGGGCTTGATGATGTCTCAATCATGAGTCGATTTGTGCGAGCGATACGAGGTTGTCCCGGTGAATTACTTCGTCGTATTCACGCCGGCCGAGCACGTGTGCGACCTCCGAACTCTTGCGTCCCATGATCTGGCGGACCTCGTGCCCCGAATAGTTGACCAGCCCCTTGGCCACGGTTGCACCGTCCGGCGCGCGCACCAGCACCGCGTCTCCCGACTGAAAATCACCCGTGCACCCCGTGATGCCGGCGGGCAGCAGGCTGCGCCCGTCGCGGAGAATGGCCGTGGCGGCGCCCGCGTCAATGTCCACCGCACCCGCCTCGCGCGACGACCACGCGATCCAGCGCTTTCGGTGGTCGAGCTTGTGTGTTCCTGGCGTGAACAGCGTGCCCAAGGGCTTGCCGGCCAGAATGTCGTCCAGCGAATCATGCTTGCCGTGGGCCACCACCAGTGAGCCGCCCACCCGATTCACCTGCCGTGCCGCCTCGAGCTTGCTCCACATGCCGCCGCTGCCGTAGCCCTCGGAGCGCCCGGTGCGAATGAGCGCCTCCACCTGCGGGGTGATGCCGGCCACCTCGTCCAGCTTTGTTTCGCCATCGAACAGTCCGTGCACATCGGTGAGCAGCACCGTGAGATCGGCGTCCACCGCATTGGCCACCAGGGCCGCCAGCAGGTCGTTGTCGCCGAATCGGATTTCGTCCACCGAGACGGTATCGTTCTCATTGATGATGGGCAGCGCACCGGCCTCGTGCAGCGCGGTGAGCGCGTGGCGCAGATTGAGGTAGCGTCGGCGGTCCTGAAAGTCGCCGTGGGTGAGCAGCAGCTGCGCCGCGTGCACGCCGAGCGGCGCCAAGATATTGATGTAGTGTTGCATGAGGTGGCTCTGTCCAACCGCCGCCGCCGCCTGCAGTTGCGGAATAGTCGTTGGTCTGGTGTTGTAGCCGAGCCGAGGCCAGCCCAGACCAATGGCGCCGGAGCTCACGAGTACCACGAACCGGCCGGCCTGCCGCGCACGCACGATCTCTTCCATGCGCGCGCGCAGACGGTCCTGATCGATATCGTGCTGGCCCGCCAGCAGGGCGCGCGTGCCCAGCTTGACCACAATGGTGCGGGCGCTCGCCAGCGCCGTCCGTCCGCTCATGCAATCTCTCGTGTGTGGTTCACCCGCTGGTCGCCGCCGGCATTATGCTCCGCCAACCGGTCGGGCGACCACGGACCGCCTTTCATTCTACCCAGGAACTCGCATCATGATGACCGAATCGCGCAGCACCGGACGCATAGCCATTCTCGGCGGCGGCAACCTCGGGATTGCGCTGGCCCGCGGCTGGGTGGCTGCGCAGCGATTCACGCCCACGCAGGTGACCGTGACGCGTCGCCAACCCAAGCGGCTGGCCGCCCTTGCCGCCGACGGCATTCAGGTCACCGCCGACAACGCGCAGGCCGTGCGGGACGCTGACATCATCGTGCTGGCGGTGCAGCCGCGGCAGCTCGACGCGCTGCTCACCGAGATCGCGCCGGAGATCGATGCGGTGCGTCACCGCGTGATTTCAGTGGTGTCCGGCGCCTCACTCGCGGCCATGCGCCGCACACTCGGCGCCACGGTTCCGGTGGTGCGCGCGATGCCCAACACGGCCGTGATCATTGGCGAGTCCATGACCTGCCTGGCCGCCGACTCGGATGCCGACGCCGCCCTGGAAGAGGCGCGCGTGCTGTTTGACCTGGTGGGAAAGACCCTCGTGATCACCGAGGACATGATCGGACCGGCCACGGCCCTCTGCGCGTGCGGCATCGCGTTTTTTCTGCGCACCATTCGCGCGGCCATGCAGGGTGGCATCGAAATCGGCTTTCACCCGGAAGACGCCGCCCTGCTCGCCGCCCAGACCGCTCGCGGCGCCGCGGCGCTCAGCCTGCAGGACGGCGCGCATCCGGAGCGCGAGATCGACCGGGTGACCACGCCGCGCGGCTGCACGATTGCCGGCCTCAACGAGATGGAGCATCAGGGGCTGAGCTCGGCCATGATCAAGGGGATCGTGGTGTCGGCCAAGGCGGCGGCGGGGTTGTACGCGGATTGACGCCGCCGAAGCGCGCCTGCGCTAGCCAGCGCGTGGCAGGGGTTTTAGGCGAGCGATCTCGGTCGCGTCCTCCGATCGGAGCGCGTGCCATAGATCCCAGTCCTGCTGGAGTCCGAGCCAGAAGTCGGCACTCATGCCCGTGACCTGCGCAAGGCGGAGGGCGGTATCTGGTGTCACGGCACGCTTGGCATTGATGACCTCGTTCAGCCTCGGAAACGACACACCCAGCTGCACCGCAAAGGCGGACTGGGAGATACCCAGCGGCCGGAGAAATTCCTCCCGGAGCATTTCGCCGGGGTGCGTTGGCGGGCGATGCGTGGGTAGCCGGCGCTGCACCAAGGTGGCCGCGCGCTTAGTGGAAGTCAGTGACTTCGACGTCGTCGGCATAGCCCTCCTCCCAACGGAAACAGATCCGGTATTGATCGTTGATGCGAATGCTATGCTGGCCCTGGCGAGTCCCTCGCAGTGCCTCGAGGCGGTTCCCCGGGGGAATGGCGAGCTCACGTGATGGCACCCCACCGGCATGGTCGGGTTCCGGTCGCTGAAGACCAGTTCGGCAGCTGTGCATTGCGCTAGTCCGCCCGCATCGCCACCAACGGATCCACCCGCGCAGCGCGGCGCGCGGGGATCAGGGTAGCCGCCACACCCACGGTCGCCAATATCGCCACCGCGACAATGAGCGCCAGCGGATCGCTGGGCGACACGCCGTACAGCAGCGATCGCAGCGATCGGGTGGCGGCCATGGCCAGGAGCGCGCCGGCAATCAGGCCCGGCACCACCCCCCGCATGGACGTGCGCATCACGAGCCGCAGCACATCGGCCGTGGACGAACCAAGGGCAAGTCGGATGCCGATTTCGCGGGTGCGGCGGGCCACCGAGAACGATACTACGGCGTAGATGCCCACCAGTGCCAGCAGCAGGGCCATGGCGGCAAAGGCGCCGAGCAGCTGCATCATGAATCGCTGCACGGCCACGGTGTCAGCCAGCACGCGCGACATGGAGCTCGGCTCCACCGGCACCTGTGGGTCCACGGCCTGCAGTTCGCGTCGGAACAGCCCCGCAACGTCGGCGGGAGGCAGTGTGGAGCGTACCGCATAGGAGACGGAGCTGGCGCGCCACGGTACGCGCTGGCGGTGGTCGAAGTAGTACGTGGCGCGGAACGGTTCGGTGGCGCTTCCGGCACGTACGCTGGCCACGACACCCACCACAGTGGCCCACGGTTCGGTCTCGGAGTCCATGCCGTAGGGACGCAGGCGCCGGCCGACTACGTCTTCTCCGGGCCATTGTTCGGCAGCGAACACAGAGTCAACCACCACGACGGGCGGGGCGAGCGCGTCGTCGCGCGGCTCGAGCAGGCGGCCGCCGAGCAGGCGGATGCCCATGGCCTCGAAGTACTGGCCGCCCACCACGCGGTAGACCGCGTACCCGTTGAAGGCGCCACGATCGCTGAGCGGCTTTCCCTCCACCTCCAGTGAGCCACTCATCCCCACCCCGGTGAGTGGAAGCCGATTGGTGACGAATCCGGCCGACTGCACCCCGGGCAAAGCCTCCAGGCGGGACAGGACCTGGCTGTGGAACTGCGGAATGGCCGAACCGTCGCTGGTGTAGAGCGCGGTGGGGAGGTCCACGTTCGCGGTTGAGACATTGTCTACATCAAACCCGAAGTCTGTCCGCATCACCTCGGCGAAGGACCGGATGAGAAGCTGTGAGCCGGCCAGGAGCATGACAGCGACCGCGATCTCCGTGGCGACCAGCGCGTGCCACACGCGCATGCCGCTGCGGCCCACGGTGCCGCGTCCACCTTCGCGGAGCGCCTGGGTGGTGTTGGAGTCGGAAAGGCGCAGCGCCGGGTACAGGCCGAATCCCAGGGCCGACAGCAGCGCAACGCCAACCGTGAAGCTCAGCACCCAGAGGTCCATGGACACGTGGTCAACAGCGAGCGAGGCGGGTGCCGTCCGCGCAAATCCAATGAGTAGAATACGAGCCAGTATCAAGCCACATACGGATCCTATGAGAGACAGTACGACACTTTCTGTGAGCAACTGCCGAACGAGCCGGAGACGGCTGGCCCCCAGCGCCGAGCGCACGGCGAGTTCTGCCTGGCGAGCGGCGCCACGGGCCATCTGGGCGCTGGCCACGTTCGTGCAGGCGGCCAGCAGCAATACAGTGGACGCGGCGAAGAGGAGGTACAGTGGCGTGCGCAGGTCGGCGGTGAGTACGTCCTGCAGCGGTGCGACCGTGGCGCCCACCGCGTCAAAGTCGGGCGCGTACCGCTCCGCCATGCGGGCGAGCAGCGCGCTCAGTTCCTGCTGGGCGGCGGCCGGCGATATGTCCGGCCGAAGCTTGCCCGTGACCTCGTAGTTGTGGGCCGTGTGCGAGAGCGACTGCCGATCCAGCTCAGCCGGTGTCCAGACCTGTGTGGCCTTCGGAAAATCGAAGCTCGCCGGCAGCACGCCCACTACGTCATAGACTCTGTCCATGGTGATCTGGACCCCCGCCAGATTTTCCGGCGCACCCAGCTGATCGCGCCAGAACCCATGGCTCACCAACGTGACCGGTGTCGCGCCAAGCGCATGTTCGTTGGCGAACGGAAGGCGCCCACGCTCCGGCTGCACGCCAAACACCTCGTAGAACCCCTGCGACACAGACGCCGCCTGCACGCGGATGGGTGACGACGTGCCCAACACCGTGGTGGCGCCCGAGCCGTAGGCCGCGAGGTCGCTGAGCGACTGTGACTGCTCGCGCACCTCGAGCGCCGTGGACCACGCGAGGTTGCCCCAGCCGCTCTCATGCTGCTCGGTGATGCGCACCAGTCGGTGTGCCTGCGGGAAGTTCAGCGGCTGGAGAATGACTTCGTTCACCAGCGAAAAGACCGCGGAGTTGGCGCCAATGCCGATCGCAAGCGTGAGAATGGCCGCCCCGGCGAACAGCGGCGATTTCCGCAGCAGGCGCAGGCCGCCCATGATGTCCTGGCCGAGCGTGTGCCAGGCGAAGGACTGCCGCTTCTGCACGCGGCGTCGCTGTTCGAGGTCGCGGCATTGCGCCTCCACATCCGCACGATCACCGAACAACGCCGCCGCCTCGGCCGCCGCCTGCTCGGGGGGCATGCCGAGTGCTTCGAGCTCCTTGGCGCGCTCGCGAATATGGAATTCCATCTCGCCGCGCACGTCATCCTCCACGCGCGGCGTGCGGCTGAAGGGCAGCTCGGCGTCGTCGGACAGCGGGCGACCCGAGCGACTGGCGGCGGGCTTGTCTGGACGTTTGGGCGGGCGCGTCATGCGAGCGCTCCGTCGGGGCGCGTTTCCAGCACCCGGGCGAACGCACGCACGTAGCGCTGCCAGTCGGCCAGCTCCGAGTTGAGCGCCTTCTTGCCGTCCGCGGTGAGCGTGTAGACGCGGGCCGCCCGACCGGATTCCTCCATGGTCTGCCACTGGGCGGTGACGAGGCCGCGCGATTCCAATCGGCGCAGCGCCGGGTACAGCGCCCCTTCCTCGATTTTCAGGTCCTCGCCCGCGTTCTGCCGAATCCAGCGGGAGATCGCGTAGCCGTGGGCCGGGCCCCAGCTGAGCGTCTTGAGCACGAGCACGTCGAAGGTGCCCTTGAAGAGGTGGAGGCGGGTGTCGGTCATGGGTCCGGGGCATGAGGGTGGACTGTCTTATGCCTCAGACATTTAGGTATGCGGGATGGTTTGTATCGACATGTCGGCTCCGATGGTTACGGGCGCAGAGTAGGCGCGCCGCTCGAGCTAGGATGTCGGAAACGTCAATACACGGTATTGACGGCCTTGCCCAATATGCCCACCCTTCCGCATGCCCCGAAAAACCGAACAGCTCCAGATCCGGGTCAGTCCCGAGCAAAAGGCCGCGCTCAAGGCGCGTGCCGATGCCGCAGGCATGGACGTGTCCAGTTTCGTGTTGGAGCAGGCGCTGCCGAGCGGCCAGCGTCAGTTTGGCGAGCTCGTGGCCGCGCTGTCTGATGCGCAGGACTGTCGCTATGCGCTCGCTGAGCTGCACGATTTTTTGACCGCCTGCCCCGTCGGCGACTTCGCACGCTCCGTGGACTCCATCGCGCTGCATGAGCTGTCGCCATTCCTGCAGAACTACGTGGCGGCGATGGTGGAGCAGGCGGCGGCGATGAAAGAGACAACGCCTCCCTCGTGGACGCGAGACGTGACGCCATTGGACGCACCGTACTTCGCGACGCCGCTGTCGAGCCTGCGATTGCACCTGCTCCGTCGTTCGCCCGTGCCATTCAAGCGGCGCAACCTGTTTGTGGACTCGAGCATCGGAGACCGCGCGTGATGCGCGCGTCAGAACTCCAGTTCACGTCCGCACAAATCCTGCAGCTGTTCGAGCTGCTCAATGAGGAGTTGGCGCGAGAAGGAGTGGCCGCGGAGCTCTCCCGTGTCGGCGGCGCGGTCATGTACCTCGCGTTGAACGCCTCTGTCGACACGCGCGAGAAGGATGCAGCGTTCCAGCCAACCGCTGCGGTACGGCAAGCAGCGAAGCGCGTCTCCATGCAAGCGGGCGTACCCGACACGTGGCTCAACGATGCGGTGAAGGGCTGGCTCAGTCCTCGCGGCACCTATGACGCCTTTCTGCAGCGATCCCACCTGCAGGTGTTCGTGGCCCAGCCCGCATACCTGCTGGCCATGAAATGCGCCGCGATGCGGTTGGGCGAGGAGTTTCGCGATCTGGACGACGTGCGCTTCCTGCTGCGCTACCTGAACATCACGTCGTTTGCTGACGCCATCGCGGTGATCACGCAGTATTTCGATGAGGCGCAGCTGCCGCCGAAGACGTTTCTTGCGCTCGAGGAGTTGCTGTCGGCGCCGTAGTGATCGAGGGTCGCCGTGCGCTCGTGCGCTCACCCTATCCCGCTCTGGTCCACACCGCGATCAGTCCGCACGGGGTTTCTCCCAGCGCGCGCCCCAGCTGCGGCGGAATGCGCGCGGCGCCGAGGAAGACCTCGACGGCATAGATCTGGGACGTGGGGATGGCGTCGAGACTGAGCGACCGGCTGATCACGCCGTCCACCATCACCTGCAGCACGCACGCTTCCAGCTGTCCCTCGCGAGACACGCGCTCGCCGCGCGCGGACACGGCGACCACGGTACCGAGCGAGTCGGCGATTCGGATGCCGGCCACCCGTCGAAGCGACAGCGAGAGCGCGCCGGATGAGGTCCGGTCGAGATCCTCGCGGCTCAGAAAGGCGTTCGCGACTCCTGCGCGCCGTCGCTCCTCCACCACCGCGAGTCGGGCCGAGACGGCGGTCGCCGTGACACGTACCTCGTCGATCAGCGTCGCCGCCTCCATTGGCACGTCGAGCGCATGTTCGCCGGCCGGCACGTCCACGGGCAGCTGGACCACGGAGAGGCCGACCTTCCGCACCTGCAGTTGGGCCACCATGGGTCGGATCTGATCGAACGTGGCGATCCCCAGCGTATCGCTGCGGGCCCGCAATACGCCGAACGGACCCTCCAACGTCACGTCGGCGTCCGCTACGGGCCCAACCGCGTCACGTACCCGCACACGGAAGGTGGCGCGCTCCCGTTCAGCGACCGACCGGGCGACCAGGAGATCCAGGGTCTGCACCGGTCGCGTGTAGGACAGCCGGGCGCTGCGCGTGCCACGGTCGAGATCGTCTACGAACGCCGAGACCGAGAGCGGTCGGTCAATGGGGACCGCGCACAGCACATATTCGCCGTTCGGGTCCGTTTGCGCCTGCACGTTCCGCCGCGTGAATCGCACACGATCGCCGACCGCCATGCGGAAGTCGTCGCTCCATTGCACACGAACGGTGACATTGCGAAGCGCGCGTCCAGCCTCGTCGCTGAGACGACCGGTGATCGCGCCCGCCGGCAACGTGTCCCCGCTGGAGGCGCACGCCGCGGGTCTGGTGGTCGCAGCGTCTGGGTTGCCGTCGGACGCAGCGGTGGCCACTGCTCGATTCCTCGCTGTCGCCTCGGCAGTGGCATACGCCTGTTGGCGAGCCAGTGCTGCGGAGTCCACATACAACGCGCGCAGCGAATCCGCGGCGATCACGCCCATGCGTGTCACCACGCCACCGGCGACCTGCAGACCTTCGATCACCATTTCGTCTCGAGTGGACTGCATGCGGCCCAGTTGTCCCCTCGTGCGCCTGATGACGCGGCGGGGCATGCGCACCTCCCAAGCTCCGACGATCCATTCGCCGGATTCGAGCTGGGCGAACGCCACGCGTCCGCCCGTACCGACGCGGCGTTCCTCGCGAGTCGCCGGATCGTATTCGAACTCGACGTCGTTGAGCACGGCCTCACCCGCGCGCATCCAGATGGTCCCGCGAATGTCCACGACGCTGTCGCGGGTGCGAACCGGACGAAACGCGATGCCCTGCGCGTCGCGGCGCGCACCCGTGCCCTGCACCACGCTGAAACAGTGCTGTTCAGCGAATTCCCGTGAGAGCAGCGTGGTCTCGTCCGGCCCGCGATACGTGACGCTGTCCTCATCCGCGCGTACGTAGCCCTGTGCGGCGAGTACCCGCGGTGGCAGACTGGCAAAGGGTCGGTCGGTCGCCCGCGACCGGACGGAGACGGCTTCCGGCTCGACCAGCCGGCCAGCGAGATTCTGCGCGCGGGTGAACAACAGGTAGTCGGCCGCCATGGCGGCCTCGGCGCGGGTGGACAAACTCGATTGCCACGCCGTTCGCGCTTCGGCGAGCAGCTGACCGGCAAGCGACGATGCGTCCGGCGAGCTCCGACAGACGCCGTCGGCACGCACGTTGAACGTCGCCAGCCGTATGAGCTCGCGGGTAAGATCCAGATTCAGCTGCTTCGCCTCGCCCGGCGCGAGTTCGAACGCCGAGAGGGATACCGGAACTTGACCGAGCCGCAGGACGCGCAGAGCGTAACGCCCAGCGGCGGGGGCTCGCAGCATGAACCGTCCGTTGGCCGCAGTGGTACTGCGCGCCACCACCGAATCGCTGGGCTGGTGGAGCAGCAGCAACACGGCGCCGGCAATTGCCCGCGCGTCGTTCACCGATCGCACGGTACCCGACACCGACTGGGCGGACAGACTGCCGGCGGTGGCAAGCAGCGTTACGATGGCTGCCGCCATCAGCAGAAGGGCAACTCCTCGACGCATACGCCTACCCTGCCTCCCGTAAACGCAAAGCACACCACGCGATTCCCGGCTCGGAACGCCTTTGAGGGAACGTATTCGTTTCGACATCCGGCGCCAGTAATGAACGCTGTGATCAGGTCGTGTGTCCAACCAGCACGACCGATGAGCAACCCCGCCCTGACCCTGGAATCGCCGGACCGTACGCCGGAGCGTGAGCTGATCTCGCGCGTCCTGCTCGGCGACCGGATCGCGGCGCGTGGCCTCTACGAGGCCCACGTGGACCGCGTGCATCGCGTTGTATACCGGCTGTGCGGCGACGCTGAACTCGCCGCGGAGCTGACGCAGGAGACGTTCGTGCGCGCCTTTCGCCAACTCGCGGCCTTCCGAGGTGATGCAGCCTTTGGCACCTGGCTGCATCGCGTGGCCGTGACCACCGCCATCAACGGATTGCGCAAGGTGCGCCGGCTCCGCGACCGGGACGTCGAGCTTGATCGACTCGGCAACTCGGGGCGGTGGGACAAGCATCCGGACCACGAACTGCGAGCGCGCCTGACCAGCGCGATCGATGCACTCCCCGAGTCACAGCGACAAACGCTCGTGTTGCACGACCTTGAAGGCTATACGCACGTGGAAATCGGCCGTGCCCTCGGCGTCGCCGAAGGCACCAGCAAGTCCCGACTCTTCATGGCGCGGAACGCACTGCGCAAGCAGCTCGCCGACCTCGCGCCGGAGTAACCCCGGAGTAACCCCGCATGACCAGACCCGACCTCACTGACGAACAACTCGACGCGCTGCTGAGCGACGCGCGTGACAACTGGCGCACCGATGCGCCGCTGGACACCGATGCGCTCTGGGCCGGCATTGAACAGACGCACTTTGACGCGCCGGCTGCGCCGACCACGTTTTCCTGGTCCACGCCATCCTGGCGACACGTGGCGCTGGCCACGGCGGCGGCGCTCACGCTCGGCTTGGGGCTCGGGCGATTCACGGCCAGCACCGAGGATGGAACCCTCGTGGCAGCCGTGAACGCGACACGGGACGGCGCGCGCACTGCCCTGCGCTCGGACACGCCGGATGATCCCATGCGCTCCACCACGACGGAGTACTTCGGCGAGACCGCAGCACTGCTGGCATCACTCGCCCGCGAATCGGGCTCAGGTGTTGGCAGCCCGGAGAGCCTTGAGGCGAACGCGCGGTTTGCGGCCGACGCCACGAACCTGCTGTCCACCACACGTCTGTTGCTCGACGCACGAAGCAGCACTGATCCGCAGCTGCGTGCTCTGCTTGACGATCTCGAACTCGTACTCGCGCAGATCGCGCGCCTGCCCTCCCGCCATATGGACGACGAGCTCGCGTTCATTGCCGAGGCCATTGAAACCCGCGATGTCGTGCCGCGCCTGCGTCTCGCGGCGGCCGACTACCAGATGTCTGCGCAGTAGCCGCCATGCAGCCGGCGATAGAGCCACGATCCTGAATCGAAAGCCCGCGCCGTTTTGCACGCGCGGCCCACGTTTTCTCCCTATCTCGGACGACCATCTCATGCGACTTGCACTCCTGCTTCTCGCCGCCGCCCCGCTGACGCTTTCCGCCCAGCAGAAGACCGGTGGCCCACCACCTCGTCCACCGGTGCGCCCGGTGGAGCCGGCGCGCCCCGTGCCTGCTCCCGCTCCCCGCGCCGTGCCCGCTCCGCGCCCGCTGGTGATCGACGAGTGGGGGCAGCGCCTCGACCTCAACGAAAGCATGATCTGGGAGCGCGCATACGATCTGGAGAACCGCTCCTTCGAAATGCGCGTGAATCAGGAACTGCTCTCGGAACGGTTGCACGAGATGACGGCGCCCATGGTGGCCGAGTGGAGCGAGATGGCGCCACTGGCTGCGCAGCTCGACTACGAACGCGTGTGGGGACCGGCTGGCGGTCTTGGCAGGTTGGGCAGTCCGTCGCCGCGCGCCCCATGGGCGCCGGATGATCCGGCCGATTCGCTGTA
>JBBSPE010000051.1:0-25351 GCA_038259155.1 Gemmatimonadales bacterium
GAGCCGGGCGACCGCTGGCCCGGTGTACCGTCGGACGCGCGTACCGCGGGTCGCCTGGCGGCCGAACATCTGCTCGCGCTCGGGCATCGCGTGCTCGGCTTTGTGGGTCCGTCGTCGGGCGTGCACGCCTTTCGCATGCGGGAACGCGGCTTCGCGGAGACGCTGCGCGAGGCGGGCGTAGCCATGCCCACCGAACGCTGGCGCCGCAGCAGCGCCACGGTCGCGGGTGGACAGCAGGCCATGCGGGCGCTGTTGGCACTGCGTCCGCGGCCCACGGCCGTGTTCTGCGCCAACGACCTCATCGCGATTGGCGCACTCAAACAATGCCTCACCCAGGGCGTTTCGCTGCCTGCCGAACTCTCCGTGGTGGGCTGCGACGACATCGACATGGCGCAGCTCGTGACGCCAGAGCTCACCACCGTCGCCATTCCGGCGCGCGAGCTCGGGGCCCGCGCCGCGCGGCTGCTCCTCTCGTATATCGACCATCCGCAACTGCCGCCTGACGCGCCGACGCTTGCTGCCCGCCGGGCGCTTGCGCGACCCTTGCCGGTGCGCCTGGTGGTGCGTGGTTCAAGTGGGCGCGCGCCATCCGCTCCGACCGGGAGTCTGTCATGACGCGCGCTCTGCCGATCCCCGCCGCCGCCATCATCACCGGCACTGGGCACGCCGTGCCGGCCCGCGTGGTGACGAACGCCGAACTCAGCGCGCAGCTTGGCGAGGACATTCATCCCTTCGTGTCCAACACGCTTGGCATTCACGAGCGTCGGTGGTGCGGACCGGACGAGAGCACGGCAGACCTCGCCGAGCGTGCGGCACGTGCCGCAATGAGCGCGGCCGGTGTGGAAGCGGATACGATCGACCTCCTGATTGTGGCGACCGACACGCCGGAGTATGTGTCACCCGCCACGAGTTCCGAAGTGCAGGGACGGCTCGGCTGCGTGCGCGCCGGCACCTTTGACCTGAACGCGGGATGTGCGGGCTTCGTGACGGCACTCGACGTCGCGTGGAAGTTCCTGCGCGCCGACGCACGCTATGCACGCGTCCTCGTGGTGGGCGCGTATGTCATGTCGCGGTATCTCAATCTGCTCGACAAGAAGACCGTGACCATCTTCGCCGATGGCGCGGGCGCTGTGGTGCTTGAACGCAGTGACACCGACGGCATTCTGGCAAGCGAGCTCTTTGCCGATGGGACGCTGGCGCGGGACATGGGCATCTACGCTGGTGGAACGCACATGCCCGTGACGGAGCAAATGCTCCGAGCGGGTCACGAGCACCAGTTGCAATTCGTGCGCAAGTATGCGGCCTCGGTGAACGAGGAGGGGTGGCCGCGCATCGTACGGTCGGTGCTCGCACGCAGCGGTGAGGGTGGCGCGCCGCTCAACCCGGCCGACGTGGATCTCTGGCTGTGGACGCAGGTCAATCGGTCCACGATCGAGGCCGTGATGGCGGCGCTGGATGTGCCCATCGCTCGCGCACACACCGTGATGCACAAGTGGGGCTACACCGGATCGGCCTGTCTGCCCATGGCGCTGGATGATGCGGTACAGGCCGGCCGGCTGCACGACGGCGATCTCGTCGTATTCACCGGTTCCGGCGCGGGACTTGCCATGGGCTCACTGTCCATGCGGTGGCACACGCGCCGGGGGCGCACGCGCGACGCGGCGGGGCGAGCATGAGCCACACACTCGCGCATCGATTGCTGGATCACGCCGTGTCGCACCCGGCGGAGCCGGCATTCGCCGTCTTCCCGCGTGGGGGCCACGCGGCGCCACTGGACACCATCACGTGGCGCGAGTGGTCGGATCGTTCGCAGGACGTGGGTGCCGCGCTCATCGCCAGCGGCCTCAAGCCCGGCGATCACGTGCTCATTTTCGCGGACAATGTGCCGCTCTGGCCAATTGTTGATCTCGGCGTACTCCTCGCGCGCGGTGTGAGCGTGGGCGCCTACCCCACGAGTGCGCCCGAGCAGATCGTTGCGCAGCTGCTCGATTGTAGCGCGCGAATCGTGTTCGTGGACACGCGCGCCCGGCAGGAGCTCTTGACCCAGCTGGGATCGCGGATTCCGTGGCCGCTCACTGTGGTGTGCGATGACGACCCCGCCACGGCGCTGCCAACCGCCCGCCTGGAGCACCGCGCAGCGCTGCGTGACGGTATAGCACATATCGCACTCGATGATGACGCGCTGCTCATCTATACGTCAGGCTCCACCGGTGTGCCCAAAGGCGCACGCATTTCGCACCGCTACCTGAGTGCTTCGGCCGCGAGCATCGCCGAGACGTTGCAGCTCACGGCCAACGACTCCGGCATGGCGTTCCTCCCGTTCTGTCACGCCGCCGAGCGCGTGTTCGGATTGTACGTCCGACTGCATGTGCGCATGTGTGCGGTTCTCGTGGAGGCACCAGACGACGTGTGGAACGCCGCGCGCGTTTTCGAACCGACCTTGTTCGCCGGCCTCCCGCGACTCTACGAAAAGCTTGGTGACGCGATCGCGCCCGCGACCGATGTGGACAGCGCGCGCGAGATCCTCGCGTCGTATCTCGGCACCCGCTGTCGGTTGGCGACGTCTGGCGGCGCCACCCTGCCGCCAGCGGTGGCGCAGCATCTGCAGCGGGTGGGGCTCACCGTGCTCGGCGCCTACGGCCAGACGGAACACCTGTGCGTGGCCATGAACCGACCCGATGCGTTTCGCTTTGACGCCGTCGGGCGGCCGATGCCGGGCACCGAGATCCGCATTGCCGATGACGGTGAGCTGCTGGTGCGGCGTGGTGATCTCACATTCTCCGGATACTTCGGCAAGGCGCAAGCCACGCGCGAGGCGTTCACGGACGACGGTGCGTGGTTGCGGACTGGTGACCTGGCCGCCGTTGACCGCGACGGCATGTTGCGCCTCACGGGTCGTCGCAAGGAACTCATCGCGTTGTCGAACGGCAAGAAGGTGGCCCCGTTGCCCGTCGAGGCCGATCTCACCGCGTCGCCTTTGATCGCGGGGGCGATGTGTCACGGTGAAGGCCGTCATTTCCTCACGGCCGTACTCGCCGTGGACGAGCAGGCAGTCAGCGCGCTCGCGTCGATGCGCGGTGTGCACGGACACTGGCCGGCTGTCGCCCACGATCCGGCGGTGCTCGCCGCGGTGCAGGCCCATGTCGACACCGTGAACGCCACGCGGTCCCGGCCCGAACAGGTGCGTGCGTTCGCTGTGACCACGGATACGTGGGCCGTCACCACCGGTGAGCTCACGCCCACGCTCAAGATCCGTCGCGCGGTGGTGAGCGAACGCTATGCCGCGCTGCTTGCCGCCCTCTACGCGGGGTCTGCCCAATGACACGAGCAACATCCGGCGCTCCGCATCCCGACGGGATTCCACGTCCGCGCCCTGAGCAGCGGAGCGACGCGCGCACGTGGGCCTTTCGGGTGCTCGTGCTGGGAATCGTCGGGATTGCCGGCGCCTACGCGACGGCGTTCTTTCCTCCGTCGATCGCGCGGTTCGGGCCGTGGATCATGGCGGTGCTGATGCCCGTCACCATGTTCGCGATGATGGTGCTCGGTGCGGTTCGCACGGGGCGCGGCCTGCAGTCGCTGGCCTGGCCATTCGCGCTGGTGCTCACGTTGGTGGTGGGTGGGTTCGTGTGCGCGCTGGCGCTGCCGGTGGAGACGGTGGACACGCCGCTGTGGTTCGGACTGCCGCGGCGCGCGGCGGTGATCCTGTTCGGCGTGGGCCTGTTACCGCTGTTCGTGCTCCCGCTGGTGTACGCGTTCACCTTTGACGCGCTCACGCTTACGGACGACGATATCGCGCGTGTTCGTGCGGCTCGCATGCACGGTTCACGTTGATGCAGTCGGCCGAGTTGCCCACGCTGTCGCAGCCGATCATTGGTGGCGTCGCGATTGGATACTTCGTGATCGTGGCCATCATCGGGACGTGGGCTACGCGCCGCACGCGTTCGGCGGCGGATTTTTTCGTGGCAGGGCAGGGTATCGGGTTGTTCACGCTGGCGATCGCCTCCATGGCCGCGACCCTGTCCGGTTTTGCGTTCATTGGCGGTCCGGGCCTGGTGTACACGGTGGGCCTCGGCGCCGTGTTCATCGTGCTGCCCGCGGCGCTCACCAACTCCATGGGCGCGTGGGTGATGGCCAAACGCCTGCGGCTCCTGGCCGAAGTCCGCGAGATGATGACCATTCCCGACGCCATCGGTGCGCGCTATGACTCGCGGCTGGCGCAGGGGCTCTCCGCGGTGGCCATCATCATCGCGGTGATTGGCTACATGGCGACGAACATCCTCGCCCTCGGCCTCGTGATCGATGCCATTTTTGGCACCGGGCTGAGCGCGTCGATCTGGATCGGCACGGTGATCGTGCTTGCGTACTCCGTGTCGGGAGGCATCCTCGCCGGCATCTACAATGATGTCTTTCAAGGCACGCTCATGGCGGTTGCGTCAGCGGCCGTGTTCTGGTATGCGCTGCAGGCCGGTGGCGGGTTCGCTGGCATGTCCCGCACCATTCTGGCCACCGAGCCCGGCGTGCTGGGCCCGTGGGGTACGCTGACGCCGCTTGCCGCGCTCTCCTTCTACTTCGTGTTCGGATTGGGCTCGCTCGGTCAACCGCACGTGATCCACAAGTTCTTCATGCTGCGCGATCCTCGGCGGCTGAAGTGGTTTCCGCTCCTCATGACGGCCGCGTTGTTCGTGTCGCTGTTGCTCTTCATCGGCGTTGGTCTGGCCATGAAGGCGTTGGTCCTCAGCGGCGCGACCCCTGCGCTGGGCACACCGGATGACGCCACGCCGACGTTCCTGTTGCGGTTCACGCCGGTACCGCTGGCCGCCCTCGTGTTTGCGAGTGTGGCGGCGGCGATCATGAGCACGGTGAACTCGTTCATGAGCATCGGCGCCGCCGCGTTCACGCACGACCTGCCGGTGGCCTTTGGCACGCGCATGGCGAACGAATTGCGCTGGGGGCGCATCTGGACGGTGGTGATTGCGCTGGTCGCGGCGGTGGTTGCGCAGGCGAGTGGGACGCTGGTGGCGTTCCTCGGAATCTTTGGGTGGGGATTGTTTGCGTCCACGCTCGTGCCGGCGCTGGCCGTCGGACTCAACTGGCAGGGTGCGACACGCGCCGGTGCCGTGTGGTCCATCGCCACGGGTCTCGTGATCACGCTCTCGCTCGAGACGCTCGCGTACGTCAAGGTGTTCTCCTTTCCGTCGGGTGTCACGGCGTCCGCGATCGCGCTCGTGCTGTCCCTGCTTGTCTTCTTCGTCGTGTCGCGATTCACGCGGGCGACGGCCGCTGCAACCCTGGCGCCCGATGTGCGCGCCGTCATGGAGGCCTGATCATGGACCTGGATACCCTCGCCATCGGCGCCACGTCGGAGTGGCGCAAAACCGTCACCGAGACGGACGTGATCCTGTACGCTGGCATCACCGGAGATTTCAATCCTGTGCATGTGGACGCGGTGGCGGCAGCGGCGAGCCAGTTCGGTGGCCGCATCGCGCACGGCATGCTCACGGCGGGCTTCATCTCCGCGGCCATCGCGCACGGCGTGCCCGGCCCCGGTTCGGTCTACCTGTCGCAGTCCCTCGCATTCCGTCATCCCGTACGCATTGGCGACACGGTGACGGCGCGGGTTGAAGTGGTGGAGATCAAGGCGCGCACACGGCGTGTCCGGCTGTCCACCGTGTGCCGCAACCAGGACGGCAAAGTGGTCCTCGATGGTGAGGCCGTGGTGCTCGTGCCGTCTGCTCCGTCCTCCTCCCCCACTCACTCCTCCGGAGACGTCTGATGTCCTGCCTCCAGACTGCCCAGTATCCCACCCGGTTCCGGGGCGGGCGCTGCATCGCGGCGTTGGTTGTCGTGCTCGGCTGCGGTGTTGCCTCGCCTGCGGTCGCGTCTGCCCAAGCGGGCACGCTTGTCGGCCTCGTGACCGATAGCGCCGGCACGCCGCTGCCCGGCACGCAGATCGGACTCACCGGCACGCGCTACGCCATCACCACCGGCATCGATGGACGCTACCGGCTGATCGGTGTGCCCGCCGGTTCGTATTCCGTGCGTGTACAGCGTATCGGCTCGGCGGTGCGCACGTTTCCCGATATCGCGATTCGTGCCGGCGAGGAGTCCACGCTCGACGTGCAGCTCTCGTCAAGCGCGCTGCAGATCGGCTCGTATGTCGTGTCCGCGTCGCGTCGTGTGGAGAAGATCACCGACGCGCCGGCCACCGTGACGCGCATCACGGCCGACGAAATTCGCAACAGCGTGGGCAACTCGTTCACCGGCGCGCTCAAGCAGATCAAGGGCGTGGACTTCTTTCAGACAGGTATCGTGTCGGCCGGCATCAATGCGCGCGGCTTCAACAGTGCCTTCAACAATCGCATGCTGCAAATGGAGGACAACCGCATTGCGGTGCTCCCCGAGAACGGCCTCGCTGTTGGCGTGTTCACCACCATCCCGAAGGTGGACATCGCGGGCGTGGAAGTGCTCGTTGGCCCTGGCGCGGCGCTCTATGGGCCGGACGCATCGAATGGCGTCGTGACGCTGCTCACGAAGGACCCCAAGCAGTATCCGGGGACCACGGTTGAACTCTCGGTCGGTGGCAACTCGCTCAGCGGTTTTGGTGACGAGACCGCGGGTACGGTGTCATTCACGAATGTGCAGGGTCGCCATGCGGGCGTGCTGCTGGACGGCCACCTCGGCTACAAGATCACCGGCGAGATGATCGACGCCTACGACTGGCAGAATGTGAACTTCTACGGGGCCGTTGCACCCTCCACCAATCCGTCGCCGGAACTCGGCGTGGATTGGAACACCAGCTATCTGCGCGGCGGTGGCGCGCTGGTGTGGTACTTCGACAATGGAGCGCGTCTGGAATATCAGGGCGGCGCGAGCAAGTCGAACGGCGTCGGTATCACCAGCGCCGGCCGCAACCAGCTCAAGGACTGGGGCTACTGGAACCAGCAGGTGCGACTCACCACCGATCGTTTCTTCGCGCAAGCGTACGCCACGCGGTCGCTGTCGGGCGAGACGTTCGCCATCAACGGCTTCTCCACCAACCGACTCGCCGCCAGGTTCAACGGTATCTCCGACGACTCCGTGAAGCGCGCGTCGGCGTTTCCAGCCGACGGGCGCTTGATGGCCGCGGAAGCACAGAACAACTTCACGGTGCCGGCGCTGCTGAACACGCGCGTGGTGTGGGGGGGACAGTACCGGCGCGATCAGGTGTCGTCCAAGCGTGTGTGGCTGGAGGACGCCATCACCAACGAGGACATCATCCTGCAGCAGGTGGGCGTGTACGCGCAGACGGAAACGCCCGTCAGCGAGCGGGTGAAACTGGTGTTCGGTGCGCGCTACGACTCGCCGGAGTTCTACGAGAATCAGTTCTCACCCAAGGCCGCTGTGCTGTACACGCCCACGGACAACAACACCTTCCGTCTCACGTACAATCGTGCCTTCAAGTCGCCCACGATTCTGCAGACGAGTTTTTACTTTCGCGACTTTGCACCGTTTCTGGGCGTGTTCGGCAACCGCGATGGCATTGAGGTGCGGGATGCAACCGGGGCCGTGCTGCGCACGCTCGCGCCGGTGGTGCCGGAGCTCAACAACACGTTCGAACTCGGCTACAAGGGTGTCCTCGGTGACAAGCTGTTTCTCGAGGTTGCGGGCTGGACCGCGCGATACGAGAGCTTTCTGAGCCCGCTCGCCGTGGTCGCCAATCCGTTCTCGCCGACCGCACCAACGTTTGCCTTCAATGCGCGGACGGGGGAGAAGTACACCAACGCCACGGGCGTCGATCAGATCGCGCTTACGTACTTCAATCTCGGCAAGGCCACCCTCTCCGGCATCGATGCCGGTTGGCGCTACCTGATCACGCCCACCATCACCACCAGCGGCACTTTCTCGGTGATGAAGCTCGACTCCATCGCTCGGGCCGTTGGCGATCCCGTGGAGGCCACGGCGCTCAACAGCCCGACCACGCGCATCACCGCCGGCATGGACGCGGCCAAGCTGCCGCTGCAGACGTTCGGTGGGTTCACCTTGCGCTTCGTGAAGGACTACAAGTTCCAGTCCGGCGTGCACAACGGGATCATTCCGGGGCTGCTGGGCCTTGATTTCAATGTCGGGTACCGCCTCCCGTCGCAGCGGGCACAGATCAACCTGTCGGTACAGAACGCATATGTCTGCACGAGCGGCGAGTCCACCGCGCCCACCTTCCTCAACGCCGCGAATCCGTCTGGCTACGAAGCTGGCTGGGGCTGTGGGTTCGGTCGCAAGCATATTGAACTGCTCAACATGCCGGCCATCGGCTCGATGGCATTCCTTGGTATTCGCTTCGACTATTGATGGTGTCATGCATCTGCGTCGTTGCACGTCGCTGTTTCTGCTGGCTGCCGGCACGCTCGTGTCGGTCATAGGCGGGCGTGTGGCGATCGGACAGCCGTCAGGGCGCGTGGAGCGTGGGCAGTTCACGCATGAAGGCGCCACGCGCCCATGGCGACTGTTTGTGCCGACGGCGCAGGCAGCCGATGCCGAGGGGGCGCCGGCCGCCGGCCTCGTCCTGCTGCTTCACGGCTGCACGCAGGACGCCAGCGATATTGTGACCGGAACACGCACCGAGTCATATGCTCTGCGCGCTGGGTTTCTGGTGCTCACGCCCGAGCAGCCCGTGACCAATCACCCGCAGAAGTGCTGGAACTGGTACGCGCCCGCCGATGGCCAGGCGGGCGCGCGCGAGGTGGCGTGGCTCTCGGCGCTGCTCACCGATATGCTCGCGAAGCATTCTGTGAAACCCGGGCAGGTGCACGTGGTCGGACTGTCCGCCGGCGCCGCGATGGGCGCCCTGCTCGTCACAGCCCAGCCCGCGCGCTTTGCCAGTCTCACCATGGCCAGCGGGGTGCCCGTTGGTGCGGCCAGCACGGTACCGGACGCCCTGCTCGCCATGCGCGAGGGACCGCGTGAAGGTGTGGCCTCTGCGGAAGTGGTACGCGAGCGCATGGGGGCACACGCGCGCGCGGTGCCGATCGTGCTGCTGCACGGCGACGATGACACCGACGTGTCGCCGAAGAACCGGGACGCGGCCCTGGTGCAGTGGCGGGACGTGTTGCGGGGACTCGGAGTGTCACTCAGCGAGCCAATCTCGCCGCCAGCCAGCGGTCCGTTCGCCAGCGCGTCGGGCACGCGCTGGACCGACGCCGCTGGCCGCATCTGGTTGGAGTCGTGGCGCTTCGGCGGCGTCGGGCACGCGGGGTCGGGTGGCGATCCGGCTGGCACGTACGTCGCGCCGACGGGCGCGAACGCCACGGACATCACCTTTGCCTTCATTGCCGCGCAGACGCCCACACGAGCCGGGGAGATTCCGCGATGAGCGGCGGCCGCGACCGTCAGGTGCCGTCGCCCTTGGTCACGGCGCCCCTGCCTGGGCGCTTTGACCCGCTGGCGTGGTGGGCGGTGCACGATCCCACGCGCATCGCGATCGTCGATCCCGCTCGGCGGACGTCGTGGAGCTACGGGGCGCTTGATGAACGCGCCACCCGCTGGTGTGCGGCGCTGCGCGGCATGGGCGTGGAGTCAGGGGATCGCGTGGCCGTGCTCGCGAGGAATCGCGTGGAGTTCGTGCCGTTGCTCGCGGCGGCGAATCGCGCGGGTGCATCGCTCGTTCCGCTCAACTGGCGTTTGGCTGAGGCGGAGCTCGCACGCATATTGGCGAACTGCACGCCGTCTGTTCTGCTGGGCGAGGACCGGTTCCGCGGCGTGGCCGAAGGCGCCGTGCGCACCGCGGGTGTGCGCGAGCCCGTGTGGTGCGACCTCGATCGTGATGCTGAGGCGTGGCTCGCGCGTTCCGATCGCGTGACGGCTGCACGCCCTGCCGTTCCCGCGCGGCCCGATGACGCGGCCATGCTGCTCTACACGTCGGGCAGCACCGGCGTGCCGAAGGGCGTGGTGGTGCCGCACCGCCAGCTGCTGTGGAACGCCGCCGCGACCAACGCGTCGTGGGGGTTGAGCGATCGCGACGTAGGGCCATTGTCCACGCCGCTGTTTCACACGGGCGGCTGGGGTGTCTTCACACTGCCGCTGCTCGTGTGCGGTGGACGCATTGTCTTCTCTGATGCGTTCGACCCGGACACGCTGCTCGAAACCATGCGCACAGAAGCCGTGACCGTCGCGTTCGGCGTTCCCACGCAGCTGGACATGCTGCGCGACCGACCGTCGTGGGGCGAGCCGCTGCCAGCGCTGCGCTGGTTCGTGGCCGGCGGTGCGCCGTGTCCACCACGTGTACTCGACGCCGTGTGGGACGCGGGCTATCGCATCCGGGAGGGGTACGGCCTCACCGAGTGCGGACCCAACTGCTTCACCACCACCGATGCCCTGGCTCGCGCCCATCCTGGTACAGTGGGACATCCGCTGCAGTTCCTCGAAACGCGTCTCACGGATGAGGACGGGAACCCAACGGACGAGGGGCGCGCGGGGGAGCTGCAGTTGCGTGGTCCGCAACTGTTTGGCGGCTATTTCAACGACACCGAACGGACACGCGAGGTGATGACGGAGGACGGCTGGCTGCGCACCGGCGATCTGGCGGAACGACGCGCGAACGGGCTCTGGGCGATCCGCGGACGGCGAAAGGAGATGTTCATCTCCGGTGGCGAAAACGTGTTTCCCGGCGAGGTGGAGGCCGCCTTGCTGAGTTGCGAGGGCGTGGGTGCGGCGTGTGTCTTCGGTGTGCCCGATGAGAAGTGGGGCGAGGTCGGCTGCGCCATCGTGGTGCGCACGCCGGGCGCGCGCGCCGTGTCGGAGCCCGCATTGGTCGCCGACCTGAAAATGAGGCTCGCCGGTTACAAGGTGCCGAAGCGACTCATGTTCGTGAACGAGCTGCCCACGCTGGGTTCAGGCAAGATCGATCGTCACGCCGCGAAGACGCTCGCCGAGGCGAGTCCAGCCGGTGCCCGCACATGACAGCGTCCACCAAAGGCGCAACGGTCCGGGGCACCCTCGCATTCGTGGAGCATCTGCAGGGGCCGGTGGGCGTGCAGACGGTGCTGGGCGCGCTGCCAGCCGAACTCGCGCACACCCTGCACGACGTGCGCGCAACCGATGACGTGCCCTACACGCACCTGCTGCAACTCTGGGATGCAGTGGAGCAGGTGCTCGGTACGTCGCAGCCGACCTGGGCAAAGGATGCCGGCGGCTTCAACATCGAGTCGCTCGGTGTGCAGTTGTACGGCGGCATCCTCAGCAAGCCCACACCGAAGGACTTCCTGACGCAGAGTGTCTCGCTCTTTCGGCTCTTCTACGCCCCGGGTGACATGACCGTGGTGCAGGAGGCGGACGGTATGGCCGTGCTGCGGCTCGTGGGCTTCAATCCGGTCAGCCGCGTGTTCTGCGAGCGCCAGGTCGGAGGCCTGACGCAGGCGCTCGCACTGGCCGGCGGTCAGACGCCGGTGGTGCAGCATGTGCGCTGCACGCTGGACGGCGACGCGTTCTGTGAATGGGAAATGCGCTGGACGGAGCGCGCGGTGCCGTCCGCGACGTAACGCGTCCCAAAGAACGCGCGCGAGGTTCACGTCAACCTCTGGTGTGCGAGCGTCGCTTTCGCCACCGTACGACATTATGCCACGCCGCGCCTCCTCCGCCCGCCCGCTTGCACCCAAAGCCACGCGAGCCATGCTCGCGGCCCAGCAGACCGACCTCTTCCCGGAACGTCCACAGGTGGAGGCGCTGGAGCCCCGCACCAGCGTGGGCCCACGAACCGGCGTGCTCTCACTGCGCCGCGTTCGGCTCCGGGCGAGCGATGCGCCGCATCTGATCTTTCACGATCGCCACGGCTGGTACTGCGAGGAGCACGGCGCCGACTGCCCGGCCGTTCGCGCGGCGCAGGAAGCGGATGTGCCGAATCCGGAGCCACTGGAAGCCGCGGCCGATCGTGACGACTGAGATGCCCATTGAGATGCCCATATGGACGCCCGCCCCAGAGGCGGTGCGTGATGCGGCCCTCACGCATTTCATGGCCAAGTGGCGCAGCCGGGGAGTCGTCCCGGCGGACGTCACGGACAGTCACGCGCTCTGGCGCTGGAGCGTGCGCGAACCCGAGGCGTTTTGGGCGGCGCTCTGGGAAGACGCGGACGTCATCGCCGACCTGGCCCCGGACGGCCGCGCGTATGATAGGGTGCTGGTGGGCGGGGAGCGCATGGCGCCACCGGACGCCGCGCTTGGTCCCACGTGGTTCCCCGGCGCACGATTGAACTTCGCCGAACAGTTGCTGCGACGACGGGATGCGCATCCAGCGCTCGTGTGCTGGACGGAACGCGGACACGAGCGCACGCTGTCCTACGCGGAGCTGGCGCACGACGTGGCTCGATGTGCCGAAGCGCTCCGCGCGCTGGGCGTTGTCGCCGGCGATCGGGTGGCCGGCTGGCTGCCCAATATTCCCGAAGCCGTCATCGGCATGCTCGCCGCCGCCTCACTCGGCGCCATCTGGTCGTCGTGTTCCCCCGACTTTGGCACGGAGGGTGTCATTGATCGCTTCGGCCAGATCGAGCCGGTGGTGTTGCTGGTGGCCGATTGCTACGAGTACAACGGCAAGCGCATTGATCTGAAGGAGCGGGTGCGGGAGGTGGTGGGGCGGCTGCCGTCGCTGAGGGCCACTTGGGTGATCTCGCGAACCGGCGAGCCGGCGACGCTGCACGACATCCACGGCGCGCTGCACTGGCACGACACATTGGCCTCGGTACCAGCCGCTGGTGCACCAACCTTCGAGCGACTCCCGTTCGACCATCCGCTGTATATCCTCTACTCGTCGGGCACCACGGGCTTGCCCAAGTGCATCGTGCACGGCGCCGGCGGTACGCTGCTGCAGCACGCCAAGGAACATCGCCTGCACACCGACCTGCAGGCGCACGACGTGATCTTCTACTTCACCACCTGCGGCTGGATGATGTGGAACTGGCTGGTGTCGGCGTTGGGTGTGGGTGCCACGGTGGTGCTCTACGACGGCGCCCCCATGCCGTCGCACGACCAGACCGTGCTCTGGCGCATGGCGGCACAGGAGCGCATCACCGTGTTCGGTACGAGCGCCAAGTATCTCTCCGCCGTTGAAAAGGCGGGCCTATGTCCGGCACAGGAGGCTGATCTCTCCGCGCTGCGCTGCATCCTCTCCACCGGCAGTCCGCTGGCCGAGCCGTCGTATGACTTCGTGTATCGCGACGTCGCCCCGCATGCGCAGCTGGCGAGCATCAGTGGTGGCACCGATATCGTGTCCTGTTTCGCGCTGGGTGATCCCACCAGCCCCGTCTATCGAGGCGCGCTGCAAATGCGGGGACTCGGCATGGCGGTCGATGTCTGGGATGATCAGGGCGCTCCCGTGCGCGGTGACGCTGGTGAACTGGTGTGCACCGCGCCATTCCCGAGTATGCCCGTCGCCTTCTGGAATGACCCCGACGGATCGCGCTACCACGCGGCGTACTTCGAGCACTTTCCCGGCGTCTGGCGCCACGGGGACTGGGCCGAGCTCACGGCGCACGACGGGCTCGTGATCCATGGCCGGAGCGACGCCACGCTGAATCCGGGGGGAATCCGCATTGGCACGGCCGAGATTTATCGGCAGGTGGAGACACTCGACGAGATCGTGGAGAGCGTAGTGACCGAATACGCGGGCGCGGGACAGGCCGGAACGGACGCGCAGATCGTGCTCTTCGTGCGCCTGGCGGCGGGCCAGGAGCTCGATACGGCGCTCGAGGCGCGAATCCGCGCCCGCATCCGGGCGGCCACGAGTCCGCATCACGTGCCACGTTTCATACGGTCCGTGCCGGACATCCCGCGCACGCGCAGCGGCAAGATCAGTGAACTGGCGGTGCGGGAGGTGCTGCACGGCCGACCGGTGCGCAACATCGAGGCCCTGGCCAACCCCGAGTCACTCTCGGCGTTCGTGGCTCCGCGGGCGGAGTGAGCGCGGGCACGGCCGGGCCAGAGGTCGTGTATTACCTTGAAAAGACGATTTATCCGGCGACCGGCCTCTCGGAACCGTCTGTGCCGCCGACCCTGCCTTTTGAAGAGTGAGCGTCCCCATGGCCACCACCTCTGCGCCCGAAGTCGCTGCCGGCACCCACGATACGTTCCCGATCAACGGCACCGACTACATCGAGTTCTATGTCGGCAACGCCCGGCAGTCCGCCATGTTCTATCGCGCCGCCTTCGGATTCCGGCTGATTGCGTATCGCGGCCCCGAAACCGGTGTGCGCGACAAGGCCAGCTATCTGTTGGAGCAGGACAAGATCCGGCTGGTGCTCACATCGCCGCTGGGGCCCCACGGCCCGATCGCCGAGCATGTGCGTACACACGGCGATGGCGTGCGCGACTTGGCCTTCTGGGTGGACGACGCCCGCGAAGCCTGGAGCAAGGCGGTGGAGCGTGGTGCGACGTCCATTCAGGAGCCCACGGTGCTCTCCGACAAGGACGGCGAGGTGGTGATCGCCGCCATCGCCACCTATGGCGACACCATTCACTCCATCGTGGAGCGACGCAACTATCGCGGCCTCTTCCTGCCCGGCTTTGTGCCGGCGGAATCGGGCTTCGAGGCCACGCCCGTGGGTCTCAAGCACGTGGACCATTGCGTGGGCAACGTGGAACTGGGCAAGATGAACGAGTGGGTGGCGTTCTATGAGCGCGTGCTGGGCTTCCACAACCTGCTCACGTTCGACGACAAGGACATCTCCACCGAGTATTCCTCGCTGATGTCCAAGGTGATGTCCAACGGCAACGGACGCATCAAGTTCCCCATCAACGAGCCGGCGTCCGGCGTCAAGAAGTCGCAAATCGAAGAGTATCTCGATTTCTACGGCAGCCCAGGGGTGCAGCACATCGCCGTGGCCACCGACGACATCATCGGCACCGTGAAGGAGCTCAAATCACGCGGCGTCGATTTTCTGCGCACCCCCACCACGTATTACGACGAGCTGCAGGAGCGGGTGGGCACCATCGATGAGCCCATCGCCACGCTCAAGGAGCTCGGCATTCTTGTGGACCGCGATGATGAAGGCTATCTGCTGCAGATCTTCACGCGGCCGGTGCAGGATCGCCCCACGCTCTTTTTCGAGATCATCCAGCGCAAGGGTGCCAAGGGCTTTGGCAAGGGCAACTTCCGCGCCCTCTTCGAGTCCATTGAGCGCGAGCAGGAATTGCGCGGCAACCTGTAGCACGAGCGCTTCCATGCCCATTTACCACACGGTTGGCAGCATTCCCCGCAAGCGGCACACCGTGTTCCGGCGGCCGGACGGCGGATTGTATGCCGAAGAACTGATGGGGCACGAAGGTTTTGTCGGCACCTCCTCGCTGCTCTACCACACCCACCCGCCCACCACCGTGGTGCGTGCGCGCAAGGTGCGCGATCTGCGCTGGGAAGCCGACGAGGAAACGTCGCTCCGCCATCGCCACTTTCTCACGTCGCGCGTGACCAAGGGCGGCTCACCCACACTCGGCCGCACGCCGCTGCTGTTCAACAGTGACATCGGCATGCTGTACGTGGAGCCCGACGAACTTGACGCGCACTTCTATCGCAACTCGCAGGCCGACGAAGTGGTGTATGTGGTCGAGGGCGAGGGCGTGCTCGAATCGGTGTTTGGCGACCTGCCATATCGCGGCGGTGATTACGTCGTCATTCATCGCAATATCACACATCGCTGGCGCCTCGACCCGTTGCGCGGTCCGAGCAAGTTCCTGGTCATGGAGAGCGCCGGGCACGTTCGCTTTCCCAAACGCTATCGCAACGAGTTCGGCCAGTTGCTCGAGGGCGCGCCGTATTCCGAGCGCGATATCCGCCGACCACAGTTCGCGGAGCCACGCGACGAACGCGGCGAGTTTTCTGTGTTCGTGAAGCAGTACGATGCGCTCAACGAACTCGTGCTCGATCACCACCCGTTCGACGTGGTGGGATGGGACGGCTACTTCTATCCGTGGATCTTCAGCATCCACGATTTCGAGCCCATTGTTGGTCGCATTCATCAGCCACCCCCGGTGCACCAGACCTTTCAGGGCGATGGCTTCGTGATCTGCTCGTTCTGCCCGCGGCCCTACGACTTTGATCCGCAGGCGGTGCCGGCGCCGTACAACCACAGCAACGTCGATTCCGACGAGGTGCTGTTCTACGCGTCCAGCGAATTCATGAGCCGCAAGGGCATTGAGTACGGCTCCATCACGCACCATCCGGACGGCTTGCCGCACGGCCCCCATCCGGGTCGCGCCGAAGCCTCCATTGGCGCCAAGTACACCAACGAACTCGCTGTGATGATGGATTCCTTCCGTCCGCTGAAGGTCGCCAAGTCCGCCTGCGATATCGAGGACGAGAAGTACCACCAGAGCTGGATCGAGCACCAGCACGCGCAGTTCAATCCTCCAACCTCCTAGATCGCACCGCATGCCGCGTTTCGCGTCCCGCTACGAGACCCTGCCGGCGTATCCGCTGGCGCACATTCCGGTGCGAAAGCGCGCCCTCCTGGCCGCCGGGGTCGACGTGATCGACCTCGGTGCCGGCGACGCAGATCTCGCGGCGCCGGCCGAGGCAATCGAGGCCATGCAGCGCGCCCTCGGCGTACCGGCCATGCATCGCTACGGCTTCGCCGTGGGGCACGTGCCGTATCGCGAGGCCATCAGTGCGTACATGTACGATCGCTTCGGTCAGCGCTTCGATCCGATGTCCGACGTCGTCCCGCTCATTGGCAGCAAGGAGGGCCTTGCACACGTGGCGCTGGCCTTTCTGCAGCCCGGCGATCTCGCCGTGGTGCCCGACCCGGCGTACGCGGCCTATGTTGGCGGGACGCTGCTGTCGAGCGCCGAGCCGCATGTGGTGCGCCTGACGCCCGAGCACAACTTTCTGGTCGAGCTCGAGTCGCTGCCCGAGCACGTGCTCGCCCGAACACGCGTGGTGTACCTCAACTACCCCAACAATCCCACGGGTGCGATTGCGCCGCGGGACTACCTTGCGCGCGTGGTGCGCGTCTGTCGCGAACGCGACATGCTGCTCGTCTACGACAACGCGTATGCCGAGATGGGATACGATGGCTACCTGCCACCGAGCATTTTCGAGATTGACGGTGCGCGCGAGGTCGCCATCGAGTTTCACTCCGTGTCCAAGACCTACAACATGACCGGCTGGCGCTGTGGTTGGGCCGTGGGTCGTGCAGAGTTGGCGGGGGCGCTCGCGCGCGTGAAGAACTTCGTGGACACCGGGCCATTCCTCGCCGTGCAGGCCGCTGCCACGGCGGCCATGGCAACGCGCGAGGCGTTCGTGCCACGGAATCTGGCCGTGTTCAACGAGCGTCGGAACGCGTCGGTGCAGGCATTCCGCGAGGCCGGCTTCGCGTGCGAAGCACCAAAGGCCGCGATGTACCTGTGGATTCCCACGCCGACGGGTGTCACAAGCGCCCACTTCACGGATCGGCTGCGCGAGGAACATGGAGTAATCGCCATGCCGGGCTCCGGCTTTGGAGAGGGCGGGGAAGGCTTCTTTCGCATCTCCTTCATCCAGTCGCCCGAGCGCATGGCCGAGGCGGCGGTGCGCGCCGGTGAACTGTTGTCGTCGCTGCATGCGCTGACCCCTGCGCCAACCCACGCGCTGTCGTGAGTCGCCGGCGTGCGGCGACTGCTGCCACGTGGATTGGAGTTTGTGGAGCAGTGGTTGCCGCGATGGTGCTCGTCGCTCCGCCCACAGTTGGTGCGGCGCACGAACAGCCGAACGCAGAGACCGGGCGTGCGGAAGCGTCTGTTCGCGTGTCCAGCAAACCGGCGGCGGTCCGGACCACCGACACCGCCCCACCGGTGCTCCGCGAGTTCCGCGGCGTGTGGGTGGCCACCGTCGCCAACATTGATTGGCCCTCCAAACCCGGGCTGCCGGTCGCCACGCAGCAGCAGGAACTGCTGGCCATTCTGGATCGCGCGGCGGAGCTCCATCTCAACGCCGTGATCTTCCAGGTGCGCCCCGCTGCCGATGCCCTGTACAAGTCGGACATCGAACCCTGGTCGGAGTATCTCACCGGCACGCAGGGACGGGCGCCGAGCCCGGCGTGGGACCCGCTCGAGTTCGCGGTACGTGAGTCGCACGCGCGTGGTCTCGAGCTGCATGCGTGGTTCAATCCCTATCGCGCACAGAACGACCAAGCCAAGAGTCCGCTGTCGGCCACTCACTTTGCGCGCACGAATCCGGCGCTCGTGAAGCGATACGGTGGGTTCCTGTGGATGGACCCCGGCGAGCCGGAGGTGCGGGCGCGCACCGTGCGCGTGGTGCTCGACGTGGTGAAGCGCTACGACATTGATGGCGTGCACATTGACGACTACTTCTATCCGTATCCCATCGCCCGGTCGCGCGGTCGCGGCGAGCTTCCATTTCCGGACAACGCGAGCTGGCAGAAGTACGTGGCGGCGCGCGGACGGCTCGCGCGCGATGATTGGCGCCGCGAGAACGTGAACCTGCTCGTGAAGGAACTGGCCGAGGGCATTCGCGCGGAAAAGCCATGGGTCAAGTTTGGCATCAGCCCGTTTGGCATCTGGCGCCCGGGGTCGCCGCCCAGCGTGCGCGGTTTCGACGCGTACCTCAAGCTCTACGCCGACGCGCGCAAGTGGCTCAACGAAGGCTGGGGCGACTACTTCTCGCCGCAGCTCTACTGGCCCACCTACAAGGAAGGCCAGAAGTACGGCGTGCTGCTGGAGTGGTGGTCCAAGGAGAATCAGTTGCGCCGTCACCTGTGGCCCGGCAACTTCACGTCGCGCGCCGGCGCTCGCGGCGCGGGGGCGGTCTCGGTGTCCGAACTGCTCGAACAGATCCAGCAGACGCGCATCCATCCTGGCGCCACCGGCAACGTGCACTTTTCCATGCGCTCCTTCGTCCAGAATCAAGCGGGTATGAACGACACGCTGCTCGTCGGCCCCTACCGCGGCGCTGCACTGGTGCCGGCGTCACCGTGGATGTCGGCGCCGCCGGCCCCCAAACCGCTCATCGATCTCGGTCGGGATCGCAACGGCTTCCGCACCGCGACACTCGGCACCACGTCCGGCGAGCGTCCATGGTTGTGGGCGATTCGGGTACAGACGAAGCGGGGCTGGATGACGGACATCGTACCCGGCGCCCGTACGGTGTGGACGAGTGCCACGCGGGAAGATCCGCTCGACATTGTGATCTCGTCCGTCAACCGCATCGGGGAGGAGCAACTGCAATGAGTGTTGGACGACCGTTCTTCTACCGTGAGACCGAGGGTATCCGCATCACGGTGCGCCCGTCGTTTCTGGCCGAGCAATCGAGCCCGGTCCTCGGGCAATACGTGTTCGCCTATCACATCCGCATCGAAAACGTGAGCGACGCCGCCTCGCAGCTGCGCACGCGCCACTGGCGCATTCACGATCCGGTGGGCGGTGACAGTGTGGTGGAGGGAGAAGGCGTGGTCGGGGAGCAGCCACATCTGCTGCCCGGACAGGTGCATGAGTACCGCAGTTTCTGCGTGCTCAAGGCGCCGCATGGGTGGATGGAGGGGAACTACCGGTTCATCCGCGAGGACGGGTCGGGTTTTCGGGCACGTATCCCCCGGTTTGATCTGGACGCGGAACCGCGCCCGGATACGGTGGCGTAGCGGCCGCTCGCCGCTGGTGCTCCCGGCCTCGCGCGGCACGTGTCCGCCTCGTGTGAGACGAGCACGCTGCGCCTCAGGACTCCAACAGGTGTCGGACGGGCGTGGTGAGCAGCGCGAACGCATCCGCAGGCAGGAGGTCGGCCACCACGAGCGCCATCAATGCGGCCAGCAGGGGCTCTGCCACCGGATCGAGCGATTCGGGCTCGGCCTCACTCCGCAACATCTGCAACAGCGGACCCGCCGCCGCGTCGCGCTCGGCCTCCCGGTTGGCCCGAACCATGGTCTCCGCAAGCATGCGGTCGGCCCGTGAGAATTCAGGGGCCTGCTGCACAGCCGCCCACGCCGTGCACACACCCATGCGCTCAGCGCATGTAAGCGCGGCGCTCGCCCGCAGAAAGGCGCGGACGCGCTCGGTGATCGGCCCGTAGGGCAGCGCACCGCTCTGGAGTCGCACGTAACCCAGCGCCAACAGCCCGACCCGAAAGTTCGGAATGTCAGGCGTCCACCCGAGTGCACGCAGCGCGTCCACGCGCACGCGCTGATTGGAGCGAGACGACGCCACGGAGCCGTCGCTGTCGGCGGGTGGCACGAACGTACGTCCATCGGCGCGCGCCACCAGACGCGCGCACTCGGCGACCGTCAGCGGCGTACCATCGGCAACGTTCAGGACGGTTGGCACGGTGGCGTGCCGGAGAGCCTGTGCGGTCCAGCAGCGGATCGCCGAGATCACGTCGTCCCGCCACGCCAGATTCACCCACTGATCCCCGCGCCCACCGAGTGTCGCCGCGTCGCGGTATCGGCCGGTTGGGTCGCGTCCCGGGCCGTAGAGGCCGGACACCCGCAGGACGCCGCTGGTGCCGCTGGTGCCGCTGGTGCCGCTGGTGCCGCTGGTGCCGCTGGTGCCGAGTCCGGCCGCCAGCACGATATCTTCGGCCGCACACAGTGCTTCGTGCGACGCCCCGCTGCCGCTCCGGGGCGGAGTCTCGGTGACCTCTCGCCCGTCGGTGACCCCGTACACCCCGGTGCTCGACACCCAGCAGAGCGCGCGAGCCCCAACGGCGCGGGCGATGCGGACCGCGGCGCGTGCGGCCGCTGGATACGTACTCTCGTGATTGTCGCCCCGGGAGCGGTCGGGAGCGACGGCCACGACCACGGCGTCCTGAGGTGACAGCCCGAAAGCCGGGTCATCGGGAAGGAGCGTGGCCTCGCCAGCCGCCGCGAGATCGAGCTGCAGCGCCAGGCCATTCGGGACCGGCTCGTGGGCGCTGCGACGCACGGTGGTGACGACGGCCCCGTCTCGCGCCCACGACTCGGCCAGCGGGTAACCAAGCCATCCAGCGCCCAGCACGAGGACGCGGAGCGGGGATGCGGGCGGTTCGACGTGGGTCATGCGCTTGCCGGTGGTGGGACTCGGGCGTCGTCGCATGTTGCTCGCCGGCGCGTTTGGACACGCCGGACCGCCCGGGGTGGCCGTCGGGCCTCCCGAACGAGTACATTACAAGGTTGGCCGGGAGAGGTGCACTCCTCAGGCCCCGAATCGGGGCGCGGGCACCAGAACTACACAGGAACTACATGAGTAAGCAGGACGCGATCGAACTTGAAGGAACTGTCACTGAGCTGCTGCCGAACGCGACTTTCCGCGTCACCGTGCAGAGCGGTCACGAGGTGTTGACCACGCTTGCGGGCAACATGCGACGCAATCGCATTCGTGTGCTGGCGGGCGACCGCGTCACGGTGGAAGTGTCACCGTACGACCTCACGCGCGGACGCATCACCTTCCGCCACAAGAACTGAGCCCCTCGCGACGCACACCAGTGCGTCGCGCCTGTCACCAGAAGGGGTTGTCGCGTCCGCCGTCCGTGCCCAGCGATGGTCGTGAGGGCAGCTCCGTCCCGTCGGCCGTTCGCGGTGCTGCCGAGCCGTTGAGCAGGATGTCCTCGGGGATGCCGTACTGCACCTCGAAACCCAGCGGGTTCGTCTGGCGCGCCTGACTTGGCGTATGGTGCATTCCCGGCTCGATGAGACCGGCGGCGCGAATGGACTGCGCGCTCGGTGAGCGCATGGGTGGATGCAAATCGTCGTCGATCAAATCGAACGCGTCGTCGTCCAGCAACACCGGAAAGATGTCGGGGTTCTCGTCCGTCTCTGTCGCCATCTCCTCGTCCGCCTCGACGTTCGCGTACACGCCCGTGTCCAGCTCCGTGTCCGCCTGCCCGCCCGCGTCGCTGTGCGACCGCTCGTCAACGCGCCGGGCCTCGACGATGCGTGCCAGCAGCGGTTCGAGTCGGGACGGGTCACCCCCGGTTTCCCCGATCAGCGCGTGCAAGCGGAGCAGCACGGGCTCGGCCGCAGCCGGCTGTCCGGCCGCCAGTGCCAACAAGGCCTGATTCTCGAGAATCGTGAGCAGCCGCGCGTCGAAGTCCCCGAAGCGCGCCTCGATGGCGTGACGTGCCATGGAAAGCGACGCGCCCGCCTCGTCGTGCTCACCGCACACGGCGAGGTAGACGGCGAGGTCGGCGCGAATACGCGCCATGGGCGCGTCGAACGCATCCTCACAGCTCAACAGGCGGGCCGCGAGAGCCTGGCGGGCCGTGTCCACGGCGCCCGCCGCCTCCCCGAGGTGAAACTGCGCCTGTGCCAGATTGCCCAGCAGAATGGCGTGGGCGACCGGCTCGTCGCGGACGGGCGGTGCCGCGGCGATGGCGTGGCGAAAGGCGGCCTCTGCGGAGGACCACTCCTGAGCGGTCGCACAGAGGAGCCCGGTCTCGTTGGCCGAGTTCCAGTCCGCACCGAGCAGGGTGCGCGCGAGGTCGGAGGCTGGGCTTGTGTGTATCACGCTGGGAAGACGCCTGCCCTTCGCTGCCGTCACACGCTGTCACAGTCTTGGCTTTTTTGGCCCCTAGTGACAGTGCGTGCCATTTCGCCGCTACTGGCGCGGCGCGCGGTGTCCCATGCATGATCAAGACATGATCGCTTCCGTGGTGATTCGCGCTCGTCGTTCGTTCTGGTTCACGGTGCTCTCCGTGATCGTGGCCTCGGGCAGCGCTGCGGCCTGCTCCGGTGGTAGCGGTGACACAGAGCTTCCGCTACCGACCAGCGATGCGGCGCTGGAGGCGGCCGCACGGCGCGCCGACTCCATGGTCGCCGCGATCGCGGTCGGGCAGGCGCTGGCCGACACGATGTCCCGAATTGCTGCCGGCGAGCTGTCTGCGTCCGTGCTGGCGCGCCTGGCGGCCGGCGACTCGCAGGCGGTCGTCCCGCCCACGCCACGCGCGGGCACCGGCCAAGGCATGACCGAGCGCGCACGCGCACGCGGCGATTCGCTCGCGCGTGCAGCGGCCGTTGCGTACGCTCGCGACAACGAACCGTCCGCCGATCGCTCGAGAAGCGACAGTCTGCGTGGCATCGTGGTCATCGAGGGAACAGCACCGATGAACCGGCTCGCGCTGCGCTCCCGGTCCGTGGCGTCTCCGGTGGCGCTGAGTGGCATGGCCACGTCCGAACTGATGGGCCTTCAGGGTCTCGAGGTTGTGGTGCGTGGCGTGCGGAGCGGGCCGAGGGATCTCGTTGTGACGTCCTTCGTTGTGCGCGCTGCTGCTGGGGTCCCCGTGCAGGACGGTATTCTGTCCAACGAGAACAACAGGTGGTCGCTCCAGCTCACCGATGGCGGGCGCGTCGCGCTCGAACGCATCCCGGCAACGCTCCAGTCGCACGTGGGCGAGCGCGTCTGGATTGCCACGAGTGGCAACGCGTCGCGGTCCAGCGGTGTGATCAGTGTCGGTCGCTGAGCGCTCGCTGATCACACGCGCTGTTGACTGAGCGCCTACGCGTCGCGCAGCACCGCCATGGGCGTCTCACGGTGCACGTCGCGGCTGGTGAGCAGCCCGATCCCAACGGTCAGCGCCACGGTCGCAGAAATGATCGCCGCCGCGGCGCCCCACGCGGGAACGAAGGTGTCCTCGAACACCCAGTGCATCAGCGCCCACGCGCCACCGAACGCCAGGAACATCCCGGTACACGCCCCCAGTATGCCGAGCGCGGCGTATTCCGTGAACAACACACGCTGCACGAGTGCCCGCGAGGCACCGAGCGTGCGCAGCAGCACGCCTTCGCGCAGTCTCGCGCGTCGCGTCGCCGCCACCGCCGAGAACAGCACCGGGATACCGATGGCGAGGCAGAAGATGCCCAGGAATCGGATGGCCACCGTCACGCGATCCACAATCGCACCGATCGTGTTGCGAATAACGGACAGGTCCAGGCTGGACACGTTGGGGAAGCGCCGCACGGCATCGCGCTGAACGCGTGCGAGCGCCGTCGCGTCGTCCACATTGGCAATGATCACGTACTGCTGCGGCGCATCCCGCAGCGCCTCGGCGGCAAAGATCGCGAAGAAGTTCGTTTCAAAGCGCCCCCAGTTCACGGTGCGGAGACTCGTGATCACCGTGCGCACGCGCACGCCCTGTACATCCCACACCAGGGTGTCACCAAGCGTGACCCCCATGTCGGCCGCGAGCCCGTCTTCGAGGGACACTTCGTAGGGGCCATCCGGCCCGCGACGACGTTCCCGCTCCGCGGCGTCGTTGGTCCACGTGCCCTGCACAATGCTTTCCGCCGCGCTGAGTGTGTCACGGTACGAGGAGCGATACTCCCGCCGAAGGGTCCAGCGTGAACGATCCACCGTGGAATCATTCATGAGCCGACGTATGTTCATCGTGTTGATACCCGCGAGGCGCATGGTCACGATCGGTGTGCGCTCCACAATCGGATAGCCGCTCGTGGTCACGATGGAATCGAGCGCGTTCACCTGGTCGTCCTGCACGTCAAAGAACAGGAGGTTGCCGGCTGACGCCTGATCCGCGATCTCGAAGCGGCGCAAGAGATTGCCCTGCACGAGGTACACGGTGGCGAGAAGGAACGCGCCAAAGCCGAGCGCGAGTGTGACGGCACGCGTCTGGTTGGCGGGCCGGTAGAGATTGGCCACACCCTGCCGCAGCGCAAAGGGCCACCCCGCACGCACGCTGCGACGCGCCACGCGAATGAGCGCGCCCGATGCGACCCACAACACCAGCACGGCCACGGTGATGCCCGCCGACACGGCCAGGCCATCCACCACGGCACCGGTGCGCGCGATCGCAATGCCGATGATGCTCGCCACGAGCAATACGTCCACCGCCACGCGCGCCGGGTCACGCCAGCCACTCGGCAGGGACGACTCGTCGGTGGCACGACGCAGCGCCTGCAGCGGCGAGACGCGTCGCAGCGCCAACAGCGGGCGCAATGCAAACACGAGCGCCACCCAGATGCCGATGCCCAGGCCGAGTGCAATCGCGCGCCATTCGAGCGTGGGCGCAACGTTGAGCGGCAGGAACTCCTCAACCGCGCTCGGCAGCGCGAACTGGATTCCCACGCCGAGCGCCGTACCGGCCGTGGCGCCAACGAGACCCATGACTGCTGCCTGCAGTACGTACAGCGTGAGCACCTGTTTGCTGCTGGCGCCGAGGCAGCGCAGCACCGCCACCGTGTCAATCTTGGAAACCACGAACGCGTGGATGCCGCTGGCCACACCGATGCCGCCCAGCAGCAGCGCGATCAGGCCGATCACGGAGAGAAAGTCGGCGAGGCGCGCCACCGCTTCGGTGAAATCGCGCTCGGTGTCTGCGACCGTGCGCACGCGAACACGCGCGGCCTCCACGGCCATCGATGTGTCGGCCGCCTCCACTCCGAGTGAATCGTCCAGGCGCTCGCCGCCCCCGAGCGCGGCGGCC